>JAOUPR010000071.1 GCA_029879725.1 Gemmatimonadota bacterium | reverse complement strand
CAGCTTCGGAAATGACCATCATCCACGTCGTCGCCGTAGTCATCGAGCGCGAAGGACGCTACCTCCTGGGCCGGCGTCCGCCGGAGAAGCGCCATGGCGCGCTGTGGGAGTTCCCCGGCGGGAAGAGCGACGACGGGGAGGACCACCTGGCGGCGGCGCGGCGGGAGCTCCTGGAGGAGCTCCACCTGGACGTCCGATCCGTGGGCGCGGTCGTCTTCTCCCGACAGGACGCGGGCTCCCCCTTCCTCATAGAGTTCGTGGAAGCCCGGGTGGAGGGAGAGCCGGTCGCGCTGGAGCACACCGAAGTGGGGTGGTACACGCCGGAGGAGCTCACGGAGATGCCGCTGGCACCCACCGACGCGGCCTTCGTGCGGTTCCTGCTGGAGGGGCGGGGGTGACGCGGCGCCCCTAAGGAGTCGTCGCGCCGTTGTCGTCAGGCGAGTTTCGAGTCGACCCCGGGAACGTGACTCAAGCGCATCGGGCCCCGGGCCACCGATATCGGCGAAGGGTCTGGAGCCCGAGTTCGTCCGTGTGAACCACGAAGAGAGCCCTGCTTCCCGACCCCACCACCACATCGTCATCGGGAAGCGAGAGTTGGGCGACCACTTCTCCTCTCCGCGACACCACGTCGTAGCGATTCCCGGGCCTCGCCATGGTCGGCGTCCGGAAGACCAACACACACCCGTCCGGCGTGGCGACGAGAGATGGGACCGTCCGGACGGTCTCCCGGACCGCCGGAACGATGGGTGGCCATCCAGGAAGCTCTTTCGGGTCGGTCCCCGGCGGAAGCCGCATCCGCTCCATCGCGGCCTCCATTTCATCTCTCGTTACCCGCACCCGCTCGAATGGGAGTGCCACCGTCGGTCCCCAACCACCCTGTGGCATCCACCAGCGAACCTCGTACGGGGTGGAGCGAACCACGACGACAGCCCCGTCGGCGAACGCCAGGGCATGGTCGGCACTGCGGAGGGGGTTCCCCCCCACCAGAGTCCTTGGACGCCCCCCCCGGCCGGGCAGCATCGTAATTCCTCCAGGATCGTATCCGCGAACACCACCGAGCGACTGAACCTCTCCCGATCGGCGATCGGCTCGAACCAGCGTGCGTTCGATCTGAAGGGCCGGGCCGTCGATGTTCACCAGGTGTCCCCGGTGGTCGGCCCCGTCGATGGATGCTCCCAGACGACCCACCAACGGCTGACCAGCCCCCAGGGTGGCGACGATCCGCCAGCCGTCGAGCAACAACCAGCGGTTGTCCTTCCGACCGGTGAAGAGGGTCGTGTCACGGCTCAGCGAAACAAGGTCACCGACCCATTCATACTCCCCGGGTCCCTCCCCCCGCCTTCCGATATGGACCACGTCCGGCGCACTCCACCGCACGCCGAGCAGTCTATCCTCGCCACGGTCGACCACGAGGAGGCTATCCTCGCTCAGTTCTCGGACCGCTGAGATGGCCGTGAAGCCGTACGCCGCGGCGCGGTCAGGACGACCCAACTCGAGGACTGGTGGCGTCTGTGCCGCCGCACCGTCTCCAGCGAGCACGAACGCGGATGCGAGCGAGACGGCACGAACGGTTCGACTCGCGAACGACGGGGATCTCCCCGACCGCCACCTCCGACGAAGAGCGCTCATGCCGTGGACTCTATTGCGTCCGCTCGAATGGCGACAGGTCCCGGAACCCGACTTTCGGGGCGCCCTTCCTCAGAATATCCGCGCCAGATCCGCCACCCGCGTCTTGGGGACCTCGCTGCGCACCTCCTCCCCGGTGGAGAACCCGCGTCCCAGCACCGTCCCCTCCCACCCCAACGCCAGGTATCCGGGAGGCACGCCCATCCGCCCCAGATCCTCCCTCTCCAGGAGCCGCCGCAGCTCCGTCTCCGTGAGGTCGAGGACGCCGGCGCGTAGGGCCGGGCCGAGCCACTGGAGGAGGTCGTTGGTGGGGCGCGGCCTCCCGTGGCCGTCGAACTCCACGGCGCGGAACCCCACCGACACCGGGCGCCAGGGACCCTGGCTCCACGCCTCGGCGGGCCATCCCTCCAGGGTGTGGAACCACGCCCGCCCTCCCCGGAACATCACCTGGAACCCGTCCAGGATCTCCGGGGGAAGGGCGAAGCGCTCCGTCAGGAACTCCCGGGCACGGGCTCCCAACGCCTCCGCCTCCCCGGCCGCCATCTCCTCACCGGGGAATACACTCGGGACGGGTGTCCACTCCGCGCCGCACGGGCCGGCGCCATCGAGACGCCTGAGCTTGGCCAGGTAGAGCCCCCCCGAATCGAAGTGGTGGGGGTACACGCGGCACGTCCCCGCCAGGCGGGGATCGAAGCGGCGTCCCTCCCACTCCGTCACCCCCGGCTCGTGGGGGACGGGAAGGGTGAGGGGCTCCATCTCCACCGGCTCCTCGCGCAGGACGCGGTCCACCACCGCCTCGTTCTCCTCGGGAGAGAAGGTGCAGGTGACGTACAGGATGGTCCCTCCCGGCCGGGTGATGCGCACGGCCTTGCGGAGGAGTTCTTCCTGGGCGCGGGTGACGTACCCCATGAACGAGGTGGACTGGCGCGGAGGCGTCCCCCTCTTCTTGCGCAGCGTTCCCTCCCCCGAGCAGGGCGCGTCCACCAGGACGCGGTCGAAGCACGCCTCCTCGGGAAAGGAGCGCCCGTCTCCGGACACCACCATGATGTTGGGGTGGCCCAGGCGGTACACGTTCCCCAGGAGCCCCCGGATGCGCCCCTCGCTCACGTCGGACGCCACCAGCGCACCCCGGTCCTCCATGAGCTCCGCCATGTGGGTGGTCTTCCCGCCGGGCGCGGAGCACAGGTCCAGGACGCGCTCCCCGGGGAGGGGCGCCAGCGCCGGCGCCGCCACTCCGGTGGAAGCCTGCTGGACGTAGAAGAGCCCCATCCAGTGCTCCAGGGTGAAGGAGACGGGGCGGGGGCCGTCCACCACCTGGAAGAAGTCGGGCATCCCGTCCAGGGGAGCCAGGCTGTACCCCTGTGCCTCCAGACGCTCCACCAGATCCGCCGGCGCGATCCTTCCGCGCCGTACCCGCAACACCGTGGGCTCGGGACGGTTGATGGTGTCGGTGAACTCGTTCCAGCGCGGGATGATGGACCGGTATCGCTCGATGGACACGCCGGCTCTACAACCCTCTCAGAGCGTCGTCCTCGTCCTCTTCACGGACCAGGGTCAGGATGGCGGCCTGGGGGACCACCAGGTAGCGCTCGCCCTCGAAGCTGATCTCCACGGCGGCGCTACGGAAGAAGATGGCGAAGTCGCCCACGCGGGCCTGGAGCGGCACGTACCGGGGCTCTCCCGTGTTCCCGATCTTCCACGGCTCCTCGCTGAGTTCCGTGGGCGCGGAGATGGCGTTTCCGGGTCCCGTGGCCAGCACCGTTCCGCCCTGCACCGCCTGCTTGTCCACGGCGCTCGCCGGCAGGTAGAGCCCGACCTTGGTCCTGTCCTCGCCCTCTTCGGGCTGGATGAGAACGCGGTCGCCCACCACGATGAGACGCTTCCTGGGTGCCGACATGCTCGATGTCGCTCCTTTGCTCCGTTGACGCTGTGCGGGATCGTGTAAATGTGGGCAATCCGAGACGGATGGGGTACTCCCGTCACCCACCGACGCGGCCGGCCCGCTCCCCGACCCGTACGGCCGTCGCCCGCTGGAGGGCCTCCACGGAAAACGACTCCAGCGCGAACGAGGCCGTGGCCGATCCGTGGGCCATGGCGTTCCCGACGTCCCACCCGTGCCGGGCCAGCGCGCCCACGAACCCTCCCGCGAAGGCGTCCCCGGCTCCGGTGGGGTCCACCGCCACGACGTCGGCCACGGCACGGACCGCGTGTACCGCGCCCCTCCGCACGGCCAGCGCGCCGTGCCTCCCCCGCTTCACCACCACCACCACCTCGCCACTCCCGCGCTCGTCCTCCAGGCGACCGGCCAACCCCAGGGCGGCTCCCACCGCGTCGCCGGTTCCTCCCAGCGCCATGGCCTCCTCTTCATTCACCAGCACGATATCCGCCCGAACGAGAACGTCCTCCAGCTCGTCCCTCTCGTCGTGGATCCAGTGGGTCATGGTGTCGACGATGACGTGCCGCGGTGATCCAGCCTGGTCCAGAACGGCCCGTTGGATACGGGGGTGGGTGCTCCCGAGGAAGAGGAAGCGAGAGTTCCTGTGGTGGTCCGCGAGAACGGGAGCCTCCCGTACCGCCACTCCACGATTGGTGGCCAGCGTCTTCCGCGACCCGAGGGACGCCCCGTAGCGGACGTGCCAGCGGAAGCTCTCCCCGGGGACGACGCGGACACCCGACGCGTCCACGCCCTCGCTTTCCATCCGCGTGAGCACCTCCATGGGATAGTCCTCCCCGGCCACCCCCACCACCGACACGGGGGCGAAGAAGCGCGCCGCGGCCGCGAAGTAGAGGGCCGACCCGCCCGGTACGTCCACCTCCCGCGCCGAGGGAGTCTCCACCGTGTCCAACGCCAACGTTCCCACGGCCACCACTTCGGGGAACGTGGTGATCAAATCAGCATTCCCGCGAAGGCCGCCGTCATGAGGGCCGCCAGCGTACCCGCGATCATGGCACGGATTCCCATCCTCGCCAGATCGTGCCGCCGGTCGGGAGCCATTTCTCCCAAACCAGCCAGGATCATGGCCACCGAGCCGAAGTTGGCGAACCCGGCCAGCCCGTAGGTGGCGATGACCACCGACCGCGGAGCCAGGGCTCCCGCGCCGTCGATCATCGTGGTCATGTGGACGTAGGCGACGAACTCGTTGAGCACGGTCTTCATGCCGATGAGCTCACCCACCGAACCCGCGTCCACCCAGGAGACGCCGACCAGCCAGGCCACGGGGCGGAGCGCCCATCCCAGGATGGACTGCATGGTCAGGCCTTCCACTCCCGCGAGCCCACCCATCCACCCGATCCCGGCGTTGAGAAGCGACACGATGGCGATGAAGGCGATGAGCATGGCGCCCACGGCCAACGCCAGGCGGAGCCCCTCGGCGGCCCCCCGCGCCGCCGCGTCGATGACGTTCACGTCCGGGCGCTCCACGTGCACGTCCAGGGTGCGCGCCGTCTCGGGCGTGCCCTCTTCGGGCACCATGAGCTTCGCCAGGAGGATGGCCGCCGGCGCGGACATGACGGACGCGGCGATGAGGTGCCCCGCGATGTTCGGCAGGTACGGCGAGAGCATCCCGGCGTACGCGGCCAGCGTCCCTCCGCTCACCGTGGCCATCCCCGCCGTCATCACCACCATGAGCTCCGAGTTGGTCATGCGCGCCACGAAGGGCTTCACCACCAGCGGCGCCTCCATGAGCCCCACGAAGATGTTCGCCGCAGAGCAGAGCGTCTCGGCCCCGGAGGTTCGCATGGTGCGCTGCATCACCCACGCCACCCCCTTCACCATCCCCTGCATGACGCGAAGGTGGTAGAGCACCGCCATCACGGAAGACACGAAGATGATGGTGGGGAGGACGTGGAAGGCGAAGAACGCGCCGGACCGCGCGACCACGCCCTCCGTCACCGCGATGGGGTCGTTGCTCCCCGCCACTCCCTCCCCCACGGGGATCTCGTTCCCCACCAGGTTCCCGAAGAGGAATCGCCCCCCCGCGTCCGCGTAGCGGAGGAGGGCCCGCACCCCACCGCTCACCCCCTCGAAGAACCCGGCTCCGAAGGAAGTCTTGAGGATCACGAGGGCGAAAAGGAACTGGAGCGCCACCCCCCAGAGGACCACCCGCCACGGAATCCGCTTCCGGTCGGTACTCAGGGCCCAGGCGATCCCGAGGAGGACGAGGAGTCCGGAGAACGCGCGCACCCGCCAGGTCATGGGGACGTGCGAGGCCGACGCCGCCTCCTGGACGGCGCTCAGCAACGGGTGGATCGCAGCGATGTCCACGGGACCCTCCAGGAACCGGAAAACGGGACGGAACGCGGGCGGGGGCCAACTTGCCCCGGCGCCCCCGTGGACCACAAGCCCCGGGGCGCGAGCCGGAGGACTCCGCGGGAGTTCCTCGCGCCGTGCGGCGCGCTCGCGATCCCCTTGGTCCCCGTGGATTCGTGGGGGACGCCTACGACCCCGGCGGCCAGGGCGTGTAGGGCACCGGATCCTCCGCCGGGACGTCGTACGCCGCACGCAGTTCCATGAGACGGTCGTACAGCGAGGACTGGATCTCCGCATACCCGGGATCCCCGTACACGCTGTGCATCTCGTGGGGATCCTCCTGGAGGTCGAAGAGCTCCCACTCTCCGATCTCGTAGTAGTGGATGAGCTTGTAGCGGTCGGTGCGGACGCCGTAGTGCCGCCGCACCATGTGCCATCCCGGATACTCGAAGTACTGGTAGTAGATGGCGTCGCGCCAATCCCCCGGATCCTCCCCGCGGAGGAGGGGGAGGAGGCTGCGCCCCTGCATGACGTCGGGAACCGACACCCCCGCCGCGTCCAGGAAGGTCTCCGCCAGGTCCAGGTTCTGCACCAAGTGCGTGTCCACGGATCCGGCCGCCACCCCGGCGGGCCAGCGCACCACGAGGGGTGTCCGCAGCGACTCCTCGTACATCCACCGCTTGTCGAACCACCCGTGCTCCCCCAGGAAGAACCCCTGGTCCGAGGTGTAGACCACGATGGTGTTCTCGGCGAGCCCCTCGGCGTCGAGCCAATCCAGGATACGGCCCAGGTTGCGGTCCACGGCCGCCACGGCGCGCAGATAGTCCTTGATGTACCGCTGGTACTTCCAGCGCGTGAGGTCGTCTCCGGTGAGGCCGGCGGCCTCGTACTCCTCGTTGCGCGGTCCGTACGCCGCGTTCCAGAGGGCGAGCTGCTCTTCGGTCAGGTTCCCGGGAGGAACGAGCTTGAGGTCCGTCTCCGTCATGTCCCGGGCGATGGTCATCTCCTGCGTGCCCGCCGCCGAGGTGCGTCCCTCCCAGTCGTCGAAGAGGTTGGAGGGCTCGGGGAGCTCCTCGCCCTCGTAGAGGTCCATCTCCTCGGGGCCGGGCGACCACTCCCGGTGGGGCGCCTTGTGCTGGTACATGAGGAGGAAGGGTCGTTCGGCGTCCCGATCCCGGTTCAGCCACTCCAGCGCCCGGTCGGTGATGATGTCGGTGGTGTATCCGATATACCGGACGCTGTCTCCCGGCGTGAAGAAGACGGGGTTGTAGTAGGTCCCCTGATCCCGGAGCACTTCGAAGTGGTCGAACCCCTCGGGGCGCGCCTTGAGGTGCCACTTCCCGATGATGGCCGTCTCGTATCCCGCCCCCTGGAGGAGCTTGGGGAAGGTCACCGCCGTGGAGTGGAGGGAGTCGCGGTTCGTGGGGACGCCGTTCAGGTGCCCGTACTGCCCGGTCAGCACCGTGGCGCGGCTGGGCGCGCAGATGGAGTTGGTCACGAAGGCGTTGCGGAAGAGCATCCCCTCCCGGGCCAGCCGGTCGATGTTGGGCGTCTCGTTGAGGACGGACCCGTACGCCGACACGGCGTGGGCGGCGTGGTCGTCGGTGAAGACGAGGAGGATGTTGGGGCGGGTGTCCCGCGGTGGGGCGCACGCACCGAGCCCGAGCACGGCGACCCACACCCCCCCGCGGGCGGCCCATCCGCGACGCTTCACGAACCGCTCGCCATGGGCGGGACGGTGCGGAGATACGCCCAGAGCGCCTCGATCTCCGTGTCGGTCATGTTCGCCGCGTACTGGGTCATGCCGGCCATGGGCATGCGGATGTCGGTGCCGTCGGGACGCTTCGCCTCACGGAGCGCCCGGACGAAGTCGTCGTACGTCCACTCGGCCAGGCCGTCCTCGTGGGGCGTGAGGTTGCGGGCCGGCGGCCAGCTGGGATCACCGCCAGGCACGGGACCGCCCGCGAACGCCGATCCGTGGCACCCGGTGCAGATCCCCGCCAGGTGGCGCCCGAACTCCGCCGATGCCGCGGCGGCGGGCGGGTACGCCGCGTGCTCGGACTGGTGCGACCCGATCACGTCCGCCGACAACGGGAGCTGGTCGGTGGCGATGAGGAGCTTCCCCAACGGTCCGAGGGTGGGCGCCGGCACCGTGTTGTCCACCGGGGGAACGGAGGTGACGTAGGCCACGATGTCGGACAACTCCTGGTCGGACATGAGGAGGAAGTCCACCGAGGGCATGGCGGCGGGCGTCCCGTCGGGCTTGATCCCATGACGGACGATGTGGTCCCAGTCGGCGGTCGTGTACGCGAGCGTCCGGCTCCCCTCGCCCCGGGTGATGTTGGGGCCGAGGATGCGCCCGATGGGCGGCGCGTCGATCATGGTGCCTCCGCCGAAGTTCGCCCCATGGCACTCGATGCAGGCGTAGCGGGACTCCACCAGGTGCTTCCCACGGTCCCGGGCGGCGGCGAGTGCCGCGTCTTCCGGGACCTCCCCGGCCTCGCCCCCGGCGACCGATAGGTCGGCCGTCGCGTCCGGCACACCCGACTCTTCGGCGGATGCTTCCGCGGTCGGATAGGGAATGGGGAAGTCCACGTCGTGCACCTCGTAGGTGCGGGAGAGCTTGGACTTCACCGTGAACGAGGCCCAGGCGTATCCCGTCGACGCGAGGATGACGAGGGCCAGGGCCAGTCCGAGAACGACCTTCAGGAGGGTCTTCATGACGATCCTCTATGGTGGGAGGGCAAGGAGATCGGCGCGGAGAGGATGCACCCCGCCCCCGGGGAACGCAACCATTCCCGCGTCCTCAACGTGGCGAGACCCGCCCGGGCCGATCCGCTACCTTGGTGGGACTCCCACGTCCCGAAACGGCGAGTGAAGCCCATGCCCATCCTCCATCACCAGAAGATCGCCACCGCGGGCGCTCCCGAGCCCACCCGCTGGATCCTCGTCCTCCACGGGATCTACGGGGCCGGACGGAACTGGGCGTCGGTGGCGCGCCGGTTCGTGCAGGCGCGTCCCGAGTGGGGAGCCGTCCTCGTGGACCTGCGGCAGCACGGCGGCTCCACGGGGTTCCCTCCCCCACACACCGTGCAAGCATGCGCCGACGACCTCGCCGCGTTGGTGAAGGGGGAGGGCCTCGAGGCGCGGGCCATCCTGGGACACTCCTTCGGGGGGAAGGTCGCGATGGTGTATGCCAGGCACGCTCCCGTGCCGCTGGAGCGGGTCTGGGTGGTGGACTCCACTCCCGAAGCGCGCGCCCCCGACGGGAGCGCGTGGGGGATGCTGCGCGTCCTCCGGCTCTACCCCGGTCCCTTTCCCGACCGCGGCGCCGGGATCGCCGCCGTCGAATCGGAAGGGTTCCCCAACTCCGTGGCGCAGTGGATGTCCACCAACCTCGTCCACGAAGACGACGGCTACCGGTGGCGCCTCGACGCCAACGAGATGGAGTCGCTCATGCGCAGTTTCTTCGCCACCGACACGTGGGACGTGGTGGAGGATCCGCCGGCCGGGGCGCAGATGCACCTGATCCGCGCCGAGGAGTCGAGTGTCCTCTCCGACGGAGCCTGCGCGCGCACGGAGGCCGCGGGTCGCGCCAACGGCCGGACGCACCTCCACCGCGTGGCGGGAGGGCACTGGGTGAATGCGGACAACCCCGATGCGCTCCAGGAGCTCCTGACCGCGTACATGTAGCGGGGCCGGCCGCGTTCGTCACCCTGCTCGCACCATGTCCGCAGCAGGAACATCACTCGAATCCATCGTGTAGGACCTTCGTCATACCGGCAACGCTGCGGCCCCTCGCGGCGTCTTACCCTCGACTCACCCCGTGGCGCCCCTCCGCGTGCGGTGATCACGACTCCGACAATGGAGGTGCGGGATGTGGATCGGACGGGTACTCGGAGCCTCTCTCCTCGCGATGGCGCTCACCTCTCCACTCCGGGCCCAGAGCGGGCCCGAGGCCGGCGAAACCATCAACCTCTTCTACGACTGCCAGGGATTCGGATGCTGGGACGACGAATTCCTCCGGCGTGAGATCCCCTGGGTGAACTGGGTGCGCGACCGGCAGGACGCCGACGTCCACGTCATGGTCACGACACAGACGACCGGCGGAGGGGGGCGGCAGTACGCGCTGGTCTTCATGGGCAGGGAGGAGTTCGAAGGGCAGGATCAGGAACTCAAGGTCAACACCGCCGGCGACGCCACCGACGACGAGGTCCGCCAGGCCATCGCGGCGCGGCTGAAGCTCGGGCTGGGGCGGTACGTGGCGGAGACGCCTCTCGCCGACCGTATCCAGATGTCGATCCCGGCGGGACCGGAGGGGACGGGCGGAGGTGGACCGCGGGGCCCGCCAGCCGCGGGTGGCCAGGACGACCCGTGGGACTACTGGGTGTTCCGGGTGGGGGGAAACGGATATCTGAGCGGTGAGTCGGCGCAGACGGGGAAGTACCTCAGCGCCTTCTTCACCGCGGGCCGGACCACCGACGAACTCAAGTTCGCGTTGCAGAGCACGTACGACCGCAACACGTGGGACGTGGAATACGGGGGAACAACCACATCCACTCTCATCGAGCGCGCTGACGTGGGCGCCCTCCTGGTGATGAGCCTGAACGATCGATGGTCTCTCGGAGGGGGAGGTGAGTGGGGGAAATCCACCTACGAGAACATCGAACATCAATTCACGCTGAGCGGGGGCGTCGAGATGAACGTCTTCCCCTACGCCGAGTCCAGCCGACGCTCTCTCACCTTTCAGGGGATCGTGGAGGCAAGGCAATTCCGCTACCTGGAGGAGACCGTCTATCTGGAAACGGAGGAGACGCGCGTGGTGGGTTCCCTCACCTCGTCTCTAAACTTCGTGCAGCCTTGGGGACAGTCGGCCATCACCCTCGACCACTCCCGGTATTTCCACGACCTGAGCAAGTACCAGACGACGCTCCGCGGGAGCGTGGAGATGCGGGTCTTCAAAGGGTTCTCGGTGAACGTGGGCGGGATGTACCAGAAGGTCCGCGACCAACTCAGTCTCCCCCGCATGGGTGCCACACTCGAAGAGGTCCTCACCCGCCAGCGCGAACTCGAGACCGATCATCGCTACAGAATGTTCTTCGGTGTCTCCTACCGCTTCGGATCCATCTTCAACAACGTGGTGAACCCACGCTGGGGGGGAATCGGCGGCGGCGGGATGATCATGATGTTCTGAGGACGGAGCCGGCCCGGGCTACTCCGCCAGGGGATTCGTCCAGGAGAGGCCGGGGAACCGGTCGAAGTCCGCATCGGTGGAACACAGGACCAGCCCGTATTCCATGGCGAGGGCGGCCAGGTGGGCGTCCGGGATGAGGTCGGCGCGGGTGACCCGGGGCATGAGCCCCGCGACGATCTCCCGGTGCCGCGGCGTCGGCTCTGGGGTGAAGGTGGCGTCGAGGGCGAGCCACTCCTCCACCACCGACCAGGCTTCCCCGGTGGACATGGGGCGGGGTGAGATGCGTGGGTTGGAGACCAGCCTGGCGAATCCGTTGAGCACCTGCCAGGGAAGTCCAACCCCGCCTCGGCCGTTGAGGCGATCTTCGAGCCACGTGCGTGCCGCGTCGTGGAAGGGGGAGGACGCGTCCACGGCATACACCAGGAGGTTGGTGTCGACCAGGATCAACGCCACGCCTCCCCTTCGGCCCACCCGAGCGCCGCCGTGACGTCGTCCACGGACACCCGCATCCCCCCACTGTCCCACGGACGGATCCGGTACGGCTGGTTTCGCGCACCCTCCGTCTCGGCGTCCATGGAGCGGATGCCCCGGCGAAGCGCCTCGTTCACCGCGGCCTTCAGGGAGAGGGAATCCCGGTCGCGGATCCGTTCCAGGGCGATGGCGACGTCGTCATCGATGGTGAGCGTGGTTCTCATGGCATCATGACATATCGATGTGATGTCTTGATGTCAACGATTTCTTCCCGTGGGTCCGACGTGGGACGCCCGTCCCGGACGGCCCCCAGGAGCCGAAGGGGCTGCCGCCCCGGCGCCCGCGTGCTATTCTGCACGTTCCACACGCCAACCATCATCCCGGATGCCCGGAACCACCCCAGGTGCTCCCGGCGTCCGCACACCACGAGCGCGTCATGACTCGACTCTTCTCCTCTCCGGCGAAATCCGCGGCGTACGTCGTGGCAGCCACGTTCTTCGTGGCGCTCGTACCCGCCGAGGCCCAGAACGCCCGTCAGTCCGCCTCGTCCCACGGCGGAATGGTGGCCGCCGCCCAACCCCTCGCCACCGAGGCCGGGGTGCGGATGCTGGAGATGGGCGGGAACGCCGCCGATGCCGCGGTGGCCGCCGCCTTCGCCATCGCCGTGGTGGAGCCCACGATGAACTCCATCGGAGGGCGGAACCAGATCCTCATCCGGACCCCCGACGGGGAGATCCACGGGATCGACGGGACCACCCAGGCGCCGTGGGACTACGACTACGACACCGCTCCCCAGGCGGCGTACGGGTACGCCGTCATCGGGGTACCCGGAGCCGTGGCGGGGCTCATCCGCCTCCACTCCGAGTACGGCTCCCTCCCCCTGGAGACGGTCATGGCTCCGGCCATCGACTACGCCGAGAACGGCTTCCGCGTCCTCCCGGGAGACGCGCTGCGCCAGGCAGCGGGAGCCGCCCAGGCAAGGGAGTTTCCTGGCACGCGGAGCTACTACCTGAAGGAGGACGGGTCTCCGTACCGCCCCGGCGACCTCCTGGTCCAGCGCGACTACGCCGCCACCCTCCGCGCCATCGCCGCCGGCGGGCACGATGCCTTCTACCGGGGTGAGATCGCCGAGAAGATGGCCGCCGACCTGGCCGCCAACGGAAGCGCCGTGAAGCTCCAGGCCTTCCACGACTACGAGGCGGTGGATTCGCGCATCGTGAGGGGGAGCTACCGGGGGTACGATCTGGTGGGGCTCGACGTCCCGGCGGCGGGAACGGTGTCCATCCAGGCGCTCCAGATCATGGAGCACTTCGATCCGGATGCCATGGACGACGAGGAGTGGGCGGCCATCGCCGGCCAGGCGCTGGGGATCGCCTCACGCGAGCTCGCGACTCTCGGAACGGACTCGGCGGCGGTGCGTGCCACGTCCAAGGCATGGGCGCGGCGGATGGCGGCGGAGGTCCGGGCACCGGCGGGCGCCGGCGTCTCCGTGGGCACCGACCTCTTCCCCGACGGCGCTCCCCTCCCCCCGCTCGACCCCCGCGGCGACGGCCAGGGGCACACCACCCACCTCTCCACCGCCGACGCGCACGGGATGTTCGTGGCGCTGACGCAGACGCTGGGCCCCAACATGGGATCCAAGGTGGCCACGCCGGGGCTGGGCTTCCTCTACGCCTCCACTCTGGGCGGGTACCTGGGAAGGATGGAACCCGGAGAGCGGGCCCGGTCGTTCATCTCCCCCCTCATGGTCCTGAAGGACGGCGAGCCCGTTCTCGTCCTGGGGGCGGCGGGCGGAGCGCGCATCGTCTCGGGGGTGGTCCAGGTCATATCCCGGATCGTCGACGACGGGATGTCGCTGGCCGAAGCGCTGGAAGCCCCCCGTGTCCACATGAACGGCGACGGAACGATGGACGCCGAGACGAGCCCCGACATCGGGTGGACGCCGGAACAGCTGGCCGACATGCGCGCGTTGGGGATCGAGGTGGACGAGACGGCGGAGCCCGGCTCCTTCTCGCGCCTCCACGCCATCCAGTACGATCGCGCCACCGGCACCTGGTGGGGGGCGGCCGACCCCGACTGGGAGGGGAGCGCACGAGGACCGACGCGGCGCCCCGGATCCTGAGGGAAGCACGCCGGTATCCATGAGGACCCCGTCATCATCAGCACCCATCCATCGAAGAGACCTTCACGGAGAAGCCATGATGCGAAGTGTGACAGTCATCCGGAGCGCGTTGGCACTGGCGTTCCTCGCCCCGTTGGCCGCCTCCGCCCAGAACGGGAAGGAGATGGTGGCATCCTTCATCGACGCACACGCCACCGAGTACGCCCAGGTGGCCCAGCAGATCTGGGACTGGGCCGAGGTCGGGTACCTGGAGACGCAGAGCTCCGCCCTCCTCCAGGAGACGCTGCGCGCCGAGGGCTTCTCCATCGAAGCGGGCGTGGCGGGCATTCCCACCGCGTTCGTGGCGGAGTGGAGCCAGGGCACCGGCCCCACGGTCGGAATCCTGGGAGAGTTCGACGCCCTCCCGGGGATCAACCAGGATCGCACCGCCGAGCGTAACCCCATCGAGGGGAAGGGCGCGGGGCACGCCTGTGGACACCACCTGTTCGGGACGGGCTCCGCCGCCGCGGCCATCGCCGTGAAGCACTGGATGGAGGAGACGGGGCAGGGTGGAACGCTCCGGATGTACGGAACTCCCGCCGAGGAGGGGGGCGCCGGGAAGGTGTACATGGTGCGCGCCGGGCTCTTCGACGACGTGGACGTGGTGCTCCACTGGCACGCCGGAAACCAGAACGAGGCGGGCGCTTCCAGCACGCTGGCGAACAAGAGCGCCAAGTTCCGCTTTTCCGGGATCAGCGCACACGCCGCCGGAGCCCCCGAGCGGGGACGCTCCGCCCTGGACGGCGTGGAGGCCATGAACAACATGGTGAACATGATGCGCGAGCACGTCCCCCAGGAGACGCGCATCCACTACGTGATCACCTACGGCGGGGCCGCGCCCAACGTCATCCCCGACTTCGCCGAGGTGTTCTACTACGTCCGCAACCCGGACCCGGAGAACGTGAAGTCCATCTTCGAGCGCGTGGTGAAGGCCGCCCAGGGCGCGGCCATGGGAACCGGGACCACGGTGGACTACGAAGTCATCCACGGCCTGTACAACCTGCTCCCCAACGTGGCGCTCCAGGAGGCCATGCATACCAACCTCGAGCAGGTGGGCGGCGTGGAATACACCGATGAGGAGCGGCGCTTCGCCGAGGCCATCCACGCGACGCTCCACGAGAGTGCCCCGCCCATCGAGCGTGCCGCCATGGTGGAGCCCTTCCTGGTGACGGAAGAGGGAGGCGGCGGCTCCACGGACGTGGCCGACGTGAGCTGGATGGTGCCCACCGCCGGAATGAGCTCCGCCACGTGGGTACCCGGAACCTCCGCCCACTCCTGGCAGGCCGTGGCCGCCGGCGGGACCTCCATCGGGAACAAGGGACTGGTGGTGGCGGCCAAGACGCTGGCCATGACCGCCATCGACGTCTTCACGCGGCCCGACCTCATCGCCGCTGCGAAGGCCGAGCACGAGGAACGCATCCCCGAGGGGTGGATCTACGAGCCCCTCATCGGCGACCGCGATCCGCCGCTGGACTACCGGAAGCCGGCGCGGGCCGGGGGGAACTGACGGGCAGGAGCGTTCTCACGCCCTGATGCAGAAGAAAGGGGGGCGGCCCGGGTGGGCCGCCCCCCTCTTTGTCCCGGTTGACAGCATTCCCCAAACCCCGGATCGTGTCCACTTCAGACCTCCGGAGTCGAACCGGATTCCTACCCACGTTCCCGGGAATGACGTGACCATGAACCTCCATCGGATCCCCCCGGCCGCGCGCCGCTCCACGCTCCACCGCGCCGCGCTCCTGCTCCTCGCCACGGCCGCCCTCGCGACCCCCGCCCTCGCCCAATCCAACGGAAACGGCCGCGAAGTCGTCATGGACACGGCGCGGGCGCGGGCCCTCTACGTGAGCAACCGATGGGAGGACCATCCGGATCGGGACTACGCCCGCGACATCGCCGGGAAGGCCCGCACCGACAGCGTCTTCGAGGCGGTCACGGACGGGGTGGTGGACTACCGGAAGATCACGTATCGCAGCCGGGTGGGCGACATGGACATCCCGGCATACGTCTTCCAGCCGCTGGAGAAGCGCGGATCGCGTGGGCACGCCGCCATGGTGTGGGTGCACGGAGGCGTGCACGGGAACTGGACGGCCAACTACTGGCCCTTCGTGCGCGAAGCGGTGGAGCGCGGGTACGTGGTCATCGTCCCGGAATACCGGGGGAGCACGGGGTACGGCGAGGAACACCATCGTGCCATCGACTACGGGGGATACGAGGTCGACGACGCCATCAGCGCCTACGACTGGATGACCGAGAACCTCCCCCACGTGGACCCCGACCGGGTGGGGATGATGGGCTGGAGCCACGGGGGATACATCACCATTCTCTCCATCACCCGTGACGACCATCCCTTCCAGGCCGGCGCGGCCATCGTCCCCGTGACCAACCTCCTCTTCCGCCTGTCGTTCAAGGGACCGGGGTACCAGAGGAGCTTCGCCACCCAGGAGCGCATCCAGGGACTCCCCTTCGAACAGAGGGAGATCTACAAGGAGCGCTCTCCGTACTACGCGGTGGACCGCCTCGACACGCCCCTCCTGGTGCATGTGGCCACCAACGACCAGGACGTGAACTTCGAGGAGGCGTCCATGCTGGTGTACAAGCTGCGCGCAACCCGGCCCGACATCACCGAGACCAAGATCTACGTGGACCCGGCGCCGTGGGGACGGAGCATCGGCCACGCCTTCAGCAGGCGGGTGGACCCGGAGACGCTGGAGCGGGTGGACTCCCCCGCCCAACGCGACTCGTGGAACCGCACCTGGACCTTCCTGGAGGAGCACCTCCGGCCGTACGAGGATCCCAACGTCCCGGTGGACCTGCGCACCGGAACGAACTGACGAGGGAGGGGCCGGGGGGTGTGCGTGATCCCCCCGGCTCCCTCGTCTCACGTAGTGGGCCGGAATCGTTGTATCGGAGAAGCGCCGTGCGGAGGGACTCCGCGTGGCGGCATGCGTCCCGCACCCGTACCATCGATCATGAATTCCGTCACTCGTCACCTCGTCATCCTGTCGGCCGCCCTCCTCGCCATCGGAGGATGCAACGAGCCGGGTCCCACCACCCTCGATCCTGAGCACGCCATCGTCGGAAGCTGGCAACTGGCATGGAGTTGCTGTGGTATCAGCGGCCTTCCCATGCCCGCACCGGACACCGGCGCGGCGGTCATTCACGCCGAATTCCGGCTCGAAGGAACGATGATCTGGCGCCGGGGAGGGACGCTGGTCGCCGGGTCGTCCTACTTCCTCACGGACACCCTCATCGAGGGGCGCCCATACGAGGTCGTCCACTTCGACTCCGACGGCCCCTGGGTGGGGATCGGGAGGTCTCAGGTCATCGGAACGTTGACCGACACCACGCTCGTCCTGACCACGACGCCTCCCCTCTGCTGCGACATCCCGGGAACCTTCGCGTTCGAACGCGTTCCCTGACGCCCCGGAGGGTTCCGGTTCGGCTCCATCCCGTGGGGAAGGGGAACGATCACCCGCCCTCCACCGGCACCAGCCGCAGGTCCTGGAAGTCGAAGCTGAAATCCGTCGCGGGAGACACGGGCCGCATCGCCGCCCGTTCGATGCTCCCGTCGGGGTTCAGGGAGAACGTCACGAAGGCGTCGGCGCGCAGTTCCCGCGCCCGCCAACGCGCCACGAAGGTGTCGTGCTGCCAGTGCTCCAGGTCTCCCACCAGGCTGGGCGTTCGCGAGAAGCGGATCACCAGCCCCTCCCCTTCCCGGGTGATGGTCACGTCGCCGTACCAGTCGTCCCGGTACGTTCCCGCGTACCCATCGAGGGCGAGGGACGGCGCCGAGGTGGCGTCCCGCTGCGCCGTCGTCCCCGCCTCCCAGGCGGCCAGGGCGGAGTCCGCCCGCACCCGCACCGCGGCGTAGGCGCCGAGCCAGTCGTACGGATCCGCCCCCAGATAGTGGTCCAGGATGCGGTAGGTGATGGCCTCGAAGGCATCCCCCGACTCCTGGTTGGTGAGCACGACGACCCCCAGCCCCAGGTCCGGGACCATGGTGACCCGGGACAGGTACCCGGGAAGTCCGCCGGTGTGGGTGAGGATGCGCCGGCCCCGGTAGTCCTGGGCGTTCAGCCCCAGGGCGTAGAAGTGGAAGTTCCGGCGGAGGGGCGCCAGCTCCGGCGGAGGATCCCGGAAGGGGATGGGGGTGACGGGGCGCCACACCTCGCGGGTGACGGCGGGCCCGAAGACCCGACCGCCCCCGGCCACCCTCCCCGAGTCGAGCTGCACCGACACCCAGCGGGCCATGTCCTGGGCGCTCGAGAAGATCCCGCCCGCGGGGTTCACGTTGTCCCCCAGGAAGGGCGTGACCGGACGCACCGTTCCCTCCACGCGGGCGTGGGGGGTGGCGGCGTTGGCCACCGAGTCCGGATGGGACAACCGGACGTCGCTCCCCGCCATTCCCGCCGGCCCGAGGATGCGCGTGGCCACGAACTCCTCCCACGGCATCCCGCTCACCGCTTCGATCACCTCGCCGGCCACGGCGTACAGGACGTTGTCGTACGCGTAGGCGCTGCGGAAGCTGGTGGCCGGGGGGATGTGCCGCAGGCGATCGGTCATCTCCTTGCGGGTGATGTCGGTGGGAGGCCAGAACATGAGATCGCCGGCGCCCAGCCCCAGCCCACTGCGGTGCACCAGGAGGTCTCTCACCGTGATCTCCCGTGTCACCCAGGGATCCCACATCTGGAAGGCGGGAAGATACCGGATCACGGGAGCATCCCACTCCAGACGCCCGTCCTCCACCAGGATCCCCAGCGCGGTCGCCGTGAAGACCTTGGTGTTGGAGGCGATGCCGAAGAGGGTGCGCCCGTCCACCGGGGCCGGGCCACCCAGGCGGCGGACTCCGAATCCCCGGGCCATCACGACTTCACCGTCCTTCACGACGGCCAGCGCGACCCCGGGGACCTCGAAGCGCTCCATGACCCGGGTCACCCAGGACTCGAGATCGGGCGGGAGAGCCGCGGATGGCGTCGCGCGAGACCGGTCCCGCGCCGGAGCGCCGGACGGATGGGCCTGGGCCGTGATGGCCGGGGCGGCGACGGCCAGGGCCATGAGGACCGATGCGAGAAGGTGAGCCGAGCGGAGCATACGTACGATTCTGGACATCCGGGTCCTCCGGGTACGGGACGATGGGACTACGATCCGGGTCCGGGAAGAGGCGCGCAAGCCGAACGGGGGCATCGCGCCCACGCCAGCGGGAAAGGAGGGCGCCCACCGCCACGGAGCCGGTCGCCTTGTCGCGGAGCGGCGGTACGGAGTATGGTGCCCCGACTCCGGCTCGACCGGGCCCGCGACCGGCCCGAGGGCCACCACCCGACTCCGACCACACACCATACGGGCACCCATGGACGTCCTCGCCTTCATCCTCGTGTTCGCCGTGATCGCCCTGGGAATATTCGCCTACGCGGCGGTGCAGGCGGAACGGCGGGCGACCGCCCTCGCGGCGGCGGCGGAGCGTCTGGGCTTCTCGTACCGACCCCTGGGACCGGATCATCTGCACGAGACCCTCGCCCACTTCCACCTCTTCTCCCAGGGACGGGATCGGGCCGTGGAGAACCATCTTTCCGGCTCGACCGGCGACATCGAGGTGCAGTGCTTCGACTACCGCTACACGACCGGAGGCGGGAAGAACTCGCGTACGTACAGGCAGTCGGTGATCCTCTTCCGTTGGCCCGTGCTGGATCTGCCGGAATTCGTGCTCCGTCCCGAGAACATATTCCACAAGATCGGGCAGGTGTTCGGATATCAGGACATCGACTTCGACCACCATCCGGCCTTCTCCGAAGCCTACCTCCTGCGCGGCTCGGACGAGCGCGGCGTGCGCTCGGTATTCACCGACGAGGTGATCGCCCACTTCAAGGGGCTGACGCGAGCCAGCGCGGAGGGGCGCGGAAGCGAACTCGTGTTCTACCGCCACGGAAAGCGCGCGGAGCCGGCCGCGCTGGACTCCTTCCTCCAGGAAGGGATCGGAACGCTCTCGTCCTTCCGGCGCTGACCGGCAACATTTTCGTTGCGTGATCCCCCCGACTCTTCGATCCTTCCCGGGTTCCGAGAACCAGACGGAGCCGGACGCTCCCCGACCCGATCCCTCCAGACAGCGAAGCCGACATTCCATGCCCACGAACACGGACGACATCGCCCTCCCCGGCCGCACCGCGCCCCTCGCCATGGACGCCGACACCTTCCGCGCGCTGGGCCACGAAATGGTGGACCAGGTGGCCGAGCTCCTGGCCACCCTCCCGGACCGACCCGTGACCCGGGGCGAGACTCCCTCGGAGGTGCGGGCGGCGCTGAACGCCGAACGGGACCTCCCCGAGACCGGCGAAGACGCCGGCGCGGTCCTGGGCCGCGCGACTACCCTCCTGAAGGAGCACTCCCTCTACAACGGACACCCCCGCTTCTTCGGGTACATCACGTCGCCGCCGGCCCCCATCGGGATCCTGGGAGATCTCCTGGCCGCGGCCATCAACCCCAACGTGGGGGCGTGGGTCCTCTCCCCCATGGCGGCGGAGATGGAGCTCCAGTCCATCCGGTGGCTGTCCCAGCTGGTGGGTTTCCCCGACGATGGCGGGGGGATCCTGGTGAGCGGGGGGAACGTGGCCAACATGCTGGGCTTCTGGACGGCCCGCGTGGCCAAGGGAGGCCTGGAAGTCCGCACCGCCGGGATGGCGGGGATCGGGGGCGGGCGCCTGCGCGCCTACGGGAGCGCCGAGACCCACACCTGGATCCAGAAGGCCGCGGACCTGGCCGGGCTGGGCACCGAGAGCGTGCGCTGGATCCCCACCGACGAGGATCTCCGCATGGACGTGGGGAAACTGCGCGCGGCCATCGAGGCGGATCTCGCCGCCGGCGACCGCCCCTTCATGGTGGTGGGAACCGCCGGGTCGGTGAGCACCGGCGCCGTGGACCCCCTCCCGGAGATCGCGAAGCTGTGCCGGGAGTTCGATCTCTGGTTCCACGTGGACGGGGCCTACGGCGCCTTCGCGGCGGCCCTCCCCGACGCCCCCTCCGACCTGAAGGCGCTGGCCGGCGCCGACTCGGTGGCCATGGATCCGCACAAGTGGCTCTACGCCCCCCTGGAGGCCGGAGCGGTACTGGTGCGCGACGCCGACCGCCTCCGCGACGCCTTCTCCTACCACCCGGCGTATTACCACTTCGGGCAGAGCGCCATCAACTTCTTCGACCGGGGGATCCAGAACTCCCGGGGATTCCGTGCGCTGAAGGTGTGGCTGCAACTCCAGCACGCCGGCCGCGAGGGGTACGTGCGCATGATCGGAGACGACTGCCGTCTCTCCCGAGAACTGCACCGGCACGTCGCCGACACCCACGAACTCGAGCCCCATCACCAGAGTCTGAGCATCTCCACCTTCCGCTTCGTCCCCGACGATCTGGAGGAGCGCGCCGGCGAGGAGGCCGTGGGCGAGTACCTGAACGCGCTGAACAGGGCGATCCAGGCACGCCTCGAGCGCGAGGGAGAGGCATTCGTCTCCAACGCGGTGGTGCGTGGACGGTATCTCCTGCGGGCGTGCATCGTGAACTTCCACACGGATACCGACGACGTGGAGGCGCTCCCGGAGATCGTGGTGCGGACGGGACGGAAGGTGGACGCGGAGATGCGGACGGAGGGGCTGGGGGAGGGTTGAGACCATGGGTCGACACGTTGGGAATCGAGAAGGAGAGGCGTTCTCATGAGTGAAGGGATGGCTGCTCGCTTTCGTCGATACAGTCTGGAGCTGATCGTCGTGTTCTTCGGGGTTTGGCTGGGACTGCTCGCCGAGAACTTTCGCGAGAACCGCCAGGAGCGCAGAGCCGAAAGGGTGTCCCTCGCGCGGCTCTATCGGGATCTGGCGATCGATCGCCAGGACATGGCCGGAAATCTGGAGCGCGCCAGGGAAGGGCATTCCGCAGCGAGCTGGCTGCTCCGCCACGCGGATTCCACCGACGTGGATCCGGATAGCGTCGGGTACTATCTGACGCGCTTCCAGTACATCTCGGGCCTGGCCCTCAACACGTCGGAATACACGGCTCTCAAGAGTTCGGGCCGGATCAACATCGTGCGCGACGCCGACCTCCGGCAACGCCTCACCCGGCTCTACGAGTCCTATCCGTTCGTTGAGGCGTTGCACGAGTCGGACCGGACGGAAGTATGGGTGGCGATGGACCACATCGCGCCTCACGTCCGCCTCGGATTTCCGGAAGCGTCTGCATTCCCTCCCACGAAGGTCGTGGGGGATCCAAGCGCTCTTTTGCGGGATCCCGGATTTCTGCAGTCCGTCGCGAGAGTCATCTCGGTGCGCCGACTCTTGATCGCGGGGTACGAGGCCAAGTTACCGGAAATCGACGACCTGCGCGCACTGACCGGAGCGCAGGCC
>JAOUPR010000122.1 GCA_029879725.1 Gemmatimonadota bacterium | reverse complement strand
CACTGAGATCCGCCTGGTGGAGCGCGCGGTGCTCGGTGGGTTCGAGGCCGAGGGGCCGGATGCCTTCGGCAAGGTCAATTCGGTCGCCGTGCTACCGGGGGAAGATGCGATCGCCGTGGCAGACGGGACGGTCCAGGAGATCCTGCTGTTCGGCCTGGATGGTCAGCTCATTGGCAGGACCGGGGGACGCGGAGGAGGACCAGGTGAGTTTCGGGCCGTTCGCCAGATGAGTGTCTCACGCGATGGTCGCCTCGAGGTTTGGGACGTTCAGCAGTCCCGTGTGACCACCTTCGACGCATCCCTGGAACTGGAAGGCGCGCACCGTGCGGACCTGGAGCCGGTACAGGCCATGTTCCCGGAATTCGTGGGATTCTTCGCGGATGGCGGGTTCGTCTTGCGTGACGGGCGCAGCGAGATCGGAATGCGAGATCTGCCGGAAGGGATCCGGCAGGACACGGTGCGCCTGTACGCGTACTCGAGCACGGGTCGGTTCGAGGACACGCTTGCCGTGTTGGTGGATGAGCCGAAGTGGTTCAGGAACCGCGACGGGGGGTGGGGTCGGGAGGAGCTGATCTTTGGCCGTGAGTTGACGTCCGTGGTGGTCGGTGACGAGGTGTGGGTCGGCTCGACGGGGACCTGGACCTTCACGCGGTACGGAGCAGAAGGGGTGGTGTTGGGCGACGTGGATCTCGGCGTGAGACCACGACCCGCGTCTCCGGAGGAGATCCAGGACGAGAGAGCGCGACGGATCGACGCGGTGCGCGTTCGAGACGTGCGCGCGGTGGCGATCGGCGCGCCTGTCGACTTGCAGGACGTTGTGGTGAGGATGGCGGAGGCCGAAAGGAACGCCATCCGCGAGGTGGCGAGCAACGACACGCTCCCCGCCTACGACCTGGTCGTTGCGGGCACGGACGGTCCGGTTCTCGTGCGTGAGTACCCACGCCCGCTCGACATCAGTGTACGGTGGGTCGTGATCGACGGGGCAGGACTCCCGTTGGGCCGACTGACCCTCCCGCGTGACACGGAGATCAAGGCGGTCGCGCCCGGGATGCTGGTCGTCCTCGAACGAGACGCCTTCGATGCGCCACTGGCACGGATACTGGAGATGCGAGGCGGAGCCGGGACGGGATCATGATACGGGTGTGCCGGCGCACCTCCCCTGACCCGGGACCTCAGGTTGGGGTCGCCGCCGTCTGGATGATCGACCACTGCCGGAGACGCCGTCTCGCCTCTGGTGGATGACCGATGGGTGACGACCTGCCCAACGGGGCGAGCGGATGGACCCGGACGAAGGCGCGGGACTCATACCGGAGTATGTGATCACCCGGGCGTGTCGGAAGGAACAAACGCGGCTAGGGTGAGGCTATACCATACCATGAGCCCTCCGAAGCCCCGTCCCCGGCACGGCCGCCCCCGGCGCCCGAGAGGTCCCGCGCTCCACCCCCTCCGGGCCCGTGCCGGCGTCGTCGTCGCCACTTTCTTCGCCCTCTTCCTGGGCTACCTCACCGTGCAGTCCCTGCGGCCCAATCGGATCGACGGCGCCATGGCGCAGCTCCGCTTCCTCTCCGGCGCCCTGGAGGACGGAGCCGCCGACGACATGCAGGAGTGGTTCCCCGAGGGGTACGTCTTCACCTGGGCGCTCTACGGCCTCGCGTCGGCGCAGGTGGCGTCGGCCCTCCCCTTGGATGATCCACGACGGGCGGACGCGCTACGCACGGCGGGTGAGGCGGTGACGCACGTCCAGTCCGAGTGGGCGCGGAGGACCTTCGTCCGCGAGATGACACCCCCCTACGGGGCGTTCTACGCCTCGTGGTCGTTGTATCTGCGCAGCGTGGTGCTCCGGGCCGCGGGGCCCGACGGGTCGGTCCCCTTCGACCTCGCCGAGTTCGAGAGGGACCTGGAGACGTTCGCGTCCGCCCTCGACGCGAGTCTCACCCCCTTCCTCCCCACCTACCCCGAGGCGGCGTGGCCGGCGGATACCGCCGTGGGCGTGGCGGCGCTGGCCATCCGCGACGCGGTCCTGGGGGATCGCTACGGCGACGTGGTCGCCCGGTGGGTCGCCGGTACGCGAGCGCGCCTGGACCCGGAGCTCGGCGCCATCCGCCATGCCGCCGGCGACGTGGCGGGGATGCCGGCCGACGGTCCCCGGGGCGAGAGCCTGGCCCTCATGAGCCTGGTCCTGGTGGACGTGGACGAGCGCTTCGCGCGGGAGCAGTACGAGATCCTGCGGAACGAGTTCGTCGACGTCCGCTGGGGGATCCCCGGCGTGCGGGAGTATCCCCACGGCGTCGACGGCCCGGAGGACGTGGACTCGGGCCCCATCATCCTCGGGAGCAGCGGCCCCGCCGTCGTGGTGGGGATGGGCGCCGCCATCGCCCACGGGGACGAAGAACTCGCCGAGGCCCTCTTCTCGGCCATCGAGTGGTTCGGCGTTCCCCTCGACCTCTTCGGGCACCGCCGGTACGCCGGCGGGATCGTCCCGGTGGGAGACGCCTTCCTGGCGTGGGCGAGGACGGTCCCTCCGCCGCGGGCGGCGGAGGCCAGTGGGTTCGAGCGGGTTCTGCCGGAGCGGTGGGGTGTCCCGTTCCATGGAGTGCAGCTTGCGCTTACCCTTCTCATGGCGGGAGTGGCCGTGGGGAGTGCGCGAAGGGTCTGGCTCCCGTTGCCGATGGGGCGTCGAGGATGACCACGGACCTGTCCCCTTGCGGGTCGACGCGGCGTGCCGGCGGACATCGACTCGCGTCTCCCGGACCTAGCTGCTGCAGATGGTGTCTCCCGCCAGGCCGATGAACGTATTTCCGAACTGGGGATCCGCGTAGTCATCTATCCAGGTGCCGCCCCACAGCATCGCCATTCCACAGTTCGACGAGTCGCGGATCCTCCAGGAGATCCGCCCCCCTCCCCCCCTGAAACTCCACCCTCCCGCCTCTCGTCCTGACCCATACCTCCCTCGGCCGCTGGAGGGAGAAGACCACCCGCGGTGGGACACGGTGGCGCGGCCCCCCCCGGCACGGCCGGGCCGGGCCGGAAGGATGCCGCGGTGACCGGGAAGGGGAACCGATGACGACGTTGTTGGCCGATCTGCGTTTCGGCGCTCGGATGCTTCTCAAGACGCCGGGGCTGTCCCTGGCGGCGGTGTCGACCATCGCCCTGGGGGTGGGGCTCACCACGCACACGTACAGCGCTCTGGACGGCACGGTCCTGCGAGGGCTCCCCGTCCCCGACGCCCATCGCCTGATGTTCGTGAGCGAGCGCATCGACCGTCTGGGCGTCCAGCAGAGCGGCGTGCCGCTCCACGACTTCCTGGATCTGCAGGAGCGGCAGAGGGTCTTCGAGGAGTTGGGGGCCTACCAGTGGGCGTCCTTCAACCTGGCCGGAGAGGAGGCGCCGCCGGAGCGTGTGTTGGGCGCCACGGTCTCGGCCAACGCGCTCTCCGTGGTGGGTGTGCCCCCCCTCCTGGGCCGGACGTTCGAGCCGGGGGACGACGCACCCGACGCGTCTCCCCGGGTCGTGCTCGGCTACGCGCTGTGGCGGAACCGCTTCGCCGGAGACCCCGCCATCCTGGGGCGCACCATCCGCGTCAATGGAGAGGCCACGGAGGTCATCGGCGTCATGCCCGAGGGCTTCCAGTTCCCGTTCATGCAGATGGCGTGGATCCCCTATCGCTACGACCCCGCCGTCACGGCCCGTCGCTCGGCCTCCCTGGTGGTGTTCGGTCGCCACGTGGCCGGTGCGACGGCAGAGACCGTGAACGCCTCCCTGGACGCCATCTCCCGGGACATCGAGGCCATCCATCCCACCGACAACGAGGACGTGCGAATCGAGGCGGCGCCCTTCGCCGAGAGCAGCATGCCGCGCCAGATCACTGCGGTGATGTTCCTCATGTTGGCGGCCACGTTCGGGGTGCTCCTCATCGCCTGCGCCAACGTGGCCAACCTCCTCCTGGCACGGTCGTCGGCCCGCGGGCGCGAGGTGGCCGTGCGCACGGCCCTGGGCGCCAGTCGCCTGCGTGTGGTACGACAGATGCTGGCGGAGGTCCTGGTGCTGGCCCTGGTGGGGGGCGCCCTGGGCGTGGGCCTCGCCTGGGTCGGCGTGGAAGCGTTCAACGCCGCCATCCTGAATATCGAGAAGCCCTACTGGATCGACATCCAGATGGACCTCTCCGCCCTCTGGTTCGCCCTGGGAGCGACGCTGTTCGCCACCGTGGCGGCGGGGCTGATGCCGGCGCTGCGCGCCACCGGACCGGAGGTGGGAGACGCACTCCGCGACGAGGCGCGGGGTTCGTCTTCGCGGCGCATGAGCCGCATCACGTCGGTCCTGGTCGTCGGCGAGATCGCGGTGTCGTGCGGGCTCCTCATCGCCGCGGGGCTCATGATCCGGAGCATCGTGAACCTGAAGAACACGGATCTGGGATTCGAGCCGGAGCAGGTGCTCACGGGGCGGGTGGTGCTCCAGAGGTCCGACTACCCCACGGCCACGGAGTGGCGCGGATTCTTCGAGGCGTTGGAGAGCCGCCTGGAAGCGGAGCCCGGGGTCACCGACGTGACGTTGGCCACCTCTCTGCCCGCGCTGGGCGCCGCCGAGTGGCGGGTCACCGCCGACGGCGTGACGTATCCCACGGACCGGGACGTCCCCCAGACCAATGGCGGCGTGATCACCCGGGGCTACTTCGCGACGCTGGGCGTGCCCATCCTCCGCGGGCGGGACTTCGACCCCGCCGAGATCTGGGACGCGCCCGACCCCGTGGCCATCGTGAACGAGAGCTTCGTCCGCCGGGTCCTGGGGGACCGGGATCCCCTGGGGGCGCGGGTGCGCATCGGCCGGCTCGAGTCTTCCAACCCCTGGATGCGCATCGTCGGGGTGGTGCCCGACGTCCATGTCGGGGGTGGCGTGGGCGGCCTGGGTGACGATCAGCGCGCCCCCCAGTACCTCTACGTGACGCCGGCGACTTTACCGGTGCCCGGCGTCTGGGTGGCCATGAAGACCGAGGGACCGCCGGCGGTGCTGGCGCCCCGGCTGCGGGCGGCCGTGGCCGAGCTGGACCCCAACCTTCCCGTGGACGAGCTCCGGAGCATGCCCGATGCCATCGAGACCGCCACCTGGGCGTTCGGCCTCTTCGGATCGCTGTTCACCATCTTCGGCTTCGCCGCGCTCTTCATGGCGGCGGTGGGCCTGTACGGCGTGATGGCGTTCTCGGTGGCCCAGCGGCGCCAGGAGATCGGCGTGCGCATGGCGCTGGGGGCCTCCCGGCAGACCATCCTGCGCATGGTCCTCAACGAGGGCACCGTGCGGCTGGCGGTGGGGACCGGTCTGGGGCTGGCCCTGGGGTACGGGGTGGCCAGGCCGCTGCGCATGGTGACCTACGGTGTGACCCTGGCCGACCCCTTCCTGTACCTCCTCATCCTGGGGACGCTGGGTGTGGTGGGCCTGGTCGCCTGCTTCCTTCCCGCGCTCTCCGCCACCCGCGCCGATCCGGCGTCGGCCATGCGGCCGCAGTAGGGGGGGCGATCCCGCCGCGGGGCGGCCGCCAGGCGACCAGGGACGCCGGCATGCGACGGCGGCCCTCCACTCCGGCGGCGCGAGAAAGCTGCGCCGACGAGCGATCCTGATTACTCTGAACCTCGACGAGCCGGCGTCGGGAAGCGATCCGGTTCGGAGCACCGCGCCCGTTTGGTCATGGCGCGCAGGTGTGGGTGGCAGGGGCAGGGGTAGTCGAACTGTCGGTCAACCGAGTGGAGGGGCCCATGAATCTCCAGGAGATGGCGACGCGGACAGCCGCGCCGGTGTTGGCGGTATCTCGACGCGTGGATACCGTGGTAGCCAGGGTTCGAGATCTGGTGGAACTCGAGGTTGTGCTCACCGTAATCTGTGCATCGATCCCACTCATCCTTCTGGCCGCCGCGGGGTGGCCGCCCACCGAGGCGATTTCCGGGTACCATGACGAGGTGAGCCCGGAGCTCTTCTACATGCCGCTCACGACGGCGGCCCTGTTGTTCGTCGTGAACGGCGTGCGCGCCGGCCGTTGGTACAACGTGGCGCTCGGTGTGTCTCTGGCCGGCCTGACGTTCTTCAACACCACGGACCACCACGGTCTCCACGTGTTCTTCACCCTCGCGTTCTTCATCGGGAATCCGATCGTCTTCGTGGTGTTCTCTCCCAAGGACGAGCTCTGGTTCAAGTGGCTCTTGGCCATCGGGATGGCCGCGGCCATCGCCTCCTGGTTCGTATTCGGGTGGATCCACGTCTTCTGGGCGGAGAGCTTCTCGCTCTGGCTCATCGCGACCCACTTCCTGTTCGAGGCCCTGGGTTGGATCGAGTGAGTGACGGGTCGGTGGGGGGTCCTGCCGAGGTGACTTCCTGGGGAGGATGAGAGGTCGGCACGCCACGGCGGCGGCTCTGTTCCTGCTGGCCGGTTGCGGGTCCGACGCGGGTGAGGAGCCCACCGTGGCGTCTCCGGTCGATGTCGCGGTACGGGACATCGACCCCAGTCGGCGGCTATCCCTCGATGAGACATGGCGTGTCGGCCACGTGGGCGACCCGTCGGGAACGCAACTGTACCGCGTGCGGGGGGGTGCGGTCGGCTCCGCGGGCTCCGTCTTCGTCCTGGACTCGGGGAACGATCGTGTGGTAGTCATCGATTCGGCGGGTACCGTGATACGCCGGTTCGGGAGCCGTGGCGCGGGGCCGGGGGAGTTCGAGGGTGCGGCGCGGCTCGTCGTTCAGCGGGACACCGTGCTCGTGTCGGACTCGAACGGACGCGTGCACTTCTTCGATGTCGAAGGAAGGCTGCTCGCCACGTATCGGCCTCGGTTCGAGGATCAGGACGTGAATCACCTCTCCATGATCGCCGCCTCGCCAGACGGCTGGCTCGTGTCGGCCCTCGGGTATTTTCGCGGGGGAACCGTGGACGAGCCGCCCCTGCACCGCGAGTACGTCTATCGGGTGGACCCACGGACCGGCGACATCGAGGCGGCGGGACTGAGGTGGTCCAGGGAAAGCAGTGGAGAGTCGCACAACGACTTCTTCTGGCTCGAGCCGATCCTCACGCATCGTCCGACCCTGAGTCCGGACGGGCTCGGTCGCGTCCTGGTCGCGGATACGGCGACCTACAGGATCGATGTCTATGGAACGGACGGGGTCCTCCGGCTCCGGATCGAGGGCGAGGTGGATCCGATCCCCATCGACCGCGGGGTCCTGGAGTTGTGGCGAGCCTCCCGGGACTGTCCCGCAGGGCCGGAAATGGTGGTGGAGTGCAGCAGGGAGATCGACCGGAAGACGCTTTCCCTTCCTCGTACCGCCCATCGGCCCGTCGTGCTGAGGATCCGAGCCTACCGGACGGGACATTTCAGCGTCCTGCGCGGCGATCTGGATCCCAACCCCTTTGATGGGGAGTCGGTGCAGGAGTACGACCATTTCGGCCCCGACGGCGTGTTCCTGGGGAGCACGTCCGGCACCACTCCACTCTCCTTCGACGGCCAGATCATGATCTCATTGGAGCGCGACCCCCGGGGAGTGGAAAGCGTGGTCCGCTATCGAGTGGCGAGCCCGTAGGCTGCGCGCGGGTGGGCCGAGGCGGGAGTCGGTCGGAAGGACCCCACCCTCGCCGATCTGGCCGCCGCCCCCTCGTTCCATGCGCTC
>JAOUPR010000070.1 GCA_029879725.1 Gemmatimonadota bacterium | reverse complement strand
TTCCGGCGCCCCCTCCCCCAGTTGCTGGTTGAGGAGCCCGATCCCGACTTCCAGGTCGGGGTGCGGGAGGAAGCTCGCCTTGGTCAGGAAGACCTTGCTGTGGGGGATGTCGCGGTCGGCGCCCATGTCCGCGATGACCTGGGTGAGACGGGTGGGGCCGAGGTGCCGGAAGAGCCAGGGGAGGCGAAAGGGCCGCTCGTTCCCCACCCGGATCATGTCCAGCCCGCGGGCGTTGTCCGAAACCATCAGCCCGGCGGAGGCGCCCTGTCCCCAGAAGAGGTGGTCGCGCCCCACCTGGAAGGCCACGTTCCCGATGGCGCCACGGGCGTAGAGGGTGTGAACGCCCACGTCGCCGGCCCGGTCGGCTCGCCGGGGGCCGGCGTACTGGAGGCGGGGGCGCGCCACCACCACCAGCCCCGGCGCCGGGCGAGCCTCCACGGAGGGCTCGACCCCCATGGTCCAACCGTCCACCAGGGGGCGGCCCTCCTGCCCCTGGAGGAGGGGATTCACGTCCCCATCGATGTTCGATCTTGCGGACGCCGAGCTGGGGATCTCCCGCCATGGACTGTCCGCCCACGTGGCGTCCGCCCGGACCTCGCGGAAGCGCACCCCGGGAGCGGCCACCGCCCCTTCCCCTTCGCTCCCGAAGCGCTCGCGCAGGCGCGCCAGCGCCTCCCCCTGCCGGGGAGACAGGACGGCCTCCTCGGGTACCGACGCGGCCAGGCGGGCGAAGGTGAGGCGGGACCACGGGCGCTGGCCCACGTGCACCGGCGCCGTGAGCCCGGCCGACACCAGGGCATCCAGGTCGACGTAGGCGGGATCGTCCAGCGGGACGTTGGACGTGGCCTGCGCGGCCAGGGAACCGGCCTGCGCGGCCGGCACGGCGGCGGCGAGGATCAGCCCCCACAGCGCGGAGCGGAACCTTCGGTCAGAGCGCAAGGAACCGCTCCTCCTTCATGGCGGGTGGTGGTGCGTGGGCGGGCCGGGCGGCTCCCCTTCCTCATGGACCCGACGATAACGATCGCCCGTTCAGGATCAAGTCCCGGGGGAGCGGAAAGCCGGAACCGATCAAACATCTCGGCGCCGATCTCTGGTCGCGTCGACTTCCTCCAGTGCCGGTACCACTACTGACGCCACCCCCGCCTCACCGCCCCCGCAGATACTCCACCGTGTCGTCGATCATGCGGTCCAGGTCCTTGGTGGGCGCCCACCCGGTGGCCTCGCGCAGGCGGGTGGTGTCGGGGCGGCGGCGGTCCACGTCGTGGACCTTCCCGCCGTCCGCGTCGGGGCGCGCGATGAACTCCACGCGCGCCGGGGAGTTCACGCGCTCCTTCACCCGCGTGGCCAGCTCGGCGATGGAGGTCTCCTCCTCGGAGCCGATGTTGAACACGCCTCCGGCCACGTCGTCCTCCCCGAGGAGGCGGATGATGGCCTCCACGGCGTCATCCACGTGGAGGAAGCACCGCCGCTGGGCGCCTCCGCCGTACACCTGGATGGCTTCCCCCTTCAGCGCCTCGGCGGCGAGGGTGGGGAGCACCATCCCCCACTGTGCCGTCTGGCGGGGGCCCACCACGTTGAAGATGCGGCCGATGACCACGGGAAGACCTTCCTCCCGGTGATAGGCCAGCGCCAGGGCCTCTCCCAGCGCCTTGGTGGCGGCGTGACCCCAGCGGACCTCCCCGGTCCGGCCCATGAGGCGGTCGGCGTCTTCCTCCAGGTCGTTCACCGCCTTCCCGTACACCTCCGCCGAGGAGGCGAAGAAGAGGGGCACGCCATGGCGGGCACAGCAGTTCAGGACGATCTCCACGCCCCGCACGTTGTTGGTCAGGCTCTCCACCGTGTGCTCCACCACCCGCTTCACTCCCTCCGCGGCCGCCAGGTGGATCACCTGGTCCACGCGGGCCACCGTCTCGTCCATCATCGGATAGTTCAGGACGGTGTCCACGTTGAGGTGGAGACGGGGGTGGTCGCGGACCGCCTTCAGGTGATCCAGCGATCCGGCGGAGAGGTCGTCCACCACGAAGACCTCGTCTCCACGTTCCAGGAGACGCTCGACCAGGTGGGATCCGATGAAGCCGGCGCCGCCGGTGACCAGGATGCGCATGGGGGCACGCTCACGGTTGGGGGTGGGGAGACGCGGCCTGCCATCTCCGGACCAGGTTGCTGGAGAAGCGCGGATCGTGCTTCCGGGGAAGACGCCCGAGTCCGGCGCTGACGGCGTCCTTGGCGGCGTAGACCGTGCCGCCGGACGCCGCCTGGACGGCATCGAGCTCCGCGCAGAGGCGAACGAGACGGGTATAACCCTCGCCCCTTCCCACGGGAAAATCCATGGCCAGCGAGTAGCCGTCCATGCAGTACCCGGCCGCCGACTCCTCGGCGCGGTGCCGTTTGACCACGGCCAGGTGGCCGGGCACACCCAGGGCGCGCTGCCGCTCGAGCGCCGCGGAGAACGCCGAAAGGGCGCTCTCGGCCGGCACGAACATCTGGTACTGGATCAGCCCCGCGGGCGCGTAGATGCGCTTCCACCCGGGCACGTGGTCCAGGAGGAAGTGGAAGGCGGCGTGGGTCTGCACGTACCGGCTCCGGCCACGCACCCGCGCGGCGCCGTGCTTGGCGGCGTTGAGGAGGCGGATCCCCGCCGGACGATTGAGCGCCTTCAGCGGAGCCACCGCCCACTCCCGGGGGAGCACGCCGGCGATGCGGGAAGGGAGCCCCTGCGCTTCGGCGTCGAGTCCCTCCCCCACCAGAGGGTGTCCCTCGTCCAGGTGCCGCGCCGTGTGCACCACGCCCCGCCCCGCCCGCCCGCCGGTACAGTCCAGCCACGCCACGGTGTAATCGGAGTCGGCCACGCCCGCGCGCAGAGCCTCCAGCGTGTCTTCCAGGGACCGGGTCGCCCACCCCTCCACCGCCAGGAACCCGGAGTGGACCCGCTTCAACCGAAGGGTCACGTCCAGGATGACGCCGCCCAGCCCCATCCCCCCCACCACGGCCGCCAGCTCCGCCGGGCTCTCCTCCCGGGTGACGCGTCGGGTGGCTCCGTCGCCGTCCAGGAGGGTCACCCCCTCCACGTGGGCGCCGAACGCCCCGGACTGGGCGTGGTTCTTTCCGTGGACGTTCATGGCGACGCACCCGCCCAGCGTCACCTCCATGGTGCCGGGCACCACCGGCGGCCACCATCCCTGGGAGATGGTGCGGGTCCAGAGCTCGCGCAGGGTGGTCCCGGCCCGCGCCGTGACGCGTCCGCTCGCGGGATCGAAGGACACCACGCCGGCGAGGCCTTCCGTGAGGACGACGGCGCCGCCCTGGTTCAGGGCCGCGTCGCCGTAGCTGAGCCCCGCGCCGCGCGCGGTGAGGGAGAGACCGCGGGCCACGGCGTCGTTCACCGCGTGGGCCACACCCTCCTCGTCGGCGGGGCGGTAGACCCGGCTGCGGGCGTGGTGGGCCATCCCCCACCCCGCCAGGACCTCCACGCGCGGCCCCGCCGCGGTCACGGGGGCGCGATCCGCTTGAAGAGGGCGCGGGGCATCAGGCGGAGGCTCAGCATGATCCACCTCCACCACCCGGGCACGTACACCTCCTCGCTTCCCCGCCCCAGCGCGCGGCGAATGCGTTCCGCCGCGTCGTCGGGCTGGATCGTGGGCGGAAAGGCCGGCACTCCGCCCAGCATCTTGGTCCGCACCCACCCGGGCTTGATGGTGCTCACGCGCACGCCGTGGACGTGCAGGCGATGGCGGAGCCCCTCCAGGTAGGTGTGCAGGGCGGCCTTGCCGGCTCCGTACTGCGCGTGCCCCTTCCTCCCCCGGTCTCCGGCCACCGATCCGATGGCGGCGACGTGGCCGCGCCCGGCGTCCTGGAAGTACGCCGCGGCCCACTCCAGGACGTCCATGGCGGACGTGACGTTCACCGTGATCATCTCGGGAAGGTCGTCGGGCCCGTGGGACATGACGCCGGCCGTGTAGATCAGGAGGTCCATCTGACCCATGCGGACCAGGAGGTCCTCCAGCGCGGGGACGATGGCCGCCCGGTCGGTGAGATCCAGGACCGCGGTGGTGATCTCGCCGCCGAACGACCCGGTGTCGTCCGCGGCGGGGACGTCCGCGGCAGGGACATCCGCGACGGGGGTGCCGGGAGCCGGCACGGGGATCTCCGACAGCGCCGTGGCCACCCGCTCGGGCGACCGCCCCACCAGCCCCACGCGCCAACCGGCGCGCAGATACGACCGCGCGAGCGCCAGCCCGATCCCGTCGGTGGCGCCCACGAGGACGACGTGCTTCACGCCGCCAGCCATACCGTGAGTGCCATGAGGAGGAGCGCGCCCCAACTGGAGCCGTCGCGCAGCGCGAAGACCACCGGGTCGTCGTGCACTTCCCCCCGGTGCGCCAGGAGCCAGGCGCGGCCGATCCAGTAGAGGAGGATGGGGAGGCCCATCCAGAGGAGGTCGGGCCGTCCGTAGAGACGCAGCACGTCGTCTCCGGTGATGTAGAGGCAATAGACCAGCGCCGCCGCCACCGCCGACCCCGCCCCGAGCGCAGTGAGCACGGGAAGGTCGCCCTCCCGCCACCCGCGCCCGGGTATCGCCGCGTTCCCGCCCACCGACTCCACGGCGCGCTTCAGCAATGCGAGGGACGCGAAGAAGAAGACGGCGAAGGCCAGGAACCAACGGGACAGCGGCACGTCCACGGCGGCGGACCCGGCCACCACGCGCACCGTGTACAGGGCGGCCAGGATGATGACGTCCAGCATGACCACCCGCTTCAGCCCCAGGGAGTACCCGGTGGTCAGCGCCAGGTAGACCGCCCAGGTCCAGAGGAAAGGCCGGGGGAGACTCCACGCCACCGCGAGGGACACCCCCGCCAGGACGCCCGCCAACGCCAACGCCGGCCCGGTCCCCACCGCGCCCGATGCCACGGGACGCGCTTTCTTGGTGGGGTGCAGCCGGTCGTGGGGCGCGTCGGCCACGTCGTTGGCGGCGTACACGGCGGAGGCCAGGAGGGAGAACGAGATCACCGCCCGGACGAGGTCACCGCCCACCGCCACCTCACCCACGCGATGCGCGGCGGCGGCCGGAAGCAGGAGAAGGAGGTTCTTCGCCCACTGATGGGGGCGGATCAGTCGGAGGGCGGGGTGCATCTCAGACGGAGTCGTAGACCGCCTCCAGGCGGGGCAGCCACTCGGACACGTCGAAGGCCATGGCCCGCACCGCCGCCAACCGCCCCATCTTCTGCCGGAGGAACGGATCCTTGGCCAGTCGGATGATGGCGCGGGCCAACTCCGTGGCGTGATCCACCTCGACGATGAGCGAGGTCTCGCGGCTGGTGATCTCACGGACGCCGCCCACCCACGTCACCACCGAGGGCAGCCCCGCCGCCATGGCCTCGAGAAGGGCGATCCCGAAGGACTGCGCCCGCGACGGAAAGACGAACATGTCGGCGGCGCGGTACAGCGACAACACGTCGGGGGTGGCCTCCAGGAAGGCGACCCGGTCCCCCAGCCCGAGCTCTTCGGCCAGGGCTCGGGTGGACACCATCTCCGGGCCCTCGCCGGCCAGGAGAAGCCGGAGGCGACCGTCTTCCAGATGCGCTTCGCGGAAGCTGGTGAGGAGGTGGGCCTGGGCCTTGTCCCGCGTGAAGCGCCCCACGTGGAGGAGCACCACGTCGGACTCGTCGAGCCCCAGGCTACGGCGAACCACCGTGCGGTCCACGGACGCGACCTTCTCGTGGAATCCGTGCACGTCGATGAAATGGGGGAGCGTCTCGACACCGCTCAGGCCCAGTTGTGCTTCGACGGAAAGCTTCACCGCATCGCTCACGGCCAGGTAATGGTCCACACCCCGGCGCCGCGTGAGCCCGTCGAGCCAACCCGGTGGCTGCACCCGCGGCGGAATCCCGTCCACGGACTCTTCCGACCCCTTGTGCAGGGTGGTCACCACCCGGGCGAGGCCGATGGCCGCCAGACGGCCCACGAAGTCCGCCACGGGAAGGTGGGTGTGGACCACGCGGATGTTCCGGCGCCGGATCAGGGTCCGTAGACGGCGGATGGCGCCATAGAGGTCCCGACGGGTCTCCACGGGAATGGACACCACGGGCACGTCCAATGCCTGGTACGCCTCCAGCCGGTTGGACGGCGAGAGTGATACCACCACGGGCTCGTACCGATCACGGGGGAGTTGTGAAACCGTAGTCGCTACCAGACGCTCCGCTCCCCCCCGGTTCGCGGAGTCCAGTACCACAAGGACGCCCTTGCGCATGCCGAATCCTCGCATGCCTGTGTGGAATGTGGTCCCCATCCGCCGCGGACCGTCTACCTAATAGGCGAAACTCCGGCCCGCGGGGCAACTGCTTGACGAACGGGCGGACCGTACACCCGAAATGGGAGAAGGCCCCCGCGAACCGAGATCGCAGGGGCCTTCGCCGTTCCGGAACCCGATTTCGGTCAGGCTTTGGCCGCGGTGGCCGGCGCCTTCTTGACCTTTCCGGCCGAGATACACGACGTGCACACCCGGACGCGCATACGCTCGCCGTCGTTCGTCTGGATCTTCACGGTCTGGAGATTGGGCAACCAGCGCCGCTTCGTCTTGTTGTTGGCGTGACTCACGTTGTTCCCCGTGGAGGGGCGCTTGCCGCACACGTAGCACACTCGGGCCATCGTTCTATTTCCTCGGACGGTGCCGTCTTCGGGTTATGGTTTCTCTCAGCCTTCGCCGTCCATGCCGGCTTCCTCGACCACGGTCACGGCCTCGGCCTGCATGTAGTGCGTCGCGAACTCAGCCGCGAGGCGGTCGTTGTCTCCCAGCGTCCCCGCCGCCGTCCAGGCATCGAGGATCTCCGGGGTCATGGCGTGGATGGTTCCGATCACGTCGACGATGGTCCCGAACTCGTAGGCGACGCTATCGGCCAACTGAGCCTCCGAATACGAGACCAGGAAGGGATTCCCGTTGGGCATGGCGAGCCAGAATCCCTGCTGCCCCACGGGGCCCGCGACGGACAGGCCGTCCACACGGATCTTCTGGCCCTCGAAGGGTGTGGGATCCATCTGGATGTCCTCGCCCACGACCACGACGGCGCCGGAGGCGTCCATGGTCTCGGCGGGAGTCTCCACGACCATCTGGATGGCCTTTTCGGCCGCGGCCTTCACGTTCAGCCAGTACATGAATCCGGCGATGACCAGGAATGCCAGGATCATCAGGGGCATCCCCAGGTCCGCCGCGCCGCGCCGGGAAGCGTTGTCCACCATTTCCGTCGTCCTCTCCAAAGGAATCGGTTCGTTGGGTGTGAGGCGGGAGAAACTAATGGACGAGTTCGATTAGCGACATCTCTGCCGCATCACCGCGCCGATTCCCCAGCTTCAGGATGCGGGTGTATCCACCCGGGCGCTCCTGGAAACGGGGGCCCAGCTCGTCGAAGAGCTTTCCCAGAACCTGACGATCCTGAATCTTCTGAGCCACCAGCCGGCGAGCGTGGAGGTCGCCACGCTTGGCGAGCGTGATGATCCGCTCGGCGTACGGCCGAAGCTCCTTGGCCTTGGCCGTGGTCGTCTCGATCCGCTCGTGCTGGAAGAGACTGGCCGCCATGTTGCGGAGCGTCGCTCTGCGATGGCTGGCGGTGCGGGAGAGCTTTCTCCCCTTCTTACGGTGCCGCATGCCTAGTCCTCGTTGGTGCCGGCGGTCTCAGGCTCTTCCTGCATCAGGAAGATCCGCCCGTCGTCGCCATCTTCTAGCTTCATCCCAAAGCTCAGGCCGTGCTCTTCGAGGAAGTCCGAAATCTCCTTCAGGGACTTCTTCCCGAAATTCTCGATCTGGAGCATGTCTTCTTCGTCGCGCCGCACCAGGTCGCCCAGGGTGCGGATGTTCTCCTTCTGGAGGCTGTTCCGGGACCGCACGGAGAGCTCCGCCAGATCCTCGATGGACCGGGTGAGGAGATCCTGAAGCCGGTCGGATACGGCCACCGCGCCCGCGGGCGCCTCTTCGGGAATACCGTCGGCCCCGAAGTACAGCATGTAGCTCAGATGCTTGCGGACCAACTCGGCCGCGTACGCCACCGCCTCGGAGGGCGAGACCGAAAGGTCGGTCTCGATCTGGAGGGTGAGCCGATCGAAGTCCGTCCGCTGTCCGACGCGGGTCTCCTCCACGGAGAAGTTCGCCCGGCGAACGGGGTTGTAGATGGAGTCGATCCGCACCAGATCCACCGGCGCGCTCCGCGGCATGGCATGCTGATCCGCCAGAACGAATCCACGTCCCTTGTTGACGTGGAGCTCCATGTGCATGGAGCGCGCGTCCTGGAGCGTGAAGAGGTGGTGGTCCGGATCGAGAATGCGCGCATAGGGCGACTCGCCGGCCATGCCCGCCGTGACCGCACCGGCCTTGTCGACCTGGATCTCGAGGACCGCCTCGTCCACGTCGTCGTCGAGCACGACCACCAGCGACTTCAGGTTCTGGATGACCTGGTGAACGTCCTCCACCACACCCGGAATGGTCTGATGCTCATGGACCACGCCATCGATGCGGAACGCCCAGACGGCGGCGCCGCGCAGCGAGGACAGCAGCACCCGCCGCACGGAATTGCCGAGGGTGTGTCCGAAACCCCGCTCGAGGGGCTCGATGACGAACCGGGCACTCCGGCCGTCCGCCGAGACCTCGGCGGCCTCCACGCGCTCCGGAAGTACGAGTCCGGTCAGATCTATCTCCACGATATCCTCCTGCCTTTGCGCGGGATTACTTCGAGTAGAGCTCGACGATGAGCTGCTCCTGAACCGCCAACGGGATGTCTTCCCGCTTCGGCTTCCGCACCATGCGGCCTACCCGGGCCTTTTCGTCCAGAGCCACCCACTCGAGGAGGGCGGGACGGGTCCGGGCTTCCAGGCTGACCTGGATCTGGGCGAGGTCCTTGGAGCGGCCCTTCACCGAGATCTCGTCGCCCGGAGAGACATCGAAGCTGGGAACGTCCACGATGCGGTGGTTCACCTCGACGTGCCGGTGACGCACGAGCTGACGCGCCTGCTTGCGGCTCGACGCGAGACCGAGCCGGAAGACCACGTTGTCCAGCCGCGACTCGAGAGCGACCAGCAGGTTCTCGCCGGTGATCCCGGGCACGTGGGCCGCGCGGGTGAAGAGCGTCCGGAACTGCCGCTCCTGAACGCCGTAGATCCGCTTGACCTTCTGCTTCTCGCGGAGCTGGTTGGCGTAGTCCGACTGCTTACGGCGACGCTGCTGCGCCGGGCCGTGCTGTCCCGGGGGATACGCACGGCGCTCCATGGGGCACTTGTCGGTATAGCACTTCTGTCCCTTCAGGAACAGCTTCTGGTTCTCGCGTCGGCAGAGCTTGCAGACGGGACCGGTGTATCGAGACATTGCGATCTATCCTCGGGGCTTCAGACGCGGCGCTTCTTGGGGGGACGGCATCCGTTGTGCGGCAACGGCGTGACGTCCTGGATGGATTTGATGAAGAGCCCGGCGCTGGCCAGAGCCTGGATGGCGGACTCCCTGCCGGATCCGGGACCCTGCACGAGGATGTCCACCCTCTTCACGCCCAAGCTGACCGCGTCACGGCCCGCTTGTTCGGCGGCCATGGTCGCGGCGAACGGGGTGGACTTCTTCGAGCCCTTGAACCCCGCCTTTCCGGCGCTGGCCCACACGATGGTGTTCCCCGCCTTGTCGGCAATGGTGATGATGGTGTTGTTGAAGGTCGCCTGGATATGGGCGACGCCTTCCGCCTCCACCACCCGCTTGGAACGCTTTTTCACAGTCTTTGGCTTAGCCACGATGCCTTCCTGATCCTCTTTGCCAACAATGCGGATGCGGCGAGTCCAAGGCCACGAGGGACCTCTTCACACGCCGCATCGCGGTTCGGAACCTCTATGCTCCCTACTTCTTCGGAGCCTTCTTCTTTCCTGCGATGGCGCGACGCTTCCCCTTGTGGGTCCGCGCGTTCGTGCTCGTGCGCTGCCCGCGAACGGGGAGCCCACGACGGTGCCGGATTCCCCGGTAGCAACCGATGTCCGACAGCCGCTTGATGTTCATGGAGACCTCGGTGCGCAGCGCGCCCTCTACCTTGTAGGTCCCCTCGATCTGCTTCCGCAGGCGGTTTACATCGTCATCGGAGAGATCTTGCGTACGGCGGTCGGGATCGACGCCACAGGCTTCGATGATCTCGTGGGCCCGAGTGGGACCGATTCCGTAGATGTAGGTAAGTGCGATCTCGATCCGCTTTCCGCGGGGGAGATCGACGCCGGCGATACGTGCCATTGGATATTCTCAGCTCGTGCGTCGGGGCCTGTTCAGCCCTGGCGCTGCTTGTGCTTGGGGTTCCGCGAACAGATGATCCGGACCACCCCTTTCCGGCGGATCACCTTGCAGTGCTCACAGATCGGCTTGACGCTGCTTCGGACCTTCACGATTCCATTCTCCGCGTTCGTTTGTGGCAGAGCTTAGTAGTATAACCAGCCGCCGGACGCTCTTCAAGCTGTCCCGGACAGTCGCGCTTCCGTAGCCTCTGCCCTGGCCATCGTGAGCACCCGGGGTCCCTCTGCCGTCACGGCCACGGTATGCTCGAAGTGGGCCGACAGCGATCCGTCCTGCGGGATCACGGTCCACCCGTCACTCAGGGTCTTGATGGCGGGCGTACCCGCCGACAACATGGGCTCGATGGCCAGAACCATCCCTTCCCGGAGGAGAGGCCCCTGTCCGGCCCGCCCCACGTTGGGGACCTGGGGCTCCTCGTGCACGTCCCGGCCGATGCCGTGGCCCACCAGGTCACGGATGATCCCGTACCCCGTACCCTCCACCGCGCCCATCACGGCGACACCGATGTCGCCCACATGGTTTCCCTTGACCGCCGCCTCGACGGCCGCGTACAGGGACTCCTCGGTGACCTTCATGAGGTGCTGCGCCTCGGCGCTGATCTCGCCCACCGCGAACGTCCAGGCCGAATCGGCGCACCACCCGTCCAATCTCACACCCACGTCGATGGAGAGGATGTCTCCTTCGCCCACCGTCCGCTCCGAAGAGGGGATGCCATGGACGACTTCCTCGTTCACCGAGATGCACACCGCCCCGGGAAATCCATACAGGCCCTTGAAGGCCGGTACCGCGCCGTCGTGGGAGCGGATGAACTCCTCGCAGAACGTGTCCAGCTCGCCGGTGGTCACCCCCGGGCGGATGCGCGTGGGCACCACGGCCAGGAGGTCACCGATGATGGCGCCGGCCCGGGCCATGAGGTCGATCTCTTCGGGAGTGCGCAGATGGACCATGGCCCCTCACCCCACTCCCACGGCGGCGCGGAATTCTCCGTGCACCGCGTCCACCGACTGCTCCGCCGGAACCCGTACGACCCCGGCCGGATGCGCCTGGTAATACGCCACCAGCGGAGCCGTCTGCTCTTGATAGACCTGGAGGCGCCGCTCCACGGTGCCCGGGGCATCGTCCTCGCGATGCTGCAACGCAGCACCGCACCGGTCGCACTTCCCTTCGTTCTCGGGAGGCGTGAAGAACACGTTGTAGACCGCCCCGCACTCCGGGCAGCTTCGGCGACCGCTCAACCTCTTCACGAGCTCGTCGTCGGAGGCCTCGAAGAGCACCACCGTATCGACCTTCCGTCCGCTTTCCGCCAGGACGGCGTCCAGGCCACCGGCCTGCGCGGTGGTCCGCGGAAAACCGTCGAAGAGGATGCCCACTTCGGGGCCCAGGGCGGCAAGGTGCTCACGCACCAGGTCCATGATGAGCGCGTCGGGAACGAGCTCTCCCGCGTTCATGAACCCGCGGGCCTGCTCTCCCAGCGTAGTCCCTTCCCGCAGAGCCGACCGGAGAAGATCACCCGTGGACACGTGGGCCCACCCCTCGCTGTCGGCGAGTCGAACGGCCTGGGTGCCCTTTCCAACCCCCGGAGGGCCAAGAAGAATTACGACCATCGCTCCGCTACATGTACCGCTGGCGGCCGCGCATCTTCACCCGGCCCTTCTTCATGAATCCGTCGTAATGGCGCAGCATGAGAAGCTGCTGGGCCTGTTGGACGGTATCGAGACCCACACCCACCACGATGAGGAGGCTGGTGCCACCGAAGAAGAAGGTCTGGATGTTGAAGAACGCGAAGATCGCGAAGGGCACCAGAGCCACGAAGGCCAGGTATGCCGAACCTGGAAGCGTGATGCGGGTGAGGACCCGGTCGATGTACTCCGCCGTGCGCGCGCCGGGCTTCACGCCCGGCACGAACGCGCCCTGCTTCTTCAGATTCTCGGCGATGTCCACCGGATTGAAGATGATGGCGGTGTAGAAATACGTGAAGAAGAGGATCAGCAACCCGTACGTGACGTAGTACGCCGTGGTCTGGGGCTGGAAGATCTCGGCCAGCACCTGCAAAGGACCCAGGTCGATGAAGGCAGCGGCCGTACCCGGCACCACGATGAAGGACTGCGCGAAGATGATGGGCATCACGCCGGCGGAGTTGATCCGAAGCGGGATGAAGCTCTTCTGACCCTCCTGGATCCGCCCTCGCCCCACGACCTTCCGCGGGATCTGGATGGGGATCTTCCGCGCCGCCATGGTCATGGCCACCACCGCGCCGGTCACGAAGACCACCACCACCAGGAGCGCGGCCAGCGCGAACGCGCTGATCTCGCCCACCCTGAAGGCCTCCCACGTACGGGCGAGCGCCGCCGGGAAGGATTCGATGATGGAGAAGAAGATCAGGAGGGACATCCCGTTCCCGATTCCCCGATCGGTGATCTGCTCGCCGAGCCACATCACGAACAGTGCGCCCACCGTGAGCGTGACCACCGTGGTGAACACGAAGATCGGGCCCGGCACCATGACCGCTCCGGGCATGGAGCCCAGGAAGGCGGCGTAGCCGTACCCCTGCGCGATGGACAACGCCACCGTGGTGTACCGCGTCCACTGGGTGAGCTTCTTCCGTCCGTCCTCCCCTTCCTTCTGCAGCTTCTCCACGGTGGGAATGACCGCGGCGAGCAACTGGAACATGATGCTCGCGGAGATATACGGCATGATGCCGAGGGCGAAGATGGTGGCCCGGGAGAGGCCGCCGCCCACGAACATGTCGTAGATTCCGAAGAAGGTGTTGCCGAGCGCCCCGAACTGCTGCCGCAGCACGCCGACATCGATGCCGGGAACGGTGATGTGCGCACCGATCCGGTAGATGAGCAGCATGTACAGGGTGAAGAGGATCTTGTCCTTCAGCTCCGGCACACGGAAGAGGTTGGCAACCGGGTTGTTCGACATGATTACTCGGTTTCGGTGGAGCTGGACAGCACGGCCACGGATCCACCCGCGGCCTCGATCTTCGCCTGGGCGCCCTTGCTGAAGGCGTGGGCCTCCACCTTGAACGCCTTGGTGAGTTCGCCGTTGCCGAGAATCTTCACCGGCTGGATCAGGTTGCGGATCAGCCCGGCCGCCTTGAGGGCCGCGGGATTCACGTCACCCTCGACGCGCTCCAGGTGCTGAACGTTCACCACCTGGAACTCCACACGATTGAAGTTCTTGAACCCCCGCTTGGGGATGCGGCGGTGCAGCGGCATCTGACCACCCTCGAACCGGGCAGGCACGCTCCCTCCGGACCGGGCCTTCTGGCCCTTTTCACCACGTCCGGAGGTCTTGCCCAACCCGGAGCCCGGGCCACGCCCGACACGCTTCCGATTACGGTGTGAGCCCGATGACGGGCTCAGATCATGCAACTCAGCCATAGTTTTACTCCTCGACTTCCTTGACGGAAACGAGGTGGGATACCTGGTTGATCATTCCGCGTACCGCAGGGGTGTCTTCCTGGATCACGGACTGCTGGTGCCGCTTGATACCCAGCGCACGGATGGTCCGCCGGTGCTTCTCCGGACGGCCGATCCCGCTGCGGACCTGGGTGATCTCGAGACGCTTCACCTTCTTCTTAGCCACGACGCACCCCCATAGCCTCCACTGGAACACCCCGCTCCAATGCCACCTGCTCGGCCGTGACGAGATGGGTCAGGCCGTCCATGGTGGCGCGAGCGACGTTGATGGGATTGTTGGTACCCAGGCTCTTGGTGAGCACGTCACGCACGCCGGCCGCTTCGAGCACGGCCCGCACGGCGCCGCCCGCGATGACTCCGGTACCCGGCGCCGCGGGCTTGAGGAGGACGCGGCCCGCACCCCATGCGCCCACGATCTCGTGGGGGAGGGTCCCGTTCTGCACGGGCACCTTCGTCATGTTGCGCTTGGCCTGCTCGAATGCCTTGCGGATGGCCTCCGACACCTCGTTGGCCTTCGCGATGGCGATGCCGACGCTCCCCTTCTGGTCGCCCACCGACACCAGCGCGGAGAAGGAGAACCGCCGACCACCCTTCACCACCTTGGCCACACGGTTGATGTGGATGACGTTCTCCACGTACTCGCTCTCCCGGGGGGCCCGGGGCTGCCTCGACTGATTCTTATCCTTGGCCATCAGAACTCCAGCCCGCCTTCACGGGCGCCATCGGCGAAGGCTTTCACCCGGCCGTGATACCTGTAACCGCCGCGGTCGAATACCACGGTGCTGATCCCCTGGGCCTTGGCCTTCTCGCCGAGGAGCTTTCCTGCGGCATGGGCCTGCTGCACCCGCCAGTTCTTCCCGTCGGCCTTGAAGTCCTTCATCTCCGCGGTGAGGCTGGACAGACCCACCAGGGTCCGGCCGGCCGCGTCGTCGATGATCTGGCCTTCGATATTCTTGATGGAGCGGAACACGGCCAGCCGGGGACGCTCGGCGCTCCCTTCGACCTTGTTCCGGACCCGGTGGTGCCGCCGCTCCCTCTGCAGGGCGCGACTCTTCTTCAGCTTGCTGTACTTGATCATGGTCAGGACCCAGCCGTCTTCCCGGCCTTGCGCCGGATCTGCTCACCCTGGTAACGGACGCCCTTGCCCTTGTAGGGCTCCGGGGGACGGAAGCCGCGGATCTCCGCCGCCGTCTGCCCCACCTTCTGCTTGTCCGCACCCTTCACGACCACCGTGGTCTGGTTGGGGACCTCGATGGAGACCCCGTCCACCGGCTGGTAGTCGATGGTGTGGGAGTAGCCGAGGCTCAGGACGATTCCCCGTCCCTTGACCTCCGCCCGATATCCCACGCCCACGATCTCCAGCGTCTTGGAGAAGCCCTCCGTCACCCCCGCCACCATGTTGGCGATGAGGGATCGGGTCAGCCCGTGGAGTGCACGGTGATTCTTCTGCTCAGACGGACGCTCGACCCGCATCTCACCATCCTCGACGGTGAGGTGCATCTCGGGGTGGACATCCATCGCGAGCTCTCCATTGGGACCTTTCACCGTGAGGTTGGTCCCGTCGAGCTTCACGTCCACGCCCTTGGGCACGGCGACCGGAAGTTTTCCGATTCGCGACATCGTTCTATACCTGTTACCAGACGAGGGCCAGGACTTCGCCGCCCACGCCCTGCTGGCGGGCGGCACGGTCCGAGAGAACCCCGGTCGAAGTGGAGAGGATGGCCATACCGAGGCCGTTACGGACCCGCGGAATGTCCTCCACGCCGACGTAGTGCCGACGCCCGGGACGGGAAACCCGCTCCAGGTGCCGGATCACCGGCGCACCATCGTGATACTTGAGGTAGACGCGGAGCACCCCGAACCGTCCGTCGGCCAACACCTTGAAGGCGTGGACGAAGTGATTCTCGGCGAGGAGCCGGGCAACCTCGATCTTCTGCTTTGACACGGGCATGTCCACCCACTTGTGTCCGGCGGAGCCGGCATTGCGTAGGCGGGTCAGCATGTCCGCGATGGGATCGGTCATCATAGCGATCTTATTCCCTTACCAACTCGACTTCCGGACACCAGGGATCTCGCCCCGGAGCGACATCTCGCGGAAGCAGATCCGGCAAATGCCGAACTTCCGGAGGAACGCACGCGGACGCCCGCAGCGTTGACACCTGTTCCGAATACGCACGCCGAACTTCGGCTTGCGCTTCGCTTTCTCGATGAGTGCCTTCCTGGCCATTCTGAAACCTCTCGTCTCTTTCCGTGTGCGCGGCGGGTCAGGCCCCGGTCGCGCCGATCTGCTCAGGTACCTGTCCGCGGAAGGGGAATCCCAGCTCGCGGAGAAGCGCGAAGGCCTCGTCGTCCTTGTTGGTGGTCGTCACCACCGTGATATCCATCCCGTGGATCTTGTTGACCCGATCGTAGTTGATCTCCGGGAAGATGATCTGCTCCCTCACGCCCATGGTGTAGTTCCCACGGCCGTCGAAGGACTTGGTGTTGAGCCCACGGAAGTCGCGCACCCGCGGGACCGCCGTGCTGATGAGGCGGTCGAGGAAGTGCCACATCTTGTCCTTGCGCAGGGTCACCGACACCCCGACGGGCATGCCCTCGCGCAGGCCGAAATTGGAGATGGACTTCCGGGCCCGGTTCACGAGAGGCTTCTGCCCCGTGATGAGCCCCAACTCCTCCACCACCGAGTCCAGGTACTTCTGGTCCTTGGAGGCGCTCCCAACACCCACGTTCACCACCACCTTCTCGACCCCCGGCACCTGATGGGGGTTCTCGAAAGAGAACTCCTCACGGAGCTTGGGGCGAGCGTGGTTCTCGTAATGCTTCTTCAGTCTGGATTCCATCGGATCCCTCTTTACCGCGGCTTCGGGATTGGATTCCCGCTCTTCACGGAAATCCTCTCCTTGGTGCCATCCTCTTCGATCCGCGTACGCACCCGGGTGGCTTCCCCGGTGGCCGGATCGACGAGCATGACGTTTGAGATGTCGATGGGGGCCTCGAACGTGACGATGCCGCCATCGGGATTCGCCTGGCTGGGACGCTGATGGCGCTTACGCATGTTCACGCCCTCGACACGAACCCTACCGGTAGCGGGGATGATCTCGAGGACCGTCCCCTCCATGTCGCGGAAGTTCCCGCGGATGACCTTGACCCGGTCACCCTTCACGATCTGGAACTTACGCTTCGCCGCTCCGGGCTTGACCTTGATCATCAGAGCACCTCCGGCGCCAGCGACACGATCTTCATGTACTTCTTCTCGCGCAGTTCACGGCCCACGGGTCCGAAGATCCGGGTCCCGCGGGGCTCGCCCTGCGGGTTGATGATCACGGCCGCGTTGTCGTCGAAGCGGATGTACGTGCCATCCTTCCGCCGGGTCTCCTTGGCGGTCCGCACGATCACGGCCTTGACCACGTCACCCTTCTTGATGCCCGCGTTGGGGATGGCGTCCTTCACCGTCGCGACGATGACGTCGCCCACCCCTGCGTAGCGGCGCCGAGATCCGCCCAGGACACGGATACACAGCGCCGACTTCGCGCCGGTGTTGTCCGCTATCCGGAGGATCGACTCCTGCTGGATCATCTCAGTATCTCTCTATCTTGGTTCGCGTGCGTCGATTACTCAGGACGCTCGATCAGCTCCAGGACCCGCCACCGCTTGGTCTTGGAGAGGGGTCGGGTCTCCTGGATGCGGACCACGTCGCCCACCAGGTACTCGTTCTTTTCGTCATGGGCGTGGTACTTCTTCGTACGGGTGACCTGCTTGCCGTACAGAGGGTGCGGCAGCCGCCGCTCCACCTGCACGATGACCGTCTTGTCACCCTTGTTGCTGACCACCACGCCGGTTCGCACCTTGCGCTGGTTCCGGGCCGTCTCCGTCATCGTATTCCCGCTTACCCGTTCTGAGCGCTGGTGCGCTCATGAAGTACAGTGTTGAGCCGGGCGATATCCCGGCGCAGGGTACGAAGGAGGGTCGGATTCTCCAACTCCATCATGGCCGCCTGGAATCGGAGCTTGAACTGCTCCTCCTTCAACTCGTCTAGACGCGCCGTGATCTCGGCGTCGTCCCACGTCCGAATGTCATCCGCCTTCATCTTCTCGTCTCCTAGAGCTGGCGCTCGCGCGCCACGAAGCGGCACTTGATGGGCAGCTTGGCGGCGGCCAGCTCCATGGCGCGCTTGGCCACGGACTCCGGTACGCCCTCCAGCTCGAACATCACCCGCCCCGGCTTCACCACGGCGACCCACTGCTCCGGGTTACCCTTACCCTTACCCATCCGGGTCTCGGCCGGCTTCTGGGTGATGGGCTTGTCGGGGAAGATCCGGATCCAGACCTTACCGCCACGCTTGATATGACGCGTCATGGCGATACGGGCGGACTCGATCTGCCGGTTCGTGATCCACGTCGGCTCGGTTGCCTGGAGGCCATACTCACCAAAGGACACCTTGTTGCCCCGGTGAGCCTTCCCCCGCATCCGGCCCTTATGTGTCTTGCGGTGTTTTACCCGCTTCGGCGCTAGCATTGAAGAATCCCGTCCTCGAAAAAATCAGCCGCCCGCAGAGTAGGTCCGGCCGCGACGTTCGTCGACGACCTCGCCACTGAAGATCCAGCACTTCACGCCCACGGCTCCGTAGGTGGTGAAGGCAGGAAGCTGCGCGTAATCGATGTCGGCCCGGAGCGTGTGCAACGGCACCCGGCCCTCGTTGTATCCCTCGGTCCGTGCGATCTCGGCACCGCCCAGGCGGCCCGCACACTGGATCTTGATCCCCTTCGCCCCGGCCCGCATGGCGTTCTGCACCGCGCGCTTCATGGCCCGGCGGAACGAGATCCGCTGCCGGAGCTGGTGGGCGATGTTCTCCGCCACCAGGTAGGCGTTGACCTCGGGGCGCTTGATCTCCTCGACGTTCACGGAGATCTCGCTCTTGGTCAGCACCGCGAGCTCGTCACGGAGCTTGTCCACCTCGGCGCCGCGCTTTCCGATGACGACACCGGGGCGGGCGGTATGAAGCGTGACCACGATCTTGCTCGGCTTGCGCTCGATCTCGACCTCGGCCAGCGCCGCGTGGTTCAGGCGGCGGCGGAGGTACTTGCGGATCGTCTCGTCTTCGTGAAGGAGCCTGGGGAAATCACGCTCGGCGTACCAGCGAGACTTCCATTCCTTGACGATGCCAAGGCGAAAACCGGTCGGATGTGTCTTTTGTCCCATAATCGCTGTTGTCTGGGATGCCGTCAGGCACCCTTCGTGTCCACCACCACAGTGATGTGGCTGGTGCGCTTTCTGATGGGGGTCGCGCGACCCATGGCCGCGGCCCGGAACCGACGGAGCGTCGGACCCTCGTCCACGTAGACCTCACTCACCACGAGGTCGTCCACGTCGAGGAGCCCGCCCCCGTCCTGGGCCTTCACCTGGGCGTTCGCCACCGCCGAACGGAGCGTCTTGTTCACCGTCTCCGCCGCTCCCTTCTTCGAGAACTGGAGGATCGCGTACGCCTCGTTCACGGACTTCCCCCGGATCTGATCGACCACGAGCCGCGCCTTGCGGGCGCTCATGCGAACATGCCGGGCAATCGCCTTCGCTTGCATCGTTGGCACCCTCACCGCTTGGACCGCTTGTCGGCGAGCTTTCCACCATGGCCCCGGAAGAGGCGTGTGGCGGCGAACTCACCGAGCTTGTGGCCAACCATGTTCTCCGTGATGTACACGGGGATGAACTTGTTTCCGTTGTGCACGGCGACGGTGTGGCCGACGAACTCCGGAGAGATGGTGGAGGCACGTGCCCACGTCTTCACCACCTTCTTTTCTCCACGGCTGTTCATGTCCTCCACCCGCTTGAGCAGGCGGTCGTCGATGAACGGCCCCTTCTTGACACTCCGTGGCATAGAACCTGACCTCTACGTCGGCGTTACCGCGTGGCCTTACCGCGCTTGCGGCCGCGCACGATGAACTTGCTGCTGCTCTTCTTCTTCTTGCGGGTCTTCTTCCCGTCGGGCGTACCCCACGGAGAAACGGGCGGACGTCCACCGGACGTGCGGCCCTCACCACCACCCAGCGGGTGATCGACCGGATTCATGGCGACACCGCGGACCTTCGGACGGCGGCCCCGCCACCGGTTGGCACCGGCCTTTCCGATCACGGTCAACTCGTGGTCGGTATTTCCCACCTGCCCTACCGTCGCGAGGCACTCGCGACGTACGCGGCGCACCTCGGTGGACGGAAGGCGCAGCGTCACGTACTCGCCCTCTTTGGCCATGACCTGCACGCCGCTTCCGGCGGAACGGGCCATCTGCCCACCCTTGCCCGGCTTCATTTCCACATTGTGCACCGTGGTGCCCAGCGGAATCAGCTCGAGAGGCAGCGAGCACCCGATGCGTACATCGGCCTCGGGACCGGACGAGATCTTGTCGCCCACGTTCAGGTCCCGCGGATGAAGAATGTAGCGCTTCTCACCGTCCGCGTACTGAATCAGCGCGATGTTGGCCGAGCGGTTGGGATCGTACTCGATCTCGCTCACCACCCCCGGCACGCCGAACTTGTTGCGCTTGAAGTCGATGACCCGGTACTTGCGCTTGTGTCCACCACCGCGGCGGCGCACCGTGATGCGCCCGTGGTGATTGCGCCCGCCGGACGACGAAAGCGACTCGACGAGAGCCTTCTCGGGGCCCTTCCGGGTGATCACCTCGTTGTCGAGGGTCGACCGGAAGCGTGTCCCCGGAGTCACTGGCTTGAACTTCTTGATGCCCATGGTTCCGTCCTATCCTCAGCCGGCCTCGTAGAATTCGATGTGCTCACCCTCGGCGAGCTGCACCACCGCCTTCTTGAACGACGGGCGGCGTCCCTTGCTCCAGTTCTTCGCCATGCGGCCCATGAACGAACGCCGGGACTTCCCCGCGTACCTCATGGTGCGTACGTCCAGGACCTTGACGTCCCAGAGCTTCTCGACCGCCTGGCCGATCTCGATCTTGTTCGAGTCCTTGGCGACGATGAAGGTGTAGACGTTGCCCGCCTCCATCTGCCCCATGGTCTTCTCGGTCACGACCGGTGAGATGATCACGTCCCGTGCGTCACGCATCGTCGCCCTCCTCGGCCGTGTTACCGGCGTCCGCGGCGCCATCCAGTGCGCTGCGCTCGATGATCACCGTGTGGGCCCAGAGAACGTCGTAGACCGACTCGTTCCCGAAAGCCAGCACCTGGACGTCGTCCAGATTCCGCCCCGACATGTACAGGTTGGAATTCTGCCCGTCCGTCAGGATGAGGACCTTGCCGCCCGTCTCGATCCCACCCAGGAACCCGAGGAGATCCTTGGTCCTGGGCGTCTCGAAGGTGGGGAGGTCGGCGAGGACCACGCGATCGTTCTCGGCCCGGTCGTTCAGGGCAGAGCGCCGCGCGAGGCTCCGTACCTTCTTCGGAAGCCGCTGCCGCCACGAATGCGGGATGGGCGGGAAGGCGACACCGCCGCCTTTCCACTGCACCGCACGGATGGTGCCCTGACGCGCACGCCCCGTCCCCTTCTGCTTCCAGGGCTTCCGGGCGCCGCCGGCCACCTGTCCGCGGCTCTTGGCGGCAGCCGTACCCTGCCGCTGGTTCGCAAGATAGGCCTTCACCACCTGGTGCATGACCCCCTCGTTCACGATGCCGTCGAAGAGGGTGTCGGGGAGTTGCCTCGCCCGCCCCTTCTTTCCGTCGGCCTTATAATAGCGCGCCTTATACATGGCTCACTTCGAGATCAGAACGTAGCCGTTACGGGCGCCGGGAACGCCGCCCTTCACGAACAACAGGTTTCTTTCACCGTCCACACGCACCACCTGCAGGTTCAGGACCGTGGTGCGGGTCCCTCCCATCTGCCCGGGGAGCTTCTTCCCCTTGATGACGCGAGACGGGTCGGTACCCGGACCCAACGAGCCCGGATTCCTGGACATGGGGTGCCCGTGGCCACCCGGACGTCCGGCGAACCCATGGCGCTTCACAACGCCCTGGAAGCCCCGGCCCTTGGAATGGCCCGTCACCTTGACTCGATCACCGGCCTCGAACTGCGCGACGGTGAGCTCCTGGCCCACCTCGTACGCGTCGCCGTCGGCGATCTTGAATTCCCTGAGAAGGCGCGGGGCAGCCTCGAGGTTGGCCACGGCCGCATGGCCGAGCTCCGCCTTCGGGGCACGCTTCGCCTTCTTGGACCCGAAGCCGATCTGGATGGCTTCGTAGCCGTCCCGATCCTGGGTCCTCACCTGAACGACCGGGCAAGGGCCGGCCTCGATGACGGTGACGGGGATCTGAACCCCGCCTTCGTCAAAGATCCGTGTCATGCCGATCTTCTTTCCAATCAATCCGGGCATCTCCGGAGTTCCTCCGTCAGTCGACCTTGATCTCGACATCGACACCGGCCGGCAGATCGAGCTTGGTCAGAGCGTCGATTGTCTGCGGGCGGCTGTCTACGATGTCGATGAGGCGCTTGTGCGTGCGAAGCTCGAACTGCTCACGACTCTTCTTATCCACGTGCGGGGAGCGAAGCACGGTCCAACGTTGGCGGCGCGTGGGGAGCGGGATGGGCCCGCGTACCGTAGCACCCGTCTTCTGTGCCGCCCGAACGATGTCGGAAGCGGTCTGATCGACCACCCAGTGGTCGAACGCCTTGAGTCGAATCCGAATCCTGTCTGCCATCTGCTTCCCTTGTTGGTCCCGGTGTCGCCACCGTGTACCCGGTTGTGTGTGCCCGGTTCGGGGACCCTTTCCGCGACTGGCGCTTTCGCGAGGTCGCTGCGAGGGTCCCCGAACCGTCCCTACTCCACCGTTACTCGATGATCTCGGTGACGACGCCGGCGCCCACCGTCCGTCCACCCTCGCGGATGGCGAACCGCAGC
>JAOUPR010000121.1 GCA_029879725.1 Gemmatimonadota bacterium | reverse complement strand
CGCCGCTCCCTTCGACATGGCGGCGGGCGTGGGCTTCGACACCGACCCCGTGGCGGCCGGGATCCTCCCCGCCCCCGGGCGGGTGACGGGCTCCGGGCCCGCCCTGATCCTCGATCCGGCGCAGAACAACGCCTTCCGCGCCCTCAACGAGGCGTGGAACGCGGGCGCCACCGTCCGAAAGGTACCCGCGGGCGGATCCGGAACGTCCGGAGGAGGCGCGGGATCGTCAGGCGGGGTATATGCCGTGACCGGCCTTTCGGCGGGAGCCATGGACCAACTCGCTTCCCGTCTGGCCCTCCAGGTCCGCCGCGGCCCCGCTTCGGGTGCGGAGCTCCTCCGCCCCCGCATCGGGCTCTACCGCCCCTGGACCGCCAGCATGGACGAAGGGTGGACGCGCTGGCTCTTCGAGCGCTTCGGCTTCGAGCACACCTCCCTCCGAGACGCCGACGTGCGCGCCGGAGGCCTCGGCCACCGCTACGACGTCATCGTCCTCCCGGCGGAGAGCGCCGGACGACTCCGGGAGGGGTTCGAACCGGGGACCGTCCCTCCCCGCTACGCCGGCGGGCTGGGGGATGAAGGAGTCCGGGAGTTGGCTGCCTTCGTGGAGGGTGGAGGAACGATGGTCTGCCTGAACCAGAGCAGCGAACTCTGCATCACCGCCCTCGACCTCCCGGTCCGGAACGTGGTCGCCCACCTCCGCCGGGACGAGTTCTTCTCCTCCGGATCCATCATGGAGACCGTCACCGACCCCTCCCACGCCGTCCTCTGGGGGATGCCGGAGCGCGCCCGGATCTTCTTCGACCGGAGCCCGGTCTTCGACACCGAGGAGGGATTCCGGGGACGCGTCCTGGCGCGCTACCAGGATGCGGGGTCCCCCCTCCTCTCGGGATACCTCCTGGGGGAGGAGCACATGAACGGAAGGGCGGCCGCGCTGGACGTGGAAGCCGGGGACGGACACGTGATCCTCCTGGGGTTCCGTCCTCAGTGGCGGGGCCAGCCGTACGGAACGTTCCGCGTCCTCTTCAACTCGGTATTGGAATGAAGACCCGTTGACGAAGCTCACCGAGGATTCCGGCGACGACGCCTCCCCGCGGGTACGGTGGAAGAGGAGCTGGCGCAGCGGCGGTGAGGCAGACCTTCACTCCCCGCGGGTGGTGAACGAGGGCCTCACGCCGAGTGGGCCAGGGCGTCCCAGAGCTGCTGAAAGTGGTGGGAAACCTGCTCCATGGCGTCGGCGGCGATGAGATCCAGTCGCAACGCGATCTCGTCACCGACCATGCGATGCAGGAATTCCATGGGATAATCCAGATCCCAGTCGAGGAAGGGCTGGGGTCCCTGGTCCAGGTTCTTCAGGATCCGGATGACCAGGTAGGTGTCGTCCAGGAGTCCCACCAACCCCTGGGTCATCTCCGGGATCAGGTCCACCGGGTGGAGGAAGTACCGCTCCGCGTGCCGCAGCACCGGAAGCACCACCGACTCGAGGCCCCTGTCCTCGGCCTCCTGATGGGCCCGTGCCAGGAACACCGGAACGGTGTCGATGATCTCCTCCGCCAGCTCCGTGGCGTCCAGGACCTCCGCCTCCGTCGCCCGGGGCAGCCGCCCCCGCACGAACCGCACCAGAGGCTCGGTTCCGGCCCTCAATCTGGCGCTGTCGATGACGGCCTGGACGTCGGTGAGGAAATCGCTGTCTCCGTCGCGGGACACCCCCCTCTCGTGCGATTCGATCATGACCGCTCTCCCGTGAAGACGCTCGTACCATCGACGTGGAAGGCGAGCCCTGGGGTGACGGCTGAAACGGAGAAGTACCGCACGGAAGCCTCCGGAACGATGATTGACGTTCCGCCCTGGATCGTGAAGACCCCGGGCTTCAGGGCCTACAATCGCTCACGGGAGCCAACCCTGCCAGTGCATGCCCCACATTCTCGAGAAACCGGTCCCTCGCGAAGGTCTCGAGAAGGGTGGAAGGCCGCCCCCCCTGCATCGACCTGCGTGCGGTCCGTCACGCCCCCTGCATCCGGACCAACTCGTTCCTCTCCACCATGAGCCTCCTCAGCGTCACGGCATCACGGAGGGCAAGTCTGAGGAAGTCGGCTTCCACCGGCTTGACCAGATAGGTTCGCGCCCCTTCGTCCAGGCACTCCACGGCCAACTCCGGGGAATCGAGACCGGTCATCATGATCACCGCCATCTCCGGATCCTTCCGAAGTGCCGCGCGGAGAAACTCCACGCCCTTCATCTTCGGCAGCTCGATATCCAGGAGGCACGCATCGAATCTCTGGACGCCGAGCCAGTTGTCCGCCTCCTCCGCAGACGCCGCCATCCGCACCGTGTACCCGAAGTGGGTGATGAGGCGCTGGAGGCTCCGCCTGATCTCCAGATCGTCGTCGACCACCAGGATCGCCGCGTCGGTGGGGGCCTGTGAAATCAGATGCTTCCACCCGGTGCACATCGTCGAATCGCTCATCCGTATCCCGAAGAACCCGCTCCGTGGATCAGCCCGGAAGAACCAATCCGAGCGCCCACTTCATCACAAACGCCGCCAGAAGCACCGCACCCCCCACCACAACGGGAATCACCCGGTACCGGCGGTTCCTCATCTCGATCGCGTGCGTCCTCGCGCGTATCCGCGCGTCGATATCGATGGCCGGCGGCTCGGACCCGAGTTCCAGTTTCGGGGGAGACTCCCGCACGCGGCGGGGACCTCCCGGATAGCTCCCTTGTATCGTGGCCATGTCGCCCCGGATTGATGCGCACCCCTTCATGTCCGAGTTTCGGCACGCTTCCCGGATTTCAGGAGCCCTCCCGGCCGGAGTGGGACCCAGGTTGATCTCCGGGGACGGGTTGATGACCTTCGGAGTCGATTCCCCCTCACCCTCGACCCCACCCGCGAGGCCACCCATGCGAGTCCGAGTTCTCCCGTACCCGACCCTGATCGTCGCCGCCGCCGTGGCGACCATGACCGGCCCCGAGGCGCTCCACGCCCAGGCCGCGCCGGACACCACGGACACCTGGGAAACCCACGTGGAGCTCGGCTTCAACGGCGCTTCGGGCAACTCACAGTTCGCCATCCTGCGCACCGGAGGAGGGGCCAGGTATCTCCGCACCGACCAGGCGCAGATCGAAGCGACGGCGGTGTTCCGGTATGGTAGGAGCGACGGGAACGTCATCGCCAACGACATGCGCGCGCAGATCAAGATGGACCTGCAACCCGGCGACGCGTTCTCGCCCTTCGTCTTCGCCGACATGACCCGCGACCAGATACGGCGCCTCGATCTGCGCGCCAGCATGGGGGCCGGCGCGCAGTTCCGCCTCTGGCAGAACGCCGCGGGCGGCGCCTCGTTCAGCGCGGCCACGCTCTTCGACTATCAGAACATCACGGTGGATCCCACCTCCACCGACCCGGGGTCGGAGGGAGCCGCCCGCTGGAGCGGGCGCGTCCGATTCGACCACAAGTTCCCCAACGGGACGTCGCTCAAGCACCAGACCCACTACCAGCCGGTGTGGGATTCCCCCTCGGACTATCTGGTGGAGGTCACCAGCGGGATCGCGACCCAGGTGCTGGGGAGCGTCTCCCTGGCGGTGGAGCACGAGTTCACCCGCGACTCCACCCCTCCCACGGGGATCCTTCCCAACGACCAGAAGTTCTCCGTCATCTTCAGGATGACGTTGTGATCGCTCCCCTCAGCCGGAGACTGTTCCCCACCACGCTCACCGAACTGAGGGCCATGGCCAGAGCGGCCAGGATGGGGTGGAGCGATCGGAGCATCATGGGGAGTCCGGTCCACGGATAGAGCACGCCCGCGGCCACGGGGATGAGCACGACGTTGTAGAAGAACGCCCAGAACAGGTTCTGCCGGATGGTGTGCATGGTCGCCCGGCTGAGCTCGAGGGCCTGGGAGACCGATCGCAGGTCGCCGCGCATGAGGGTCACGTCGGCGGCCTCCATGGCCACGTCCGCCCCCGTGCCGATGGCGATCCCCACGTCGGCCTGGACCAGCGCGGGTGCATCGTTGATGCCGTCGCCCACCATGGCCACCAGAGCGCCCGCCTCCCTCTGGATCGCGCGCACCACGTCCGCCTTGTCACCCGGGAGAACCTCGGCGCGAACCTCGTCGATCCCCACTTCGTCGGCCACGGCCCGGGCCACGCGCTCGATGTCACCGGTGAGCATCACCACCCTCACGCCGGCGGCCCGGAGTTGCGCCACCGCCTCCGCCGATCCCTCCTTGACGGCGTCCGCCACGGACAGGAGGCCCACCGCCTTCCCGTCCACCGCCACCCAGAGCGGAGTCGTGGCACGATCCTCCATCGTGTCCGCGGAATCCTCCAGGGCCCGGGTGGAGATCCCCTCACCATCCAGGAGCCGCCGGGTTCCCACCAGCACGTCGCGCCCCTCCACCCGCCCCGCCACCCCGCGGCCGGGAACGGCGCGCACGTCCGCCGGGTCCGCCAACGAGAGACCCCTCCGTCCGGCCTCTTCCATGACCGCGCGCGCCAGGGGATGCTCGCTCCGCGACTCCACCGCCGCGGCCAGGCGGACCACCTCGTCCAAGGAGGGCTGACCACCTGGTCCGAACCCCTCGGCCACCACCACGTCCCTCACCACGGGCTCACCGCGCGTGACCGTCCCGGTCTTGTCCAGGACCACCACGCCCAGCCGGTGGGCATGCTCCAGCGCCTCGGAGTTCCGGAAGAGGATCCCCATGCGCGCCCCCATCCCGGTCCCCACCATGACCGCCGTGGGCGTCGCCAGCCCCAGGGCGCACGGGCACGCGATGACCAGCACCGCCACCAGCCGGATCAGGGACGGAGTGAACCCGGCGTCGATCCAGAGCCACCAGACCAGGAAGGTGAGCCCCGCCAACAGGATCACCACGGGCACGAAGACGGCCGCCACCCGGTCGGCCAGACGCTGGATGGGCGCCTTGCTCCCCTGCGCCTCCTGCACCATCCGGATGATCCGGGCCAGCGCGGTGTCGGCGCCGACCCGGGTGGCGCGGAACACGAGGACTCCCTCGCCGTTCACCGTGGCGCCCACGACCTCGCTCCCCGGAGCCTTCTCCACCGGCATGCTCTCGCCGGTGAGGAGGCTCTCGTCCACTGCGGACCGGCCTTCCAGCACCACGCCGTCCACGGGGACGCGCTCGCCGGGGCGGGCCACCACCACGTCGCCCACCACCACCTCTTCCACGGGGACGTCCGACTCCACCCCGTCGCGGACCACCCGGGCCAGCGCGGGCCGCAATTCCATGAGCTGACGTATGGCCTCGCTCGTCTCACCCTTGGCGCGGACCTCGAGAAGCTTGCCCAGCTTGATCAGCGTGATGATCAGGGCGGCGGTCTCGAAATAGACGTGACCGCCCGCCGAGGTGACGCCGACGGTGAGGGCCGCGGCCACCACCACGGAGTACACGTACGCCACGCTGGATCCCATGGCCACGAGGACGTCCATGTTGGCGGCGCCGTTGCGCAGCGACTTCCACCCACCCACGTAGTAGTCCCACCCCACGTAGAACTGCACCGGGGTCGCCAGCGCGAACATGAGCCAGTTGACCCAGGGCTGATGGGCCCACGGGCCCAGGAACCCGAAGTCCCGGGCCATGCTGAGAACGAAGAGCGGCCCCGCGAACGCCACGCCGGTCCAGAACTTCCTGGATTGGTCCGCCAGCTCGGCCCGGCGGGCCTCGGCCTCGGCGTCCTCCATGTCCTCTTCCGCGGCCCGGACGACGCCGTATCCCACCCCCTCGATGGCCGCGACGAGAGCGTCCTCCTCGACCTGCGCCGGATCGAAGCGGACCGTGGCCCGCTCTGTGGCGTAGTTCACCGTGGCCTCCGCCACCCCGGGAGTGCGCGCCAGGGTGCGCTCCACGGTGGCGGCGCAGTTGGCGCACGTCATCCCCGTGATGGGGAGGGTCAGCTCCTTGGGAAACGGGGCGGATGGCATGGCGTCAGGGAGCCGGAGGGTAGTTGATCTCTTCCATGGTCTCCTCGATGACCACCCAGTCGGTGGCGTCGGGGTCCCAGGAGATGGTCACGGCCCTGGTCTCCTTGTTCCCCGACACGGACGCCACGCCGTCGAGGCTCCCCACTTCGCGCTCGATGGTCATCACGCAGTGCCCGCAGCTGATGTTCGGTACCGTCACGGTCTTCTCTTCCATTGGAGTCGTCTCCTGCGGTGGGTTGGATATCCGGCGAACGCCGCCGGCCCGGCCTCAAGCCTTTCCGGCGGCGTCGAATACGTCCATCAACTCGGTGAGCACCCTCTCCTTGGCCGCCTCGTCGTCTCCTCGGATGGCATGGCTCACGCAGGAGTGGAGGTGCTCGTCCAGCACCATCCCGCTCACCTTCTTCAGCGCCCGCTGCACCGCCACGATCTGGTTGACGATGTCGATGCAGTAGTCACCGCTCTCCACCATGCGCTGGATTCCGCGCACGTGCCCCTCGACGCTCTTGAGGCGTCGCTGGATGTCTTCGGTGCGGGCGTCGGGCATGGTCGTCTCCGGGAACGGGATGGCTCTTCTACCCCACCCCCCCTGGGGGGGGTACCCAACGATAGCACTTCACGTCCACGCCGTCCACCGTGCCGATCCCGCGCGCCAGGGTGTATCTTCCAACCCGTAGCTCCGAACCACCCCGACACCACCGGCCGCACATGTCCGTGAAGTCCGTTCTCCGCGCCCTCATCACCATGGGACGAGGGGTCGTGAAGGGGATCCCCGAGGCCACCGCCGGGCGTGATCCCCTCGACCTCTTCCACGAGTGGTTCCGCGCCGCCGCCGAGTCGGGGATCTTCCTCCCCGAGGCCATGGCGCTGGCCACCGCCTCTCCCGACGGCGCACCCTCGGTGCGCATGGTCCTCCTCAAGGGCGCCGACGCCGACGGTTTCGTGTTCTACACCAACTACGGAAGCCGCAAGGCGACGGAGTTGGAGGACAACCCCCGTGCGTCCCTCTGCTTCCACTGGGCCGTGCTCGAGCGCCAGGTGCGGGTGGAGGGCACGGTGGAGCGCGTCAGCCGCGAGGAGAGCGAGGCCTACTTCCGCACGCGCGCACGCAGAAGCCGCCTGGGCGCCTGGGCTTCGGACCAGAGCCGGCCCCTGGGCGAACGCGCCGACCTGGCGCGGCGCCTGCGCGACACCACCGAGCGCTTCGCGGGAGACGACGTTCCCCTCCCCGACTTCTGGGGGGGATACCGCCTGCGCCCCCACACCATCGAATTCTGGCAGGGGAAGGCGGACCGCCTGCACGACCGCCTGGTCTTCGAGCATACCGACCACGGATGGGAGACGCACCGACTCTACCCCTGACGGGAGACCTGCCATGGCATCGCCGTACTTCGGGAAGGCCACCTTCGACTTCCTCGCCGATCTGGCGGCGCACAACGACCGCGACTGGTTCGCGGCCCACAAGGCCGACTACGAGTCGGCGGTGAAGGAGCCCGCGCTCCGCTTCATCCAGGACTTCACCCCCCATCTCGAGGCGCTGAGCCCCCACTTCCACGCCGGGCCGCGCTCCCTCTTCCGGATCCACCGCGACACCCGTTTCTCCAACGACAAGCGCCCCTACAAGACCCACACGGGGATCCACTTCCGCCACGACACCGATCGTGACGTCCACAAGCCGGGCTTCTACCTGCACATCGAGCCGGAAGGGTGTTTCGCCGGGCTGGGGATCTGGCGCCCCGACGCCCCCACCCTGCGGGCCGTACGCGAGCACATGGCGGAGA
>JAOUPR010000069.1 GCA_029879725.1 Gemmatimonadota bacterium | reverse complement strand
GCCCGTCCACGACCATCGAGAGGCTCGTGGAGGGTCTCCGGGCCCAGGGGATCGGTTTCCGGGACCTCCGGCACATCGTTCTCACGCACATCCACCTGGACCACGCGGGGGCGTCGGGGCACATGGCGGCCCTCTTTCCCGAGGCCACGGTGTACGTGCACGAGGACGGCGCACCGCACCTGGTGGACCCGACCCGCCTGGTCGCCTCCACCCGGAGGACCTTCGGCGACGCCCACGACCGTCTCTGGGGCGAGACGCGAGCGGTGCCCGCCGACCGGATCCGGACGTGGACGGCGGGAGATCCAGGCCCACGACCCTACCTCCGAGCCCTCTCGACTCCGGGTCACATCGCTCATCACCTGGCGTACCTGGACGAGCGGGACGGTACGTTGTATTCCGGCGATTCGTTGGGGATCGTGCTCGCGGACGGAGCACCCACGCATCCCGCCACTCCGCCTCCCGCGGTGGATCTGCGCGCGTGGGAAGGGACCCTCGAGGAGATTCGCGCGGTAGCACCTGAACGCTTCGGCGCCGCCCACTTCGGATTCCACGACGATCCCGTGGGGAGGGCGGCCGAGTTGGCGAGCGCCCTGGAGGCGCTGGAGCGGCGGGTCCGGGACGCCATGTCCCGCGATGACATGGACGACGCGTTCCGGTTCAACTCGGAGGTGATGGCCCGCCTCGCGCCCTACGTGGGGGAGGAGCGGGTCGCCGCGTACTACGGCACCTTTCCGGCCGTGAAGGATTGGGAAGGCGTGAAGTTCTATCTGGAGAGGAACACTCGATGAGAGGGCATATGCGCATGACACGGGGTCCGGTGTGGCACACGAGAGTGGGGAAGGTCCTTCTGATGGGGATGGCGGTGGGTCTCACCCTTCCGGCGGCAGCGGTCCGGGCGCAGCACGCGTCGGGGGACGTGGCCATCGCGCGGCCCATTCCGGCGCCCATGGTACTCCCCACGTCCATGGAGCAGGCGGTGGCGAGAGGGACGCGCACGCGTTCCGGAGCGCCGGGCGGGGCGTACTGGCAGCAGTGGGCCGGATACGAGATCCGCGCCGCGCTCGATCCCGCCACGGGACGCCTCGACGGGTCGGTCCGGATTCGATACGCCAACGAGTCTCCGTACCCTCTCCGGCGCCTCGTCCTCCATCTGCACCAGAACATCCATGCCCCGGGGGTGATGCGGAACGAGCCCCAGGAGGTCACGGGCGGCGTGACGCTGGGCCGGGTGGCCGTGGACAGCGTGGAAGTCGTGGAGGGCTCGGTCGGGGACGGCGCGGCGTACCACGTGGAAGGGACCCTCATGACCATCTCCCCGCCGGTTCCCGTGGAATCCGGGGACACGGTGACGCTGGACCTGGAGTGGAGCGAAGTTCTCCCCCAGCGCGGCGCGGGACGCATGGGGCAGTCCGACCACGAGGTGTACCTGGTCGCCTACTGGTTTCCCAGGATGGGCGTGTTCGATGATCTGCGCGGGTGGGACGCACAGCCCTACCTCGGCGGAGCCGAGTTCTACGACGATTTCGGGGACTACGACGTGGCGCTCACCGTGCCCGCAGGATGGACGGTGATGGGGACGGGAGAGCTCGTGAATCCCACGGAGGTCTATTCGTCCCAGACGCTGGACCGCCTCGAGGCGGCATCGACGTCGGACGAAAGGGTGGTGGTGGCGAGCCTTCCCGACCTGAGAGCCGGTTCGGTGACGACGGCGGGCGTGGACGGGGAACTGACCTATCGCTTCACGGCGAAGAACGTGCGGGACTTCACCTGGACCACCTCCAACGTCCAGCAGTGGGACGCGACGTCGGCGCGGGTTCCGGATCGGGACGGGGACGGCACCGCCGACCGCGTGCTCATCAATTCGTTCTGGCGCCCCGGCCGCGCTCCGCTCTGGTCGGAGCAGTGGAAGTACGGGAAGCACTCCATCGAGCACCACTCCCGCTACACCGGCCTCTCCTACCCGTGGCCCCACATGACGTCGGTGGAGGGCGCCGACATCATCGAGGGAGGGATGGAGTTCCCCATGCTGACGCTCATCGGGGCCTACGAGGGCCAACAGGCTGCGGCGCTGTACTACGTGACGGCGCACGAGTTGGCGCACATGTGGATTCCGATGATCGTGGGAACCAACGAGAAGCGGTACGCATGGATGGACGAAGGATCCACGACATTCCTGGAGGATCAGGCTCGGATGGAGTACTTCCCGGGCGTGGATCATCACCGGGTCGAAGCCCGCGGGTACCTCGGCGCGGCGCGGGCCGCCATGGAGCAGAGCATGATGCGCCACGGCGACTGGTACGAGCCGGGCCCCGGATACGGAGTGGCGTCCTACCCGAAGCCCGCCACCCTCATGGCGGCCCTGCGGGACCTCCTCGGCGCGGAGACCTGGGAGAGGGGATATCGCACCTTCATCGATGAATGGGCCTTCAAGCACCCCACCCCGTGGGACTTCTTCAACACCTTCGAGCGCGTCGCGGACCAGGATCTGGACTGGTTCTGGACCTCCTTCTACGACGAGACCTGGACCCTGGACCACGCCGTGGTCTCCGTGGTCACGAGGCCGTCGGGTGACATCGTGGTGAAGGTCGCGGACGAGGGCTTCGCCCCGTATCCGGCCCGGCTCCTGATCCAGACCACGGGGGAGGGTACCATCGAGAGGGAGATCCCCGTCACGAGGTGGCTCTCCGGGCACACCACCGCGGAGATCGTGCTCCCCGCTTCCGTCGGGACGGTGACGCGGGTGGAGATCGACCCGTCGGGGTATGCGCCGGACGTGGATCGCACGAACAACTTCTGGCCCCGGGGCTGATCGGGGTACGGACGGACTCCCCGCTCACGCGAGTGGGCGGGGGCTCTCCACTCAAGGGGGAGGGCAGGGACGCCGATATTCGTGGTTGGTAGGTACCGCCGCTCAGGCGACTCGCCCTCCCCCTTTCCTCTTCGGCGATGGTCTCACAGACAACCGTGATCCTGCTGAGTCCCGGTGGTCGGGAAACCGACGTGCCGCGGCTCTTCCAGCAGGTCGGTGTGGACACAGGTGTACCGGTCCACTCCGTCGAGGAAGCCCTCGGCGAGTCCCACCGACGGGGCGGCGACGGGGTATTCGTCGTCCTCCCGTCGACCGACGAAACGGACGAACATTCGTTCGCGCCACTCTCGGCTCTCCGCACCGCGTCCCACTGGCCGGTGGTCCTGTGTTTGCCGGAAGACGCTCCCGTGGACCCGGAGGCGTTGGTCGGGGATTCCGTCGATGCCGTGCTCGCCTTGCCCGCTTCGGCCCTCCAGGTACGGGCGACGCTGGGAGGAGCCATCCGGTCGCGGAGTGACGCCGCACCATCGTCCAGGGGACTCGCCGCCGTCGTCGATCCGGAGAACGGGCTGTGGAACTCCAACCTGGTCCTCGTCGCCGTTCTCGACCGGGACCTCCGCTTCGTCCGCGTCAACGAGGCGTACGCCGACGTGGCGGAATGGACTCCGGACGCGTTCGTGGGGAAGGGACATTTCGAGTTGTATCCCCACGCCGAGAACGAGGAGATCTTCCGGGAGGTCCTGGAATCCGGAGTACCCTACCACGCCCGCGCACGTCCGTTCGAGCACCCCCAGGTCGACGCGACGAAGTTCACCTATTGGGACTGGGACCTGCACCCCATCCCGGGTGGGAGCGGGGGTGCGGAGGGCCTCATCCTGACGTTGGTGGACGCCACAGAGAGGGTCCACACGGCCGTCCACCTTTCCCGGCAGGAGGACGAGCTGGCCACCGTCGAGCAGATGGCACGTCTGGGCCGGTGGGAACTGGACTTCGAGTCCGGCTCCGTGACGACCTCCGAGTGCCTTCGCTCCATCATGGGAATTTCCGCGGAGCGGGCGGGAGTCGAGGATATCGCCACCATGGTCCACCCGGAAGATCGGCCCGGGTGGGATGCCGCGTTTCGGAAGGCGGCGGAAGGAGAGGCGTCCGTGGTCACGTCCCGGTGCGCCGTGGGGGATGGGTCGTGTACCGTCCTCGCGTGGTTGCGGCCGGCGCGGAATCCCGAGGGAGGGATCGTGGGCGTTCGCGGCGTCCTCCAGGACGTGACGGAACGGACCGAGGTGGAGCGACGTCTGCGCGAGAGCCAGAAACGACTCCAGGAGGCGAGGAGGATCGCGCGCCAGGGAGATTGGGAGTGGGATGTCACCACGGGAGCACTGACCTGGTCCACGGAAGTCTACCGGATTCTCGGTCGGTCACCGGAGAGCTTCACGCCGTCCTTCGAGTCGTTCCTCACCTGCGTCCACGGGGATGATCGGGAGTCCTTGAAGGAACTCGTGGCCGGGGTCCTGGAAGGCGGTGAGCCGCTCGCCACGGACTTTCGTGCGATACACCCCGATGGGGCCACGCGCTGGGTGCACACCGAGGCGGAGGTATATCGTCACGAGGACGGACGGTCATTACGGATCCTGGGGATCGTTTCCGATGTCACGGAGATCCGCGAGGCCGAGGCGCGTGCCCGGAATCTGGCCCGCATCATCGACTCCTCGATGAACGAGGTGCTGGTGTTCGACGCCGAGACCTCGCTGCTGTCCTACATGAACCTCGGCGCCATGCACAATCTGGGGTACGGGGCGGAGGACCCCGGCGAGCTGACACCCTGGGATCTCATGCCCGAGTTCTCGGCGGAAGGATTCGACGATCTGCTCGAGCCCCTGCGCAACGGGACGATGGGGTGGGTGGAGTTCGCCACCGCGTTCCGGCGGAAGGACGGAAGTCGGTATCCCGCGGAAGTATCGTTGGAGGCCGCGACCTACAAGAGTCGGCCCGCGTACGTGGCCTTTGTCCTGGACGTGACCAACCGTCGCGACGTGGAGCGCCGGTTGGAGGAGAGCGAGGCGAGGCTCCTGGAAGCGCAGCGCATCGCGCGGATCGGGCACTGGGAGTGGGTGGTGGATACGGGCAACCTGTTCTGGTCCGAGGAGATCTACCGGATCTTCGGGTTGAACCCGGAGACCCACGTGGTTTCCTATGAGGGGTTTCTGGAGGCCATCCACTCCGAAGACAGAGATGAGGTGGTCGCGGGAGTGCAGGGTGCTCTCGACGGGGAAAAGGAATATGGGGTATCCCATCGGATCGTTCGTCCTGATGGGTCGATCCGCTGGGTATACGAGCGAGGGGAGGTATTCCGGGATGCCGAGGGCCGGCCGGTTCGAATGGTCGGGACGGTGCAGGACATCACCGAGGCTCGACACGCACAGGAGTCGTTGGTGCGGAGCGAGGCACGCATGCGTTCCCTGTTCGACGAGTCTCCCCTGGGGCTCAGCTTCTACGATGCCGACACCCGACTGGTGGACGTCAACCCGGCCGGCTTGGACATGATGGGCTTGAACGATCTGCCCGAGGGCCCGGCGTCGAACCTGCTCCCCAACCCCCACATCGGGCCGGAGGCCGAAGAGCGCATCCGCCGCGGGGAGGTGGTGAGGTTCGAGGTGAGCTTCGATCCGACGTGGTCTCCGGAGGACGGTGGTGTCGGGCCGGAGCAGGCGCGGAGTCCGGGAGTGAAGGATTTTTCCGTCATCGTGGTGCCCGTGGGTGCGCGGGAGGGACTACGTCCGCAGGGGTACTTCCTGATCACGGAAGACGTGACGGAAACGAAGAACTACGAACACCGGATGCGGGAGTCGCTCAAGGAGAAGGAGCTCCTTCTCCAGGAAGTGCATCATCGGGTCAAGAACAACCTCCAGGTGATCTCCTCCCTCCTGAGGCTGCAGGGCCGGCACGTGACGGATGGACACTATCTGTCCATGCTGCAGGCTTCGCGGAACCGGATCCAGTCCATGGCCATGGTCCACGAGGAGTTGTACCGACAGGACAACTTCGCGGTGGTGGACATGCGCCGGTACATCACCCGGATCGCCCAGGGACTCCTCGTGTCCTATGAGCGTCCCGGGATTTCGCTGGCGACCGAGTTGAACGAGGTGGAACTCGGCATCGACCAGGCCGTTCCGATGGGACTCCTGGTGAACGAGCTCGTGTCCAACTCGCTCAAGCACGCGTTCCCCGGCGACACCTCGGGCACGGTTCGGGTTATCATGGGGCACGATTCCGAGGGGAGGGTGGTGGTGACCGTGTCGGATAACGGGATCGGGTTCTCCGAGGATCCCGGTGAGGAACCCGCTTCGTTGGGGATGTATCTGATCCGCAGCCTCGTGGGCCAGTTGGAGGGTGAACTCGACGTCACCGTTCACGAGGGGACGACCTTCCGGGTCGTGTTTCCCGCGACCGAAGGGCAGAGGGAGTTGGTATGAACGACCGGAAGATCCGCCTCTTCATGGTGGAGGATGAAGCCATCGTCGCCGCCGGGATCCGGGTGTCCCTGGAGGACCTCGGGTACGAGGTCCTGGGAGTGGCCGGCACGTCCCACGAGGCGATCTCCATGCTGGAGAAGGAGCGGCCGGACATCATCTTCATGGATATCTCCATCCGCGGTGGTCGCGACGGGATCGAGACCGCGAAGGAAGTCCGGGAGCGGTGGGGCACTCCGGTGGTGTTCCTCACGGCGTATTCCGATGCCGCCACCCTGGACCGGGCCCGGGAAGCGGAGCCGTACGGGTATCTGCTCAAGCCCTTCGACGAGCGTAGCCTCCGCCCCGTGGTGGAAATGGCGCTCCACAAGCACAAGATGGAACTGGAGCGCAAGGAACTGACGGAGAAGCTCCAGGCGGCCCTGAACGAAGTGGCGCAACTCCGTGGACTCCTTCCGGTGTGCGCGTGGTGCAAGAAGGTCAGGGACGACGACGGGTACTGGGAGACCCTGGAGGAGTATCTCTCCCGCCACCTCGAAACCACGTACTCCCACGGGATCTGTCCTTCGTGCCAGGACCAGGTCATGGAGAACATCCTGGAGCGGAAATGATGGGGTTCGCGGACCCGTGTCCGTCGGCCACCGATCACCCGAAGTCCCGGCTTCCCGGAGGGCTCTGCCTCAGGGCCGTGAGGTAACGGAAGAGGTCGGACGACGCCGGATCCGGCCGGGCCCGGGGGGCCCCCGAGATCCGGAGGGCCCTCACCTCGTGAGCAATGACGTTCAGCGTCTCGCCATCCCTCTGCAGCCGGCCCGTCACGGCGAGGAACGGCTCCGTGCGCACTGCCTTTCGGTCTCTCTCGTAGACGTCCGGCTTCACGATGACGTTGACCGGGCCGTCTTCGTCCTCCATGAGCACGAAGACGTATCCCTTGGCGGTTCCGGGGCGTTGCCGTGCCGTGACCAGCCCCGCCACCCGTACGGTGGAGTGCTGCTCCGACTCCGCCAGCCGGTGGGACGAGACCGTGCCCGGCGGCATCCGATCCTTCAGTAGCGCGAGGGGGTGGAGGTGCGCGGAGAAGCGGAGCAGCCGGTATTCCGCCACCATGCGATCGCTCGCGTCCAGGTCGAGGAAGGACGGATCGGATCCGGTACCGTCGAGGACGAGCTCGACCTGGGCGTGGTCCGCCCGCCCGCCGGAGCGCTTCGTGTCCGTCTCCGGACCGAGCCAGAGCCCCGTTTGCCAGAGGAGCTCTCTCCGGGTCAGCCCCGTGTCCGGAAATCCTCCCACCCAGACCAGGTTCTCCACGGCGGGTCGTCTCAACGTGGCCGGCGTGCGCCGCAGGAAGTCGCTGATGGAAACGAAGGGACCGTCGCGCTCCCGCTCCTCCACCACGTTTCGGGCCACTTCCACTCCCCACCCTTGCACGAACCCCAGCCCGATACGCAGATCCGTGCCCTCGACGGTGCACTCCACCCGGCTCCGGTTCACGTCGGGGAGGAGGGTGCGGATTCCGTTGCGCCGGGCGTCCCTTCCCAGAGCATCGAGGGAGTAGAAGCCCATGGGCTGGTTGTTGAAGAGGGCCACGTAGTACTCCACGGGGTGGTAGTGTCGGAGCCAGGCCGACTGGTAGGCCAGGAGGCCGAAGGCCGCCGCGTGGGATTTGGGGAAGCCGAACTCGGAAAAAGCGATGACCTGATCGAAGACCTCCCGGGTCGTGGTCTCGTCCACTCCGCGCTCCAGCGCGCCGGCGCGGAACGCCTCCCAGTGGACCGCCATGGCTTCCTTCGAGCGCTTGCGGCTCATGGCCCGTCGCAAGCTTTCGGCCTGGCCGTCGCTGAAGCCCGCCAGCGCCTGGCACACCTTCAGGACCTGGTCCTGGTAGATGATCACACCCAGCGTCTCTCCCAGCGCCTCTTCCAGGAGGGGGTGGGGGTAGGGAACGCGGTAGCCGGGGTTCTCCCGCAGGAGTTCCCGGCGGCGTACGTAGGGGTTCACGGCACCGCCCACGATGGGGCCGGGACGCACGATGGCCACCTGGATGGCGAGTTCCTCCAGGTTACGGGGACGCGTTCGGCGGATCATCTGGATCTGCGCCCGGCTCTCCACCTGGAAGAGTCCCACGTTGTCCCCGGAGCAGATACGGTCGAACACGGCTTCGTCCCGGAAGTCGATGCGGGAAAGGTCGGGGGCCGCGGACGTGTCGGGTCCGCCCGCGTCCGATCCACCCTCGCTCGATCCGGCCCGGTCCGCGATGAGGTCCACCGCCTCCTCCACCAGGGAGAGCATCCCCAGGGCGAGGAAGTCGATCTTGATGAAGCCCGCGTCCTCGCACGAGTCCTTGTCCCACTGGCAGAGGACGCGCCCTTCCATGGCGGCGGGCTCCAGGGGGACGAGCTCCACCAGGGGGCGGGAGGAGATGATCATCCCCCCCACGTGTTGGGAAATATGGCGGGGGAGACCCGCGGCATCCGCGGCCAGCGCGCCCAGGAGCTTCCACAGCCGTGCATCCGCGCGATCACGGAAATCGGGGAGCGCCGCGATCTCCGCGGCCAGCCCCGACGCCGAGCGGTGCTCGGAGAGCTTCGCCAGCTTCTCCAGTTCCCCGAGAGGGAGGTCCAACGCCTTGCCGATCTCGCGTGCCGCGGAGCGCAGACGGTAGGTGGGGAAGGTACAGACCAACCCGGTGTGCTCCTGTCCGTACTTTGCGTAGACCCGGAGGATGAGCTCCTCCCTGATGTCCCGGGGAAAGTCCAGATCGATGTCGGGAACGCTGCGGAGGGCCTCGTTCAGGAACCGCCCCAGAAAGAGGTTGTTCTCCACCGGGTCGATGTGGGAGAGGCCGATGAGGTAGCAGATGATGGAGGAAACGGAGGATCCGCGCCCCCGCCCCGGCGGGAGGTTCGCCCGAGCCCGGGGAGATCCCGAGCGGAGGTCCGCGGCCACTTCCCGCGCCAGCTCCATGATGTCCCGGTACACCAGGAAGAAGCCCGCCAGGCCATGGAGCTCCACCAGCGCCAGTTCCTGCGCGAGGCGTGCGCGGGCGTCGTGGGCCCGGGCGCCGTCGGGATCGTAACGGCGGGAGATCTCCGCCAGGCAGATCTCCTTCAGCGTGTCCATGGCGGCGCCCGGCCGGGATCCGTCGAAGTCCGGAAACTCGTACCCCAGGTCTTCGGTGAGGTCGAAGGCGGCGCAGCGCTCGGCTATGAGCACGGTGTTGGTGAGGGCATCGGGTCGGCCGCGGAAGCGGTGATGCATCTCCGCGGGGGATGCGAGGTGGAAGAGTCGGTTGGGCCGGCGGGCCTGGTGGGCCCCGTCCAGGGTGGAGCGGGTGCGTATGGAAACCAGGACATCCTGGAGGTGAGCCCGTTCCGGGCGGTGGTAGTGCACGTTCCCCGTGGCCACCACCCCCATCCCCATGCGGCCGGCGAGGCGTCCCAGGGCGCGGTTCCGCGAGCCGTCTCCCCTCACCGCGTTGTCCTGGAGCTCCACGAAGACGTTTCCCGGCCCGAAGGCGTGGAGGAGTCGGCGGGTCAGGGCCTCTCCCTCGGCGACGGAACACCGGAGGGCCGCGGCTACCGGGCCGCGTCGGCACCCCGTGAGCAGGATCAATCCCTCCGTGCGTTCCAGGAGGGCGGTGAGGGGGAGGGAAGGGCTTCCCCGCTCCGATTCCATGTGGGCCGTGGTGAGGAGACGACAGAGGTTCGCATATCCCCGGGGATCTTCGGCGAGAAGCGTGACGTGGTGCCCCTCTTCCGCGCCGGGTCCCTCCGGAAGGCAGTCCCGCAATGTGACCTCGGCTCCGGTGATGGGTTGGATCCCGGCGATGCGGGCCTCCCGGGCGAACTCCATGGAGCCGTAGAGGCCGTTGTGGTCCGTGAGCGCCAGGGCCGGGTACTCCAACTCCGCGGCCCGCAGCACCAACTCTTCGGGGTGGGAGGCTCCGTCCAGGAAGGAGTATCCGGAATGGCAGTGGAGCTCGACGTAGGGAAGAGACAAGGAATCGGTCGGGTCGGGGAGGAAGGGATACCGACCCGAAGATAAACCGAACAAACGGGCCGGGAAAGGGAATTCCCCACAGCGTGAACAGGATTCTCCCGCTGCGTCGCCCTCGGTCGCCGCCACGATATTCCGATGCTGGGTCATCCTGCCCTCCCGGCACGCCCCCGTCCCCGGGGGATATCGTGCAATGAGTCGGGGTCGCGGCCACGAGGCCGGGGCTACCGAATCGAGGAGGCTATTCGTATGTCGACCCTGAAGGAGGCTCTCGCCCAACGGATCCCCGCCCGCAGAGAGGAGATCGCGGCACTCGTCCGGGAACACGGGGACACCGTCCTCTCCGACGTGACGGTGAAGCAGGTGTACGGAGGGATGAGGGGAGTGAAGAGCCTCGTGTGTGACACGTCCCTGGTGGATCCTCACCAGGGGCTCCTCATCCGTGGAATCCCCATCGCGGATCTGACCCGACGCACGGCCGAGGAGATCTTCCATCTCCTCCTGGTCGGGGAACTTCCGGATGCCGAGGGACTGGCGTCGTTGAAGCAGACGCTCTTCGCCCGTTCCGAGATCCCCGAATACGTGTGGAAGGTGATGCGGAACATGCCGGAAACGGCCCATCCCATGGATATGCTCATCACCGCCATCGCCATCCTGGAGGACCAGTCGGTCTTCCGGAAACGGTACGACCAGGGGATGAAGAAGGAGGAGTACTGGGAGGCCGCTCTGGAAGACAGCCTCAACCTCCTGGGCAAGCTTCCCGGTCTCGCCGCCGGCATCCATCGGATCCGGTACGGCAAGGGTGAGCTCATCCTCCCCCGTGCGGATCTGGACTGGTCGGCGAACTTCGCCCACATGTTGGGCAACGACGAACCGGACTTCGCCGACCTGATCCGGCTGTACATGGTGCTCCACAGCGATCACGAGGGAGGGAACGTGAGCGCCTTCACGGCCCACGTGGTCGCCTCGGCGCTCTCGGATCCGTACTACGCCGTGTCGGCCGGCCTCGCCGGGCTGGCCGGGCCGCTCCATGGCCTGGCGAACCAGGAGTGCCTGAAGTTCGTCCTGGGTGTGATGGATCGGTTCGACGGCCCCCCCTCCGCCGAGCAGATGGAGGAGTACACCTGGGAGATCCTGGAGAGCGGCCGGGTGGTGCCGGGATACGGGCACGCCGTTCTCCGGGCCACGGATCCGCGCTTCACGGCGTTCCACGAATTCGGAAGAAGTCACTTCCCGGACGATCCCGTCTTCAGGACGGTCGACGTGGGCTTCCAGGTGATCCCCGGGGTGCTGGAGGCCCACGGGAAGGCCACCAACCCCTGGCCCAACGTCGACGCCGGGTCCGGCGCCCTCCTGTATCACTACGGCATCACCGAGATGCGCTACTACACGGTTCTGTTCAGCGTGAGCCGAGCCATGGGAATTCTCACCCAGCTCATCACGAGCCGCGCGATGATGGAGCCCATCACACGGCCCAAGTCCGTATCCACCAAATGGATACAGGACCAGGTCGCGGTGGCCGAAGCCCAGGCGGCCGGAGTCTGAGCCGGCACGTCCGGGGGTGGGGGGAGGGTGCCGGCGTGGATCCTCCCCCTTCGACCTCCGGCTTCTCGTGGTGGTGGAACACGACCCGGCGGCGGCGCCACCGGGTCGTGTCAGCCGGGCGCGCTGGCGCTTTTCGCGGCCGTCTTCTTCGTTCCGGTAGGCGAGGGGGGACGGTGACGCGGATCGCGGGCTACCCCAATGCCTGCCGGACCGTGGCGAGGAGGGTCTGGCGTCGGAAGGGCTTTTCCACGTACCCGGCCACGCCCGGGGCCTTCAGGACCGTTTCCCGCTCGATGTCCCGGGGGGAGTAGGCGGTCACGTAGAGGACCGGCGCGTGGGGCCGCGTCTGATGGAGATGGTCGAACAACTCGGGCCCCTCCATCTCGGGAAGTCCGATGTCGATGAGGAAGAGATGGATCGGATGCGAGAAATTGGCCGCGAGTCTGATGGCTTCGCGAGGCGTTTCCGCGGAGAGAACCAGGTACCCGCTCTTCTCCAGGGCTCGCCGCATGAGTCGGTTCACACTCGGGTCGTCGTCCACCACGAGGATCGTCTCGGTGCCGGTGAGATCGCTGTTCACCCCCACACGGGGAGCGGACGCGGTCGCGAGGGACGTGGCCGGGAGCATGATCTGGACCGTGGTTCCCTGGTCTTCCTTGGAGATCACGTTGATCCTGCCGCCGCTGGCCTGGACCAGCTTGTACGTGGTGGGAAGGCCCAGGCCGAGGTGATCGTCGCCCCCTTTCGTGGTGAAGAACGGCTCGAAGACCCGTGCGCGCGTGGCGCTGTCCATGCCCCGGCCGGTATCGCGTACCGAGATGATCTGCCAGGAGGACGTATCGGTGTTCCCGGCGAGGGGGGTCGCGTTGGCGTTTCGCAGCTCGATGGTGACCTCGCCCGCACCGTCGATGGCTTCCACCGCGTTGACCACCAGGTGGAAGAGGATCTGCTCCAGGGCCTGCGGGTCGATGGAGGCGGGCATCTCCCCGGGTACGATCCTCAGGTCCAGGGCCACGTCCTCGCGCGTGAGCGCCTTGAACGTGGGGACGAGCTGACGGAGGAGGGGCGAGAGATCCACGTTCCGTGCCTGCAACGTGTCGCTGCTGGAGAAACCCCGGAGGTGGCGCACGAAGCGGTTGGCTTCCTCGGCGGCGTGCAGGGCCTCGACGACGTCGGCGCGGACGGCTTCTCCGCTGCCGGTGGAGTCGGCCGCGATCACCTCCAGATACCCGAGGACGGACGTCAGATTGTTGATCAGTCGGTGGGACACGCCCTGGACGAGCCTGCCCACGGCCTCGAATCCGCCCTTCTGCCTCAGGTCCGTGGGGCTCGCCGTGGGCGGGGCCGCGTCGTCGTGAGCGGACACGCACGCCAGAATCACGTTCTCGCCCTTCCACGTGGTGGGAAGGGCGAGGAGGGAAGTGCCCCCGGGCTCTCCGGCGGCTCCCCCGGAGTGGACGTGCTCCGCCGGTCCGCCGGAGGCGGCGGCCTTCGAGGCGAGCTCGGTCAGGGGCGCCGCCCAGTGCTCCAGGTCACTTCCCTTCCAGAACTCCGACAGGACCGCCCCTTCCGCCGTCACCGTGTCCGGCAGATCAAGGGGCGTGGCCGATGCGTTCAGCGTCCTCACCCTTCCGTCCGTGGCGAGGATCACCACCGGTGAGGGCATCTCCCGGATGATGGGCCAGACGTCTTCGAGGGTGCTCGTCGCCGGGGCGGCGGCCGGAGCATCGTCCTGTGCCGAGGCCGGACGGGGAGCCTGGACGTCCGGCCCTCGATCTTCCTTCCTTTCTCGTCGGGTCAGGAACCGGCTGACGAGCGCGCCGCCCACCGCACCGATCGACATGCAAAGCAGATAGAGTCCCATTTCAGACTACGCTCCGGCGGTATTCACGGCTCGAGGAGTCATGGTTCATCGTGTTCATACGTGCGCGTCCCCGACTGTCGGTTCTCCCAGCCTCAGGGTGAGGGCGTGGATGGCCCGGGAGAGGGCCTCATCCAGTACTCCCATGTCTTCTGCGCCGATGTTTCCGGTGGTGAAGATGTCCAGGAGGCGTGAAATACCATGGCCGCCCACGTTGAGGGCCGCGCTCCGGGTGCGGAGGATGAGGGAGCGAAGCTCCGCGTCGACGGCCCGACCGGAAATCCGGGCTTCCGAGACCCGGGACCGGACCTCCACCAGCTCCGTCTTGAGGAAGGAGAGGAGGTCCGCCAGTTCGTGCCGCCGCAGTCCCAGGCGCCGGCGCACCTCCGACTCGCCTTCCCACTGCGGCGGGGCCTTTTCGAAGGCGTGGACCAGAGCCGCTTCCACATCGGCGGCGACGACCGGCTTCTGGAGCACACGCTCCACCCCCAGGCCGGTGATCTCGGGCAGGTCGTCGATCCCGCTCTGGCGGCTGAGGATGATGATGGGCATGGCCATGAGGTAGAAAGTGGACCGAACCATCTTCACCAGGGGGAGCACGGAGCCGTCGGGGAGCGCGGAATCGGTGACGAGGATGTCCACCGGGTACGCCGACAACTTCTCCGCCGCCTCTTCGACACTGTGCGCGAAGACGGGCTGATACCCTCGTCGGACGCACAGGATGCCGAGGATCTCACGGGCCACTGGATCGTCATCGACGACGAGGACCACCTGGGAGTCGGAGAAGGAGCTCATGCGGAGGGGGGGCGGGGCCGGAATCAGCGGAACGCCAGGTTCGACGCTCTTCCGCCACCGTTCGGAGCGCCCTGATCGCCGACACGGTTGGTGAACGCCTGGATGCCGCCGTCCAGGGCGACCCGGACCACGTGCATGTCGTCGGCGTGGATGGAGGTGGACCAGACGAGGTCCATGAGTCGGCCCAGGCGGAAGGCGCCGACGTTGAGGGCGATGCTCTTGACCCGCAGGACCAGGCGGCCCGGGGTGTCGCCGAGCAGCGCTTCCGGTCGGTCGAGTTCCCTCCGGATGGTCACCAGCTCGTCGCGGGCCAGTCGTAGCACGTTCTCGAACTGGCTGCGGTTCATCCCCAGCCGTCTGAGGCTCTCGGGCTCCTCCTCCCACCGCCGGGGCACCTGACCGAGGATCTTGGAGAGTTCCGCATCCAGGGTGGGCGCGTCCAGGGGCTTGGAGATGAAGTTCTCCACGCCCAGCCCTCCGCACTGCGCGAGGAACTCCCGGGAGAGGTCGGCGCTGAGGATCACGAGGGGGATGTCGTTCCATACGATCGACATCCGGATCTCTTCGAGGAGGTCGATGGCCGTGCCGTCGGGGAGAAACCGTTCCGCCAGGATCACGTCCACCGGATTCGCCCGGAGCTGATCCCGCGCGATCCCCAGATCGGGGGCCACGATGAGGGTCATCCCCATTCGGTCGAGAACGGACTCGGCCACCTTCTGCGTGACGAGGTCGGGGTCTACGAGTTGGGCAAGAAGTCCGGGTGATCGCATGAGATGTTTGGCGGACGATAGCGAGAACGGGGGTACCCGAACCCACCGGTACGAGGCTCGGGAGGGACTCTCGCGTACATAGGTAGTTTCGGCCCGAGGGTCGGTGCCCTTGAGTCACGATTGTAGGATGATGACGCCCGACAATGTAGGACGATATCCCGTTCACCGCAGGGGGTGGGGTATCGCCGGGGCGGCTTCCCGAGAGCGCCGGAGCGATGGAGCCGGTCGGGGTACCGAGCCCCGGCGCCTCGTCGGCGTCTTCAGCGGTCCCGCGAGCGCGCGTCCAGGTAGGCCTTGATCCCGCGGTATTGGCCTTCTCCGTCCAGCCCCGCCTCGTGGATGACGACCTCTCCGGGTCCGCTCCCCAGGTAGTGCCCCTTCATGAAGGGATGGAGCGAATGAGTCCGGCCCAGGTCCGATCGGATCCACCGATACGTGGTGGAGAGGGTGAATCCGGTCACCGCCATGGCTTCCATGGCCTGCGCCTCCGGGAAGATCCGACGCTGCTCCTCGAGGGGCAGGAGGTCGAAGAGTTCGAGGCTCGCCACGTAGAAGACGTCCAGATCCACGCCGTCGGCCTCCAGCATGGGGAGGGCCTCCTGGACGAAGGCATAGGCCACGCCGGATCCCTGGAGCACCAGCGTGCCGTCCCGTCTTCCCGAGGCGGCCCGTAGCCGATACACCCCGCGCGCCGCTTCCGAGGCGGGGGCGAGCCCCCGCTCCTCCCGGTCGAGCACCGGTTCGGCCGGACGGGTCACGAAGGGAGCGATCACGGCCGGGCGCGCACGGAACGCCGCCGCCGTCAGGGGCCACACCTCCTGAGGCTCCCACGGCGTGAGCGTGACCATGGCTCCGCGGACGAAGTTCTCCTGGAGGAGTTGCAGAGCCTGCGGGTCCGCGTGGGTCGGGCCGTCCTCCCCGGTCTTCATCCCGGCGTGGCCGCAGATGAGGACGAAGGGGTGGAAGGGGGCGTCGTGTCCTTCGACCTCCCGGCGCATCTGGTTCCCGATGGCGTGCAGACGGGACGCGATGTGACCGAGTGGGGCGATGAACGCGCCGTACGACGCGCCGGCTCCCACCTGGGCTCCGAACGACGAGACGCCGGACAGAGTGGCGGCCAGCGCGTCTTCGCAGATCCCTCCCACGGTGAGGGTCCGGCTCCCAGGATTCTCGCCGAAGTGGAAGAAGCCCCCGGGGAATCCCTTGGCGGTGCCGGACACCGCCGTGGAGTCCAGGAGGTCCGCCGCTCCGATGAGGATGCTTCCGCCACTGGCCCGGTTGAGATAGCCGAGAACGTCGCCGAGTTGTTTGCGGAGGGGAACCTGGGAGCCGAACTCCAACTCGAGCTCGTCCGGACGCGAGTCGGGCGTGGCCGCGGCGTAGATCCGCTCCACGTCGGGGGCGCCCTCACGGGGGCCCCGCGCCAGCGACTCCAGTCGCTCTCCCGCCGCTCCCACCCTTGCGGCCATGGCCTCGGCCATGGGGCGGTACTCTCCCTCCAGGAGGGCGCGCACGCGCAGGAGGGTCTGCCAGTAGCACCCTTCCACCTGGTCCTTGTACTGGAATCCTCTACACCGCTGCCCGTCGGCACCGCAGTGGGGAAGGGCGGGGCCACCCTTCCCGAAGAGGGGAGCGACGGCCTCGTAGTAATCGTCGCTGCACAGCTTGTGGCCCCCGCCGTGGGACTTCTTTCCGGTGATTCCGTACCGCCAGCCCTTCTCCGTACGGTACACGATGGCCGTGGGCTGTCCGTTGTCCATCCGCAGTGCCCTGCGCTGGGCCGCGGCCACCAGGCGGAAGTCGAACCCGTCGGCCACCTCCAGGACGTTCCAGTCGTGGAGGTAGAAGAACTCCATGGGATCCCACTGGACGTACTCGCCCGGCGCGCCTCCCTCCCGGGTCACCCGGTTGGAGTCGATGGAAGCCTGGTTCCAGTCCAGATGGCAGATGACGTTGGAGAGTCCCGAAGCCCCGGCCATGGCCACGGCCTCGTACGCACGGCCCGGTGTGAGGCCGCCCTCGCCTTCGATGATGTGGACCCTGGGTGCATCGGGCCCGTAGTAGTCCGCCGCCGCGATGGCCAGACCCAGCGAGCTTCCCATTCCCACCCCGGAGGCCCCCGTGGCGAGCTTCACGAAGGGGGTGGCGGGGGTGGGGTGGCCGTCCAACGCCTTGGAGCCGAATTCGAGGAAGAGGGGCGTCCTGTTGGAGGGGTTCCGGCGGAACCCGAGGAGATCTTCCAGGCGAAGGCGGTGCTCGGTCTTTCCGGGGAGGAGTCCTCCCATTCCGATGCGTACCACCTCGTCGCGCAGCGCGAGCATCGTGTAGAGCCCCAACGCTTTGTGCCCGGCCGCGTACGACAGGATGTCCGCGTCCTTCCGGACGGGATCTCCGATGTCGTAGCTCATGACGTCGAAGAGGGCCGTGGTCACGATCCGCCCGGAGGACACCGATCCGCCCGGATGCCCGGATTGGGCGTAGTTGAAGAGGACGGCGCACAGCGTGCGGTACACCAGGTCGTACTCTTCCAGGACGGAAACGTCTCCGGCCGCGATGTCCGCGGGCTCGGTGACCTCGATCCACTCCGCCCGGCGAGGGCCGAAGGCTCGACTCATGGATACTCCCCGTATAGCTCGATGAATGGGCTCGGATGGTTCACGGCGTCAGTCGGACGCCGGACGCCAGGAAGGACCGGAATCCCTCGCGGTCCCGGGACGCCCGTGCGATGCGGTCCACGGCGGCGGTCAGTTCCTGGTCTCCCGTGGCGATGGAGAGGCGCAGGAAGTGTTGTCCGTCGCTCCCCTGGATCCCGAAGGACCGCCGATCCATGGTGGCCACCCGGTACCGATGGAGGAGGAAGAGCTGGAAGAGCGTCGCCGGGCTCGACCGCCGCCGTACCTCCGGGTCGAGTGCCCGGAACGCTTCCAGGGCACCCAGCTCCTCCAGGACACCCGCCACGTTCGGAAAGGCGTAGAACGCCCCCTTGGGGCTCTGGCAGTGGACTCCTTCGATCTCGTTGAGCCCGGTGACGACCAGGTCACGCCGGCGCTGGAACGCCTCCACCATTTCCCGGATGGCCGGCGCGCTCTCGTCGGATTCCAGGGCCAGCTTCGCGCCCATCTGGTTGTAGGGCGGGAGCGAGGCGAAGTAGTTGATGTTCAGGTTCCGGTGGACCTTGGCCTCCGCCACGGTGGGATAGATGGCCCACCCGACGCGCCCGCCCGTCCAGGAGTACGTCTTGGACACTCCCGACGCCACGATGGTCCGGCTCTCCATCCCGGGGAGCGAAGCCAGGGAGATGTGCTCCTCGCCGTCGAAGACGATGGCTTCGTAGGACTCGTCGGAGTAGAGCCGGGCCGACGGGGGCGCGTGCTTGAGGAAGGCGCGGGAGATGTCCTCCAGGTCGGCCCGCGACGCGACGCCTCCGGTGGGATTGGAGGGGAAGTTCAGGAACACCAGCTTGGTGCGCTCCGACAGGACGGCCGCCAGATCCTCTCCGGTGATGGAGAACCCGCGCGACTCCTTCAGCGAAAGCGGGACGGGAACCGCGCCCACGTAGGGGACGAAGGACTCGAAGAGCGGGTATCCCGGGGTGGGGAAGACCACCTCGTCTCCGGCATTGCAGTACGCCTGCTGGGCGAACCCGATGGGAGGACGCCCGCCCGGGTAGACCACCACCCGCTCCGGGTCCACGTCCATCCCCCGGCTTCCACCGACCTCGCGGGCGATGGTCGCCCGCAACTCGGGGAGTCCCTGGGGATCACAGTAGGTGGTCATCCCGGCTTCCAGCGCACGCACGACCTCGGCCACGATGTGCCTGGGGAGGGGGAAATCCGGCTGACCCAGGTTGCACCGGATCACTCGCTCGCCTTCCGCCTCCACCTGGCGGATGCGTGCGCCGAAGCTGAACGCCTCTTCCGTTCCCAACAATGCCACGCGCGTGGCCAGGCCGATTTCGGCGGGAATGGAGTCGATGGGGGCTACGCTCATGGAATCTGTGCCTTTGCGGCGAAGATGGATTCGAGTGAAAAATATCCAGGTCCGCTTCACCCCTCTGTGGGGATTTCGGTGCAGAGGATCGTCGGGGAATCCCTGAAAGGCAAGGGCCAGGGTCCGGTGATTGCCTCCCGGGCCGACTCCTGGGATCTTCCCACCATGGATCTGTCCATTCCCATCGCGGCCACCAGCGAGGTGGCAGCCGCCTATTTCCAGGGGATCGTGACCCTGGGGCTGGCGATTCTGTGCGTCATCCTCCACCGGCGCTACGGGAAGCCGTACTTCGGGTGGTGGGCGCTGGCCTGGGTGGTGTACGCGACGCGCCTGGGCGCGATCATCACCTTCCTCCACACCGGGGCGTGGGGGTGGTTGTACTGGCACCAGGTGACGACGGGGTGGACCGCCCTGGCGCTCCTCTGGGCGGCGCTCGTGTTCTCCCGCGGCGTGGTGTGGAAGAGCCGCTATCTCCTTGTGGCGCTCTTTCCGCCGGCGTGGTCGTACGGAGCCATCTACCGTCTGGACAACTTCTTCCTGGCGGCGGGGCCCACCGTCCTCTTCCTGAGCGTGGCCACGGCCTGGACGGGGTGGGCGCTCTACCGATATCACCGTGAAGTGGGATCGCCCGCGGCGCGTGGCCTGGCGATGGTGCTATTCCTGTGGGCGCTGCACCACCTGGACTATCCCTTCCTCCGGGCGCGGGGCGTCTGGAATCCGTGGGGATACTACCTGGACCTCCTCTTCGAGCTCGGGATCGGCGCGGGGATCCTCCTCCTGGTCCTCGAAGATCTCGATCAAGGGCTGCGTACCCTGACGTCGTTGTCGGGAGAGCTCCAGCGCGAGCGGAGGGGCTCGGACGGAGTCGTGGAGGCGGTGGTGCGCCGGGCGCTGGCGCTGAGGGGCGTCCATGGCGCGGCGTTGTACCTCATGGGAGGGGAGGCGCCGGGGACCGTGATCCACGGCGCCGGCGTGTGCGCTCTGTGGCCGCGCCAGGGGCTCCCTCCCGCCGCCCGGGCCGCGGTGGAGGCCATGGCATCCACCCGGGTCCCCGAGGTGCTCCAGGGGTCGGGAGACGCCGACGTGAGCCTCCACTGGCCCCACCCGTACACGGCGACGCTTCCCATTCTGCGCGGCGAAGAACTCGCCGGGGCACTGGTGGTGGTGGGAGAGGCGCGGGATCCGTTCGCGGCGTTGAGCACCTCGTTCCTGGTGGGATTCGGCCAGCAGGTGGGCGCCGCCCTGGCCAACGAGGAGCTGTACGACTCCCTGGCGAACCGCACCGACGAGCTCGAATACCTCCAGTCCCGCATGATCCGCCAGCACGAGGAGGAACGGGAAAGGATCTCGAGGGAGCTCCACGACGAGACGGCGCAGGTCCTGGCCGCGGTGAACATGCAGCTGGGCCTCCTCCGGGAGCAGGGGGACGAGGGGATGGTCGCCTCCCTGGACCATGCCCGATCCCTGGTCGGGCAGGGGATCCGCAGCATCAGGGACGTGACCCGGAACCTCCGCCCCACGGTGCTGGACGATCTGGGGCTCCTCCCGGCGTTGCGGGCGCTGGTGCGGGACTTCGGCACCCTGAATCCCCTGGACATCGAGTTCGAGGCCACCGGGTCGTTTCCCCCGCTTTCTCCCGACGCGGAGTTGGCGTTGTACCGGAGCCTCCAGGAGGCTCTCTCCAACACGCTGCGCCATGGAGCGTGCACCACCGTCGAGATCGCCCTGGAGACCGACGAAGGAGGGGTCCACCTCACCGTGACCGACGACGGGAAGGGGTTCGACGACGGTGGGGAGGCGGCCCTGGGCCGGTCCCGGGGTGGGCTCGCCGGGATGCGGGAGCGGATCACCGCGGTGGGCGGATGGGTGGGGTTGGGGACCGGATACGGGGGTGGCGCTCAGGTCCATGTGTGGGTTCCTTCCAGGGATCGAACGGTTTCGTAACGAGAGGAGAGGGTTCGTGGAGAAGACGACTCGCGTGATCATCGCCGACGACCACACCGTGGTCCGACAGGGGATCCGCCTGGTCCTTGAGAACATCCCCGGGCTGGAGGTGGTGGCCGAGGCAGCGGACGGTGTGGACGTTCCGGATCTGGTGGAGGCGCACGACCCGGACCTCCTGGTTCTCGACATCACCATGCCCACCATGACCGGACTCGAGGTGGCGCGGGTACTCAGGAAGTCCGGGAGCGAGGTGGGGATCCTGATCCTGTCCATGCACGACAACCCGGAATACGTCCTGGAGGCGGTCCGGGCCGGGGCCGACGCCTACGTGCTCAAGGACGTGGGGCCCGGCGAGTTGCGGAATGCCGTGGAAGCGGTGCTGGCCGGAGGGGAGTACTTCGCCGACCGCGTGAGTCAGCAACTCAGCCTCGGTGTCCGCGAGGAACTGGAGCGCGAGCAACAGCGCTCCCGCCTCGATTCCCTCACGGAACGCGAGCGGGACGTGCTGGTCCGCATCGCCGACGGATGCACGAACCGCGAGATCGCCGAGGAGTTCGGGATCAGCCCCCGCACGGTGGAGTCGCACCGCGAGCGGGTGATGGCCAAGCTGCGCATCCGCACGGTGGCCGGCCTGACGCGTTTCGTCATGGAGCACGACGTGGGCGCGGGGTGACGCCGCCGTCGGCGAGCTACTTCCGGCGCCCCAGCTTCAGAAGCTTCATCGGATCCGGTCCCGTTTCGCAGCCCGGGTCCGGCGGGCGGGGGGGTGGGGGCACGGTGGGGGGCTTCGGGGTGCACGGGGGCTGGGGTGCCCGAAACGGCCGCTTGCGGTCCCTGGGGGCCTGACCTCTTCGGTTCTTCGCCATGGGGTTCCTCCCTGTACGTTCGTCCGTCGTGAGTACCCTACGTGGCGGGGAGCCGAAGGGTTCCTCCGGGACGCTCAGAAGTACCAGGAAAGGCTTCCGTACACGATCTCCGGGACCGCGCCGTACTCCGATGCGAAGGAGGGCGTGAGTGGGTCGGTGTCGTCGGCTCCCGTGCCGGCGAAGGCCCCGATGCGAAGGGTGATCGAGCCCGAGGCCGACCACGTGAGACCCGGTCCCACGAGGGCGCTCCCGTCGTTGAGGTTCGTCAGGACCAGAGCGTCCACGCCCACGAGGGGGTGGAGCTGGAGGCTCGCCTGTGCCACGGATACGTTCGAGCCCATGGTTTGCATCTCATTCCTGTTGAATGGCTTGGAGTATACCAATTCAAGTAGATTCGACACGTTCCCCACACCGAAGCCGTCGTGCATGTACTCCAGGATGACGTAGAGATCCCTCCCTCCCGGCGAGAAGCGCCGGTCCACTCCCAGCGCCGTGCGGACGGCCGTCCCCCCCCGGGGATGGGGGCGAAGGGACGCCTCACCGCGCACGGCCGTGGCACCCCAGCTCCCGCTGAGGAAGGCGGCGGCCGCCGCCTCGTCGTGGAGGATCCCGGCCC
>JAOUPR010000120.1 GCA_029879725.1 Gemmatimonadota bacterium | reverse complement strand
TGACGCCGTCATGGGGTCGCGAGCCTCCATCGCGGGGGGTGAGACCATCGCCGGCCCGCTCAAGTCGTCCGGCGTGTTCCCACCCATGGTGGTTCAGATGATCAACGTGGGTGAGCAGACGGGTGGCTTGGACGAGATGCTCACCAAGATCGCCGACTTCTACGACGAAGAGGTCGACGCGGCGGTCGAAGCCCTGCTCTCCGCCATGGAGCCCGTCATGATCGTGGTGCTCGGCGTGGTGGTGGGTGGCATGATCGTGGCCATGTACCTCCCCATCTTCGACATGATCAACGCCGTCCAGTAGGCTCGAATCCCGGGTGGTGATCGGCGGACGCGGCGCTTCGGACCTCGGGGTGGTCCGGGGCGCCGCGGTCCGTTCGGGACGAGTCGGAAAGGAATATGCTCGAAGGATCCCAGGTCTCCAGGTTCCGGTTCTCGGATCCTGATGAGGAATCTCGCTTCCGCCGCGCCGTGCTCTCCCGGGACCAGCGGCAGGCGGCGGTGGTCACCGCGTTGGTCATTCCGGTGGGTCTTGTGTTCCTCGTCTCGGACTATGCCCTCTTCGGGTGGTCCGGGGCCTTCGCCCGGGTCGCGGCCATCCGGATCGCGTGGGCACTCCTGGGGATCATGAACGTCCTCCTCATTTCCCGCGCGAAGACGGCGGAGGGGTATGATCGTCTGCTCCTGGTGTTCCTCCTCCTGGTCGCCGCCACCCTCCTCGCCGTGGACTCGACGCGTCCCCCCACGTACACCGGGAACGCCATCATCGAGGTCCTCGCCGTGCTGGCGTTCTACGTCGGCGCGCGCACCCAACCCTACCGCCAGCTGTTCCCCGCCGCCGTCCTCAGTGTCGGGGCGTGTGCGATGCTGTTGACGGTGAAGGAGCCCGAAGGCGTTCTGACGCCCGTGGTCGTGCTGGTGTCGTTCGCCCTCGCCAACGTGATGGGGTTCCTCCTCAGCGGCTACATCGAGCTTTCGCGCAGGACCGAGCACGCTCACCTCGCCGAGGAGACGAAGCTCCGGGTCTCACTCCAGGAAGCGCTCCAGGAGATCCGTACGCTCCGGGGGATCCTTCCCATCTGCGCCTACTGCAAGAAGATCCGCGACGAGGTCGGCGACTGGAGGCCGGTCGAGGTCTACGTGAGGGATCGATCCAGCGCCGAGTTCTCCCACAGCCTCTGTCCGGACTGCGTGGCTCGATACGATCTGGACTGACGGCGTCAGGGGGTACGGCCCAGCACCATCCGCCCCATGGTGACCGACGCGATCCCACCGTCGGCACCCTGCTGGAACGTGACCAGGGCGGACCCCCTCCACTTCGCCTCCCAGGAGATCCGGAACGTGTCGTGGTGCCAGTGCTCCATCGTGCCCACCTGACCCGGACCCCAGTCCACCCGGAGCCGGCCTCCGGACTCGGTGACGGTGAGGGATCCGTACACGGGGTCCGCGTACGTCCCCACGTATCGCGCCGGCGGGAAGGTCGGTGAGGTTCCGGGAATCCTGGACGCCAGCGAACGCTCTTCCCGTTCCGCCGCCGCCCGGGCAAGCCCGTCGTAGAGCACCTTGAACTCGGTGCTCCAATCGCGGGGCGTGCCCTCCAGGAAGTGGTCGAAGGCACGGTACATGAGCGCGTGGCGCACCTCCACGTGATCCCGGTTGGCCAGGACGTACACCCCCAGGTCCAGGTCACGGATCAGCCCCGCAATGGCCACCATGCCATCGATGCTCCCCGTGTGGAAGTCCACTTTGTGTCCACGGTAATCGTGCTGGAACCAACCGAGCCCGTAGGTGATCCAGTCCGGACGTGTCACTTCCCGGGTCGGGTAGAAGGCTTCCGGCGTGACCAGCGTCTGTGGCCGGAAGAGTTCCGAGACGGTGCTGTCGGCCAGGAGTCGCTCCCCCGAGAGGGTCACACCTTCCGCCAGGAGGAAGCGGAGCCACCGCGACATGTCCGACACGCTGGACCACACGGATCCCGCCGCGGCCACCGGGTCCACCGAGGCGTTCCCGATGGGTACGGTCCGCCCCTCCACCCGGTCGTGGGGGTCGGCCACGTTGATTCCGCCCGACGCCTCGGAGAGGAGCGGCACCGTTTCGTCCATCCCCAGGGGCTGGAAGATCCGAGTCCGCACGAATTCGGTCCACGGCATTCCCGACACCCCGGCCACCACCTCTCCCGCCGCGGCGTACATCAGGTTCTGGTAGATGAAGGACGACCGCAGAGAATAGGCGGGTCGGATGCGCGCCATCTTTCCGAGAACCTCCCGGGTGGTCGTGTCGCGCTCGTACCAGAGGACGTCGGTGTTTCCCATCCCCGCCCGGTGTGTGAGGAGGTCCCGGATGGTGAGCTCGTGGGTCAGGTATGGATCGTCCACGGCGAACCAGGGGAGGTAGTCGGTCACGGCATCGTCCCAGGCGACCTTTCCCTCGTCCACCAGCATCCCCAGAGCGGCGGCGGTCATCGCCTTGGTGGTGGAACCGATGGCGAAGCGCGTGTGCTCGTCCACCGGTCCACCCGTCTCCAGGTTCCGCACGCCGTACCCGTCGGCGAAGACCAGTTCTCCGTCCTTCACGACGGCGATGGCGAGCCCCGTGGCGTCCCACTCCTGCACCGCGGCACGGACGTACGCGTCGAATCCTTCTCCCAGGGACTGGGCGGACAGGGAGGGTGCTACGAGCGCGTACAGTGCGAAGTGGCAGACCAACTGCCGGGACAGTGCCTGGGTCCTGGGCATGATTTCGTGTCTCCTGATGCGATGGGTTGGAGAGAACCTGCACCGTTCCATCCCCTTCCAGCAAGAAGACGTGCGCGCCGGGTCGCGGGGGCGCGTTGGTTCGGTTTACGACGCCAGATGTTTCCGTTGCGGTCGTGCTGCGATCATGACAAGTTGAGCGCTGAAGTCGAATTCCCGGGGGGGCCCGTCACACTTCCCAACCAGAGAGGTTTCACCCATGAGATTCAGATCCTTCGTTCGCTTCCTGGCGATTACCGCGCTTCTGGCGCCCGTCAGCGACCTGGCGGCGCAGACGCCGGCCACGCTGGCCGGCCGCGTCACCGACGACAGCGGAGCGGGCGTTTCCGGCGCACAGGTCGTGGTGGTGAATCAGGTCACGGGACGTCAGTCCGGTGCCCTGAGCCAGGCCGACGGCCGCTACATCGTCGTCGGTCTTCGCGCCGGCGGCCCCTACCGCGTCGAAGTGCGCATCATCGGCTACGGTCTCCAGGCCGTGGACGGGATCATGCTCGAGGCCGGTCAGACCCGCACAATCGACTTCCGGGTGAGCCAGGAAGCCATCGCCATCGACGCCATCGAGGTCTTCGCCTCCCGCGCCATCGAGCGGAAGACACCGGTGGCGTACAGCGATATCGACAAGGTGCAGATCCAGAACCAGCTCGGTTCCCGTGACCTCCCCCTGGTCCTCAACGTCACGCCCAGCGTGTACGCTACCGCCCAGGGAGGCGGCGCCGGCGACGCGCGCATCAACGTCCGCGGGTTCAGCCAGCGGAACACCGCCGTCATGATCAACGGCGTGCCGGTCAACGACATGGAGAACGGGTGGGTCTACTGGTCCAACTGGGACGGACTGGGTGACGCTTCCACGAGCATCCAGCTCCAGCGGGGGCTCAGCGCCGTGAATCTGGCCACTCCGTCCATCGGAGGCACGCTCAATGTCATCACCGATCCCACGTCGGTGGAGGCGGGCGTGACCTACAAGCAGGAGTTCGGATCGGGACGATTCCTCAAGGAGTCCATCTTCTTCAACACGGGAGAGAACAACGGCCTCGCCGTGTCCGGCGCGGTGGTCCGGAAGACGGGGAACGGGATCTACGACGGCGGTGTGGGTGAGGGGAACCACTCCGCCTGGACCGACGCATGGGCGTACTATTTCGCATCGTCGTACCAGGTGAGTCCCAACAACCGGCTGGAGTTCTACGCGGTCGGCGCTCCGCAGCGCCACGGGCAGAACCTGTACAAGCTGAACATCGGTCAGTTGAACTCCGACTACGCGGCCTCACTGGAAGGGTACGATGCGGCCGCGCTCGCCCGGTACCCCGAGGCTGGTCGTACGTGGAGCCCCAACGTAGGGGCCGTGAGCACGTCCTACACGGGTCAGCAGTACTCGAGCACCGGACCCGGTGGCGGCGGTCCCTTCGACCGCCATGCCGAAGGGTATATCAACGAGCGGGAGAACTACTTCCACAAGCCCCAGGTCAACCTGAACTGGTACTCCTACCTGGGGAACGGGATGACCTGGTCCACCGTGACCTACTACTCCGGGGGGAACGGCGGCGGGTCCGGCACGCTCGGATCGCTCCGGTGGGCCTACGCCGCGTACGATGTCGACGGCAACGGCCTCGGGCAGCGCTTCGCCGACTGGGACGCCACCATCGCCCGGAACGCAGCCAACGCCACCGGTTCCCGCGGGATCCTCCGGAACTCGGTGAACAACCAGTGGACCATCGGGGCCATCTCGAAGCTTCGCAAGGATTTCGATTCGGGGATCACCGGTGAGGTGGGCGTGGATTGGCGGACTGCTTCCATCGACCACTACCGGGAGGTTCGCGACCTCCTCGGAGGAGCGTACTATCTCGACGACGCGAACGAGTTCACCACGAACGAGCAACGTGGCCTCGGGGAGAAGATCGACTACGACAACACGAACGAGGTGGACTGGATCGGCGCCTACGTACAGGCGGAGAAGTCCGACGCCGACGGGTCGTTCTACGGTATGGCCGGGTGGTCGCAGATCGCGTACAACTACACCGATCACTTCCGCCGCGCGGCGCCGGGGTCCGCCGAGGAGTTGACGCTCTCGAGCGGGAACATGACGGGCTACCAGGTCAAGGGAGGCGCCCGCCGCAACGTGACCGACGAGTGGTCGGTCTTCGGGAACGCGGGATACGTTTCGAAGGTGCCGGTGTTCGACGGGGTGATCAGTGACGCCGATGCGGCCATTCTGGACGATCCCAAGAACGAGCGCTTCCTCTCCTTCGAATCCGGGCTGAACTACCGGGGATCGGGCACGGGGGTGTCGTTCGATCTGAATCTCTACCACACGACATGGCGGGACCGGACGTTCAACCTGTTCGTCCGGAACCTGGACGGGGCCGGTGAGGACGGTCTCGTGCGCCTGTTCGGAGTGGATGCCCGTCACATGGGTGTCGAGGTGGAAGGAGCCTACCAGCCCAGTGATCTGTTCCGCGTCGACGCCGCCGCGTCCATCGGATTCTGGAAGTACCTGGACGACGCGGACGGGCAGTACGTTTCCGCCGATCAGACCACGGTCATCGATTACAGCTTCTATATCGGGGATCTCAAGGTGGCGGATGCTCCGCAGTCGCAGCTGGCGCTCAGCGCGTCGGTGTTCCCCTTGGATGGGATGTCCCTCTCCGTGGTCGGGAGGATGATCGGTCGGCATTACGCCGAGTTCAGTCCGGCCTCGCGGTGCATCACCACCGGGGATCGGCAGAGCGGTGTATGTGAGGCCGAGGCAGGGACCAACCGTGCCACAGAGGTGATGCAGCGTAACCAGCCGTGGCAGGCTCCGGGTTACACAGTGTTCGACGCGCATGTCTCGCATCGCCTGGGCGACGTGATCAAGGCGTGGAAGGGTGGGGATGTGCGCCTGTTCGTGAACGTATACAACCTGTTCAATTCGAGCTTCGTCCAGGACGCGGTGGACTACTCGTCCTTCAACGGGTATCACCTCGACGACGATTTCCACGATGCCGACAGCGCCGAGGTCTTCCTCGGACTCCCGCGCACCTTCAACCTGGGCTTCCAGGTCAGCTTCTGACCGCGTAGTCCTGCCCCCGCCGGGCCCAGTTCCGGCGCGCTCGGCCCCGTCGCCTTCGGGCGGCGGGGCCTTTGCGTTGGACCCGAAACGGCGCGGATCCTCCGGAAGCGCGGAACGGGTCGTGCCGGATACGTCCCCTGGACTCCGGCGGTCCGGGGTGCCACCATTCCGCCCTCCGATTCCGCTCGATCTTCCAGGAGCCCGTCCCCGTGCCCGACACCGTCCTCACCTCTCTCCTCCTCTTCGCCGTGGGGCTCGTGGCCGGGACCCTCAATGTCCTGGCGGGAGGGGGATCCATGATCGCTCTTCCGGTCATGATCTTCCTGGGACTCCCGGCCACCGTGGCCAACGGGACCAACCGGGTGGCCATCCTTCTGCAGAACGTGGGCGCTGCGTCGAGCTTCCACCGCAGGCGGCTGATCAGTCCCGCGTGGCTCCGGTTCGGCGTGCCGCCGGCCTTCGTGGGCGCGGCCCTGGGAACGTGGGCGGCCGTGGTGGTGGGCGACGTGGCGTTCCAGAAGATCCTCGCCGCGGTGTTGGTGCTCGCCACCGCGTGGATGCTCTGGCACCCCGTGAAGGCACCGACCGAGGGGGACACGGTCCCGCCCACCGGGAGGGCCCGCTGGGGCTTCCTGGCGCTCTTCTTCCTGGTGGGGGTCTACGGAGGATTCATCCAGGCGGGGATCGGCTTCGTGATCCTGGCGGTGACGTCCGCGGCCGGGCTCGATCTCGTGCGGGGGAACGCGCTCAAGGTCACCCTCGTGCTCACCTTCACGCCTCTCGCTCTGGCCATCTTCGCCTTCTCCGGGAAGGTGGACTGGGCCATGGGTCTGGCCCTGGCGGCGGGGAACGTGCTCGGGGCCCAGGTGGGAGTCCACCTCGTGGTCCTCAAGGGTCACGCGTGGATCCGCCGGGTGGTCACGGTCACCATCGTGATCTTCGCGCTGAAGCTCTTCTTCACGGGGTGAACGAAAGACGGGCGGGGCGCCGTCGGCGCCCCGCCCGTTCCCTCTTCCCGGCCGGCGGGATCAGTACCGGTAGTGGTCCGGCTTGTACGGCCCTTCCACCGGCACCCCGATGTACGCGGCCTGCTCTTCGGTCAGCTCGGTGAGCTCCACGCCGAGCTTGGCCAGGTGCAGGCGGGCGACCTTCTCGTCCAGGTGCTTCGGGAGCACGTACACCTTCTTGTCGTACGCCTCCGTGCGGGTGGCCAGCTCGATCTGAGCGATCACCTGGTTGGTGAAGCTCGCCGACATCACGAACGACGGGTGGCCCGTGGCGCATCCCAGGTTCAGGAGCCGGCCCTCGGCCAACACCAGCACCGAGTGTCCGTCGGGGAAGACCCACTCGTCGTACTGGGGCTTGATGTTCACCCTCTCCACGCCGGGGATCTTCTTCATGCCGGCCATGTCGATCTCGTTGTCGAAGTGGCCGATGTTGCCCACGATGGCCTTGTCCTTCATCCGTGCCATGTGGTCCGCGGTGATGATGTCCTTGTTCCCCGTCGTGGTGATGAAGACGTCCGCGTGCTCGATGACGCTCTCCAGGCGCCTCACCTCGTATCCCTCCATGGCCGCCTGGAGGGCACAGATGGGGTCGATCTCGGTGACGGTCACCCGAGCGCCCTGACCCTTCAGCGCCTGGGCGCATCCCTTGCCCACGTCTCCGTAGCCGCACACCACGGCCATCTTTCCGGAGAGCATGACGTCGGAGGCCCGATTCAGTCCGTCGATGACCGAGTGCCGGCATCCGTACAGGTTGTCGAACTTCGACTTGGTCACGGAGTCGTTGACGTTGATGGCGGGGAAGAGGAGGGTGCCCGCCTTCTCCATCTCGTAGAGCCGGTGGACGCCCGTGGTGGTCTCTTCGGACACGCCGCGGATGTTCTCCACCAGCCGGTGGTACCGCCGGGAGTCGGCGGAGATGGAGGCGCGCAGTGTGTCGAGGATGATCCCCCACTCCTCGGGCTCGCTGTCCGCGTCGAATCCGGGGATG
>JAOUPR010000068.1 GCA_029879725.1 Gemmatimonadota bacterium | reverse complement strand
GATCTCCGCCCATTCCCCTACCGGCTCGAAGGCCCGGAAGATGAGTTCGGAGTGAGTGGCGTCGTCCTCCACCAGGAGAATCTGGACGGGGACCTCACCCATACCGCTCAGCCCTGATGGGGAAGCCGACCCGATGGTCCGGGGTGGGCTCCGGGGGGCCAGGGAAACTGATTCCATCCGAGCCAGAAGTAGCCGAGTTCTTCCATGAGTTGGATGAACTTTTCGTAGTCCATGGGCTTCACGAGATAGCTGTTCGCACGGCATCGGTAGGCGCTGGCCACGTCCACTTCGGCCTGGGACGTGGTCAGGATCACCACCGGGATGGTGCTCAGCCCGGCGTCGGACTTGATTTGCTCCAGTACCTCCAGCCCGCTCACCTTGGGGAGTCTGAGGTCCAGGAGGACCATGTGGGGCCTGGGGTGGGCCTGTCGGTCCGCATAGGCCCCGCGGTTGTGGAGGTAGTCCAGTGCCTCGGCGCCGTCGGAGACGTGGAAGATCCGGTTGGCCACGCGATGCTCCCGAAGGCTCCGTAGTACCAGCTCGGCGTGAGCCTCGTTGTCCTCGACGAGAAGGACATGGATCTGTTCACCATTCATGCGCTGCGGCTCTCCCGAACGGGTTCCGGTGGCGCCTCCGGGAGATGGAAACGGAACGTCGAGCCGGTTCCGGGGCCCTCGGACTCCACCCAGATGCGGCCGCCGTGCAACTCGATGATCCGCCGGACCATGGCAAGCCCGATTCCGGTGCCCTCGATGGACTGGTCCAGCCGCTCGAAGAGCCCGAATACCTTTTCATGGTAGGCAGGATCGATCCCGATGCCGTTGTCTTTCACGAAGAGGATGGGCCGTCCGTCGGCGTCTCCCGACGACCCGATCTCGATGACCGGGCCTTCCCGGTCGCCCAGGAACTTCGCCGCGTTGTCCAGCAGGTTCTGGAAGACCTCCTGGATGCGCCGCCGGTCGCCGAAGACCATTGGCAGATCGGGGGCGATCCGGACCTCCGCCCCCGCCGCTTCGAGGCGTCCGGCCACGAGGTCGGCCGCGTCGGAGACCAGTTCGTTGAGGTCGATGGATTCCTCGGCGTTGACGATGCGCCCGATGCGGGAAAGCTCGAGGAGCTCGTCCAGGAGCCGCTGCATCTGGTCCGTGGCGGACGTGATCATCGCGACGTCTTTGGCGACCCGGACCTCGTCGCCGGCGAGGGCGTCCTTCTGCAGGAGACCCAGGAACCCGCGGATGGTGATGAGCGGGCTCTTGAGGTCGTGGGAGACGGTGTAGGTGAAACGCTCCATCTCCGCGTTACGGGCCTCGAGCTCGCCGATGAGGCGTTCCCGTTCCTGACTCTGCTTGCGGGCGTCCGTGATGTCGTGGACCGTGCCCACCATCAGGAGCGGGGCGCCCGTGGACGGGTCGTACGTGACCTCTCCCTGCTCCCGGACGTAGCGGAGGGTGCCGTTGGGCTGGACCACGCGGTGATCGACTCCATACGGTGCTCGCCTCTCGACACTGTTCTGGACGGCCGAGGTGACCGCGTCGCGGTCTTCCGGGTGGATGTACGAAAGGAATGCCTCGTAGGTGGCCCCGAACTCCTGCGGCTCGAGCCCGAAGATCCTGTAGATCTCGTCGGACCACGCCAGCGACCCGTCCTGGATGTTCCAGACCCAGCTCCCCATGTGGGTGATGCGCTGCGCGTCGTCCAGGATCCTCTTCTGGTACTCGAGCTGCATGAGGAGGCGTTTCTGATCCTCCTCGAGCTTCTTCTGCTCCGACGTATCGAGGACCATGGCCACCAGGGCCGGCTCCCCCATGTACTCCAGCAACTGGAGGTGTGCCTCAACCGGGTAGTGCGACCCGTCCCGACGCCGGTGGACGGTTTCGAGGACCACCCGACTCTCGGTGCCGGACCGGAGAGGCTCGACGAGAGCGTCGAACTCCGCCGAGTCGATCTCGGTCTTGATGGCGGCCGCGGTCATTTCCTGGAGTTCCTCCAGGGAATACCCGAGGTTCACCCGTGCGCCACCATTCACCCAGATGAACCGCAGGCTCTCCGGGTGGAAGACGTAGATTTCGTTGAGGGAGTTCTCGAGGATGCGTCCCAGGCTCTGCTCGTGGGCGTGGGTCGTATCCTCGGAGGATCGTCGAGCGTCCATGTACCTGCTGGGGGGAGTCGTGGTCGCGTAGGATTGCACTTACTCCAAATGTCGTCAAGTGATCACAAATCCTTGACTCCCCTCCCTCCCCTTCGAATCAGAACTGCACGAGGCGCGTCACCTTGAGACTCACTCCACGGTCCAGGATCGCGGGGATCCCCGCCCCGGCGTCGAGGTCCCGCCGCTCGGAGAAGACCAGGTATACGTCGCTGAGCGGGGCATGGATGAGGTTGAAGCGGAAATTGGTGATGAGTTCCTCGGTGGTCCGGTTGTACTGCACCAGGGTGGAGAGGAACGTCCTCGTATCGTGGCCGTATCGGATGCGAGCGCTGAACAGGTCGGCATTGCGGGGCTGGCCGCCCAGGGTGATCCGGTTGCGCTGAGCCGAGCCCTGGAAGAACCAGTGGGCGTTGGGCCGAAGGGTGACGGAGGCCCTTTCCGACCGGCGGTCTCCGTCGAAGAACCCGCCCCGGGTGACCGCCACCGACCCCGAGACCCGGCGTCCCCCGCTCGTCTGGAAGGTCACCGACGTCGCGTCGAAATCGTAGGATCCGGGCACGACTTCGATTCCGAGGATCGTGTCGGCGTTTTCGAGGTGTTCGAAGCTGCGGGTATGTTGGGCGGTCAGGCGGGCTCCATCCGCAAAGACGAGGGTCAGGCCGGGTGTCACCGCGCGGGATTCCAGCGTCCCCGAAAGGGCGTAATACTCCGTCGCGTCCAGATGGGGATTGATCTCCGTGACGCCCGCGAACGGTTGTTGGAAGTGAGCGCCCCCGGTGGCGAACCACTGGTCGACGCCGGTGCGGCTCACGAAGCCGACACCCGGCGCGAAGGCGTCACCCACATGCTTTCCGAGGACGGAAAAGTCCAGGACCGGGTCACGCCATCCCAGTTGTACCGACGCGCTGGTGCGGTCACCGGCGGTAGCGGCGTCGTCGGTGGCGGCCGCGTACGCGTTGACCTGGAATCGGTCGAAGCGGAAGTTGGCGTCGATTCCGGCGGCCCGGGAGAAGTCGTCGAATCCGGGTGACGTCGCCTGGCGGCTCACGAGCATGAAGCCGACGTCCGAGCTGCGCAGCACGCTCCGGCGCACTCGGGCCACCGCGAAATTCTCGGCCGGGGTGCCGCGCTCATCCAGGGTCTGCATCTCGAGAAGGCCGATCTCGTATCCCCCCATCCTCCCGTTCAGGCGCACTCCCGCCGCGATGGGGACGGTGCTACGGTCGTCGGCCAGTCCGATCCTCCGGGAGTGGAAGAGCTTGAAGTTCTCCGGACCCGATCCACCGCGGATCCCGCTGGCGCGGACGTCGGAGAAGGTGAAGATGCCATCGTTTTCCAGGAAGAAGTCCCTCTTTTCCGGAAAGAACAGGGAGAACCTGGTGAGATTCACCTGCTCCTCGTCCACCTCCACCTGTGAGAAATCCGTGAACGCCGTCACGTCGAGGGTCATGCGGGGCGTGAGGGACCACTTGAGGTCCAGGCCCCCGTCCGCATACCGCTCGGAGCCGGTGGGGCGCAGGCGGCCGTCGCTCCGTCCGGCCGTGAGGTACGGCTTCACCTGAAGGTTGAGTCCCTGTTGGAAGTCGGGGAGTCCCACCACCGTTCCGGCGAGTGACATGCGGAAGGCCCTGAACTGGCGGGGGAGAGCCGCCCAGGTGGAGTACTCGTTCCGTTTCCGGACGATCCGGGAGAAGTTCAGCCCCCACTCCTGGCCTCCGGGTGCGGGATTGAAACGGAGAGTGGTCACCGGGATGGCGACCTCGGCGGTCCACCCCTGGTCGTCCACGCTCGTCCTCACCTCCACGATCCCCTCCCACGCCGTGTTGAGGTTGTTTCCGTCACTGAAGGCCTGGGCATCCCAGATCGCCCCGGCGGGGTTGATGGCGAACACGAAGGCGTTCTGGCGATCGAGATAGGTGTCCAACGCGATGCCGAAGATGTCGGAATCGGGGGCGCTGAAGTCCTGCTCGAGTCCCGCGGACACGAGGAGGTGCGGCTCGCTGTCGTACATGCGGGCTCCGACGTAGACCGTGTTCCCGTCGTAGAGGATTCGCACCACCGTGCGCTCGGACGCCGGCATCCCCTGTTCGGGGGTGACCGTCCAGAAGTGTCCCTCCGTGGAGTCGGCGGCGATCCAGTCGGGTTCGTCCAGGTGTCCGTCCAGGACGATGGCGCTCCGGGCGGCGTGGGCGCGAAGCACGGGACGGGGCACCGCCGTGGGATCCACCGATCCGGCGGGCGTCTGGGCCGCGGCGGCGGAAGGGAGTAGCACGGGGAGCGTGACGGCGAAGATCTGGGCCGCGAGCAGGAGCGAACCGACGACGGTGGATCGTTGGGCGGTCGAAATCATGGGAGGGTCGGTGTTCGGGGTCTCGTCCGGCGACGGGGCACATGATCACTCCCTCCCGCGAGGTGGGCAATGGTGGGGCCGGGGGCGGATGGTGGCGTGCCCTTGCCGGAATCGCCGGACCCGCCTCTCTTGCTGTCGATCCCCACGTCGTCCAAACGGAATGCTTCTGGAGACCCCCATGGTTCGTCTGCCCTGTGCCCGGATCCCGATGTTGGCCGCGGCCGTTCTCCTGCTCGTCTCCCCGACCCCGGGCTCGTCTCAGGTGGAGTCGCGTGCTTCGGACCACCCGGGGTACGTGGGTGGCCCGGGATCGGCCAACTACCTTCAGGCCACGCGGTGGGCCCCGTACAACATCGATGCCCTGGTCTACACCACCACCGTGGACCCCCAGTGGATCCCCGGGGGGGAGCGGTTCTGGTACGAGTGGAAGACGTCCGCCGGAACGTTCTACTACATCGTGGATCCCGTTGCGGGCTCCAGGAGCCAGATCTTCGACAATGACCGGATCGCCGCGGAGTTGACGCGCATCACCCGGGATCCCTGGGATGGTCAGCACCTTCCCATCAAGGACATCCGGTTCATCGATTCCAACACGCTGCGCTTCGACGTGACGTCCTCTCAGGACGAGGAGGTCGAGGAGGTCGAGGGAGACACGCAGGAGGAGGAAGGGGGGCGCCGGTCCCGGGCGAAGCCCAAGAAGAAGGTCCATCACTTCGAGTACACGGTGTCCACCCGGGCGCTGAGGGAGCTGGCGGACTACGAGGGCCCCGACAACCATCCGGGGTGGGCGAGCGTATCGCCCGACGGGAACACCGTCGTCTTCGCGCGCAACCACAACCTGTTCATGATGTCGGCGGCGTCGTACGCACAGGTGCTGGACGCCCGTCGGGGGAAGAGCGGCGCCGAGGCCGATTCCGCGGACATGAAGGTGGAGGTGGAGGAGATCCAGCTCACCACGGACGGCGTCGAGAACTACGGCTACGCGGTTGGAGATCGGGGGGACACCGACCAGGAGGCCGCGAAGAAGGCCGGCGAGCGCAAGCGGGCACCCATCGTGTGGGCCAAGGATTCCCGCCGCTTCGCCATGGTGCGGGCGGACCAGCGTGAGGTGGACGACCTCTGGGTCATCCACAACACCGGGAACGGGCGGATGGAGCTCGAGACCTACAAGTACGACATGCCGGGCGAGGAGAACGCCACCCAGAACGAGATCGTGATCTACGACCTCGGCTCACGCACCCAGGTCACGGTCCAGGACGACCCCTGGGAGGACCAGAGCATGTCGGTGGCCACGGACGAGGTGTTCCGGTACGACGGCTCCGAGGAGCCTCGCCGGTCGGTGTGGCTCTCCGATGGGTCCGACCGGATGTACTTCGTGCGCATGAGCCGCGATCGGCATCGTATCGACCTCATGGTGGCCGACGCGGCCACGGGAGAGGTCCGTGCCGTGGTCGAGGAGCGCATGAACACCTATCAGGAGACCCGCCCTCCCCGGCGCCTCCCCAACGGTGACATCGTGTGGTGGTCCGAGCGGGACGGATATGCCCACCTCTACCTGTATGGTGCCGACGGTGGCTTGAAGCGGCGCCTCACCGAGGGCCCCTACTCGGTCCAGGGGATCGCGGGAATCGACGCCACCGCGGGGTTGGTGTACTTCGTGGCGGCGGGGCGCGAGGCGGGTGAGGATCCCTACTATCAGCACCTCTATCGCGTGGGAACCAACGGCGCCGGGCTCACGCTCCTGACTCCGGGCGACTTCGACCACCGCGTGGCCATGAGCGAGTCGGCGCGCTTCTTCGTGGAGAGCTTCTCGCGGGTGAACACCGTGCCCGCATCGGTGCTCCGCGACGGACAGGGGCGCCAGATCATGGAGTTGGAGACCGCCGACTTCTCACAGCTCCTGGCCGCCGGCTGGCGGATGCCCGAACCCTTCACGGTGAAGGCGGCCGACGGGGTCACGGACCTGTACGGAGTCATGTACAAGCCCTTCGACTTCGACTCGACCCGGGTCTATCCCCTGGTGGAATACGTGTATCCCGGCCCGCAGACGGAGTCGGTGTCCAAGTTCTTCAACACCAACCGATACGAGGTGGGGCTGGCCCAGTTCGGGATGATCGTGATCACCATCGGCAACCGGGGCGGGCATCCTTCGCGCTCCAAGTGGTACCACAACTACGGGTACGGGAACCTGCGCGACTACGGTCTGGCGGACAAGAAGGCCGCCGCCGAGCAGTTGGCCGACCGGCACGACTTCATCGACATCGACCGCGTGGGGATCTACGGGCACTCCGGCGGTGGTTTCATGTCCACGGCCGCCATGCTGGTGTATCCCGACTTCTTCAAGGTCGCGGTGTCATCGGCGGGGAACCACACCAACGACGTGTACAACCGGTGGTGGTCGGAGACGCACCACGGGGTGAAGGAGGTCATCAAGGGTGATTCCGTCACCTTCGACTACGAGATCGCCACCAACCCCCAGATCGCCGGCAATCTGAAGGGGCACCTCCTCCTGACCACCGGCGACGAGGACAACAACGTGCACCCGGCCAACACCATCCGCATGGCCGAGGCGCTCATCAAGGCCAACAAGCGCTTCGACTTCTTCCTCTTCCCGGGGCAGCGCCACGGCTTTGGGAACATGAGTGACTACTGGTTCTGGCTGCGGGCGGAGTACTTCGTGAAGCACCTCCTGGGCGACGACCGCTGGGAGGTGGACATCGCGCCCCTGAATCTCGAGCGGGAGCAGTCGCGGTAGGCGATGCGTCCGACCTGAACCGCCGATGCGCGAAGAGGGGCGGGGATCCGTATGGGTTCCCGCCCCTCTTCTCTCTGTCCGGCTCGGCTCCTCAGAACGCCAGGAGGTGGGTCACCTTCAGGCTGAGGAGGTGATCGATGCGGTCCTTCGTCGCCCAGTTCCGCCGTTCCGTGTAGACCAGGAAGATGTCGCTCAACGGAGCGTGGATGAAGTTGATGCGCACGTTGGAGAACATCTCGTCGGTCACGCCGTTGTACTGCACGAAGGCACTGGTGATGAGCCGTGTGGAGAGGGCCACGTTCACCCGCCCCCCGTACACGTCCGCGGCGATGGTGGTGTCGGGAAGGGCGATGGTGTTCCGGTCGGCGAAGAGGTCGAAGGCCAGGTGCCGGTTCACGCGCCAGAGCGCACCCAGCCCCAGGCTGGTGCGGTCGCCGGAGAAGTATCCGCCCCGCGTGACCTCGAGCTTTCCCGAGAACGGCTTGCCCGCGTTGGACTGGTAGGACGCGGTGAACTCGCCGAAGTCGTAGGCCGCGGCCGGGACGACGACGGTGGGGACTCCCGAAGCATCCCTGCGCAGCACGAACTGCCGGTCCAACAGCTCGAAACGATCCGTGTAGGACGAGGTGAACTTGCTCCCGTTCTCGAAGTCCACGCCCAGCCCGGCGGCCAGGTCTCGGGTCACCAGCACCCCCGTCAGGTCCGTCATCCGGGAGATCTCGGCGTAGGGATTGACCTCCAATATCCCGCCCACCGCCGGGGTGGGGTGGGCACCCAACGTCGCGTAGGTGTGCCGCACTCCCGCGCGCCGGACGTACCCCACGGACGGCGCGAACGCGTCGCCCACCTGCTTGTAGAAGGCCGACGCGTCCCACACCCGGTCCCGCCACGCCACCGAGAGCCGCCCCGCCCAGTGGTCGCCGGTGGAGGACGTATCGGCCACGGCGGCCAGGTAGGAGTTCAGGATCAGGTTCGCGGTGATGGGGATGTTGGCGTCCACGCCGAAGCTGCGGTTGAACGATCCCGCCCCGTCGGTGGCTTGCCGATTCACGAAGATGGCGCCCACGTCGGCGTTCCCGCCCACGTTCCGCCGTATCCGCGCCACGGTGAAGTTCTCCGGGCCGATGGTGGAGTCCCGGGCCTGGGTCTGCATGTTCATCAGACCGAGATTCCACCCTCCGGCCTGCCCCGTCACGCGTCCTCCACCCAGGATCGGGATGGGGAGTCCCCGCCCGTCCAGGCCGATGGTGCGGGAGTGGAAGAGCGTGAAGTCCCTCAGCGAAGAACCCATGCGGATGTTGCGTTCGCTCACGTCACCGAAGGTGAAGGTCCCCGCGTTCTCCAGGAAGAAGTCGCGCTTCTCGGGGAAGAAGAGGGAGAACCGCGTGAGGTTCACCCGCTCCTGGTCCACCTCCACCTGGGAGAAGTCGGTGCGGAAGGTCGCGTCCGCCGTGAGCCGGGAGGTGATTCCGTACTTGACGTCGAAGCCGCCGTCGAACCCGGTGCTCGCCGCCCCCGTGGCTTCCAGCGACCCGGACGCCGCCGACCCCACCCCGTACGGCTTCACCGAGAGGTTCCGCCCCGGCCGCATCCCCCGGAAACCCCGGATGGTGCCCGCGCGGGACATGCGGTGGATGAGTTCCCGCCGGGCGAGCGGCGCCCAGTAGGTGTCCTCGCTCTTCCGCCGGATTCGACGGGAGAACTGGAAGCCCCAGTCCTGCACCTCCACCGTGGGATCGAAGCGCAGCGTGGTGAAGGGGATGGCCATCTCCACCGTCCACGCCGAGTCGGTGAGGGCCACCTTCATGTCGATGACCCCCTCCCACGGGATGTTGTAGTTGCGGGAGTTGTCGTAGACCTGGCCGTCCTTGAGCGCGCCACCCGGGTTCACCAGGAACATGAAGGCGTTGCGGCGGTCCAGGTACGTGTCGATGGTGACGCCGAACATGTCCGAGTCGTGGGTCTCGAAGTCCTGCACGATGCTGGGCACGATGATCCCGCTCATGTCCGACTCGTAGCAGACCGCCGAGATGTAGAGCCGGTTCTCGTCGTAGAGCACGCGGACCACCGTGTTCTCCGTGCCCGGCATCCCCGTGCTCGGTACGCTCTGGATGAAGTCGGTGATGATTTCCGCGTCCCGCCAGGCCGCTTCGTCGGGGCGCCCGTCGATCACGATGGTCTCGTTGGTGCGGATCGCCCGGGCCTCCGGGCGGGGTGACGACTCCACCGAGAGCGGATAGGTGCGGTCGGGTGTGCCGGTTCCCGCGTCGTTGCCCTGTTGCGCCTGGGCCGCGGGCGTCCAGACGGCCACGCCGAGGAGGGCCGCCAGGCCCGTGAGGGAGAGTCTCATTCCGGGTCTCGTGAAGATCAGCGCCATGGATACGGGCCCGGCATCTCGATCCCCCGGGCCTCGAGGAGGAGTTCGATCATGCGGTGCCACGATTCCCAACTCGTGGTGCGCCCGTAGACGGAGTTGGTCTTGTGCGTGATGACCAGGTCGACGGCCGGGAGGACCGTGATCCATTGCCCCACCGCGCCGCGGCCGGTGTACGCGCCCTCGAACGGGCCCACCGCCCGCGGCCCGTCCCACACCCACCACATGTAGCCGTACCCGAAGTATCCGTCGCGGCGGCCCACGGGGTTCATCTCTTCCAGCGGCGTCACCACGCTCACGATGCGACGGGCCCAGTCGCGGGAGATCACCTGCTTCCCGTCCCAGTTCCCCTCGTGGAGCATGAGGAGCCCCACCCGTGCCATGTCCCGGGTGGAGATCCACATGTGGTACGCCGGATTCCGGGAGACCGAAAGGTCGCCGGACTTGCTCTGTGCCGAGCGATCCCAGTCCTGGAACCGGAGCGGAACGGCGAGCTGCGACTGCACCTCGTCGTAGATGTTCCGGCCCGTGAGCTGCTCGAACACCGCCCCCGCCGCGTTGAAATCCCAGTTGTTGTAGAGCATGTACCCGCCCGGCACCTGCGACCCCCGGGGCGGCGCGTCCGCCAGGTTGTCACCGCCGTTGGATGCCGGGTGATACACTCCGGACCGGGCGGTGATGAGATGGTGCACCGTGGCGGTCTTCTCCACGTCGAGGAGCCCGCCGACGTCGTCCACCCCCAGGTCGGCCATGGTGGCTTCCAGATCGATGGTGCCGTTCTCCACCCAGTAGCCGTAGAGCATGGAGAGGATGCTCTTCCGCACGGAGGCCAGGTACGAGAGCTCCTCCACGTCGCCGTACGTGAAGACGATGCGGCCCCGGTCGGCCACCACGAGCCCCGTGGTGTTGGCGCTGTCGCGGATGAACTCGTAGGTGTCGCGCAGCGCCGCGGGCGACCATCCGTAGGCTTCAAGGTTGTCGCGTTCCACCCGCTCCCACTCGGAGCCGGGGAAGACGGACTGGAGGTGCTGCTGTGCGGCGGCCGGGTGGGCCGCCGCCGGAGCCATGAGGGCCAGAACGGCCGCAACGACGAACGGACGGCGACGAGCACGGAGCATGGTCCTTCTCCATCGGATGAGGTGAAGGGCCGAAGATACCCACTCCCGCGGAGACCAGCCAGCGGATCTCCGCGGGAGGGTGGAGCCTCCCGGTGGATCAGCCCTTGGTTCCCTCGATCACCCCTCCGGCGATGGAGCCCGCGAAGGCCTCCAGTTCCGCCCGCACGTCCTCGTGGGCGGCCAGGAAGGCCTGCACTCCGGCATCGCCCAGGACGTACTCGGCGGGATACGGGTTTTCACGGGTGATGCGCGCGTCGGCGAACCCCGCCGCCCGGAACTCCTCCAGGTACCGCTGACGCGGAGTGGGGAGGCAGGCCGCCACCGCATCCAGGTTGCCGGCCAGCGGTTCGGGGACCTCGTGCTCCGACACCATGTCCGACACCACCATCCGGCCTCCGGGCTTGAGCACACGGTAGGCTTCGCGGAGGACGCGGGCGCGGTCGGGGCTGAGGTTGAGGACACAGTTGGAGATGATCACGTCCACCGTTCCGTCGGCCACGGGGAGGTTCTCGATCTCGCCCAGGCGGAACTCCACGTTGGCGAATCCGCCCGAAGCGGCGTTGGCCCGGGCCCGGGAGATCATCTCCGGGGTCATGTCCACCCCGATCACCCTTCCCGTGGAGCCCACCTGGCGCGCGGCCAGGAAGCAGTCGATCCCGCCTCCCGAACCCAGGTCCAGCACGGTCTGCCCCTCCAGGAGCGACGCGATGGCCGTGGGGTTGCCGCATCCCAACCCGAGGTTGGCGTCGGCGGGGAGCCCCTCCAGTTCCTCGGCGGAATATCCGATGGCCTGGCTGGTTTCCCGGGCTTGATCGGTGTCGCCGCAGCGGGCGGGGCCACAGCAGCTTTCGTTCTCGGATGCGACTCGTGCGTACCGGTCGCGGACGGCGTCGCGGATCTGGTCCTGGGTATGGGCGCTCATGCGTGGGTCTCCTCGGTTCTCATGGTTGTGATGCGCAACTATCGGCGTAAGAGAAATTTCCTCAGCGGGTGACGCAGCAGCTTCCTCCGGAAGCGGCCACCCGGGCGGCGAACGACCGGCCCAGGCGGGTGACCAACTCGTTGATACCCGCCCTCACGTCGGGGTCGAAGTCGGAGAGGAGGTCGGCGTACTCCCGGGACAGGTCGTCATCGATCCGCTCGCACAGCCTCCCGCCCTCCGGTGTCGGAACGAGCCTCACCACCCGTCCATCCTCCGGATCGCGGGCTCGTGCGAGATATCCCTTCTCCACCAGCCCGTTGGCCACGCGGCTGGCCGTGCTCTTGTCCAGATAGAGGTTCGCCGCGAGCTCGTTGACGGTGAGTGGCCCGCCGTCGACCACGGCCTTGAGGGCGTAGCACTGGCTCACGCTCACGTCGTAGCAGCATGCCCGGTCCCGGTCGCGGAACTGGATCACACGGATGACTTCCGACAGCGCGTCGTAGAGCCGGCGCGCGTCGTCCAGGAGCGTCGGATCGGAGGGGAGGCTCGCTCCGGAACGAGGCGAGCCGGCGCGAGGGGCATGGAAATCGTAGATCGTTGTCATACGCAACTATTAATCGGTGGCCCCGTGTACGTCAAGGGCGCGACGGCCACCGCGCCGACATGCCGGGTGATGGGGAGTGGAGTCACGGCGTACCGGGGGGACGCGTGGGGCCGTCCCTCCCGGGCCCGGGCGACCCGGCCTTCCGGCGAGGCCGGGGAACTCTCCGTGGCCCGGCGTGGTCCCATAGGGGACTGCGCTCGGTTCCCATGGGGGGCCGCGCGTGGATCCAACGATCATGCACGAACGAGGAGTGGGTTCCATGAAGCGTATCTTCGTCCTTCCGGTGGTCCTGTTGTTGGCGGCGCTCCCCCTCCAGGCCCAGAGCCTGATGTTCAGGGGCGGCGTCAACGTATCCACCCTGTCCGGCGATGCCGTGACCAACGCCGCGTCCGAGAACGGGCTCAACTACGGGTTGGGATTGGTGATCCCCCTGGGGAGCGTAGATCTCGATCTGGGGCTGTCCTTCACCGAGAAGGGGGGACAGACCACGGACGGTCTGGGCGCCGCCACCTGGTACCTGGACTACGTGGAGATCCCCATCCTGGTCCGGTTGGGACCGGACATGCCCGGGCCCCTGGGCGTCCACCTTCTCGTGGGCCCGACCCTCGGCTTCGAGTCCGACTGTCAGGTTTCCCTGACCGGGTCGACCACGGCCACTCCCTGCTCCGGGGCGAACTTCGACGTGAAGAAGGCCGACTGGGGCGCCGCGGGTGGAGCCGGGGCCGAGTTCTCCGCCGGCACCATGACCTTGGGGCTGGACGTCTTCTACGACCTGGGGCTCCTCACCATCGACAACTCGGGCACCAGCGACATCAAGAACCGCGCGTGGACCGTGCGGGGCGGAATCGGTATCTCCTTCTGAGGTGCGGCGCCGGGGCCGTCTACTCCTTCCGGGAGAGGATGGCCGAGAGGCATCCCACGGCCCCGGCGGCCTTCACCACCTCCGACATCTCCACCGTGACGACCTCCATCCCCTGCTCGCGATAGGCCGCCTCGGAGATGGGGTTGCCCGCGGGCATGAGGATCTTCCGCGGCCCGAGGGTGACGAAGTTGTACGCCATCCCCCGCTCGTTCTCCTCCTCGCTGGGGAAGAAGTGGACCTCGTACCCGCGTGACTCCAGCGCGTGGATGACGCTCCACGGGACCCGATGGGATCGCACCCACGCCAGGTCACCGTCGACGATGCGGATCTCACCCATGAGGTGCATGCACCCGTGGGGGAGGTCCACCAGAACGGCCTGCACGTCCATCTCGTCCAGCGTCCACGCGACCTGTTCGGCGCCGGCCTCGTTCGTGCGCAACCCGCGCCCGATCACCACCGTGTGGGGGTCCATCCAGAAGGCGTCGGCTCCCTCGAACACGCCCGTGCCGGAGATGGTGCGAAGAATCGGGATCCCCAGATCGGCCAACTTCCGGGCGACCCAGCGCTCCTCTCCGGCGCGAACCGTGGAGGCGGGGCGGCCCACGATGGCTCCGTCCGGGGTCATGAACATGAGATCCGCCGCGAACATCTGGTTCGGTGGCGGCGTCACGGGCGGCTCCACGTAGTGGACGGTCACGCCCTGGGCTCGGTATGCCTCGGCCATGGCGTCGTGCTGCGCGGTGACCACATCAGGATCGGGGATCGCGGCCATGAGCGCCGCGTCGGCGTCGGTGACGGAGCGGATCTCCTCGCCGGGACGGTGGAGGAGGACGTGGCGCAGGGGTTTCCATTCGCTCCCCACGCGGAAGTCACCCCAGAGCGTTCCCAGTTCGCTCCGGTGGTCCGCCGTGCGTTCGGGAAACGAGGGGCCGCCGAAGGCGGTGATGGGTACCGGGTGGGAGTGTTCGGGTCGGGTCTCGCGTCGGGTCATGGGTCGCGTGCGCGGTGGAATCCGGGGAATGGGCGCCTCGGGAGCTTACACCCCGCACCCGGGAAAATGTGCGGGACATTGCGCAACGGGCCGGGAAGTTTGAGCTTGGAGATCCCCTCCAGGTGCCCAAAGGGGCACCGGATCATCGGCTCGAATCGGTTCGCTCGTGGACTTCATTTCGAAGATTTTCGGATCCAAGGACCCCCCCCCGGGAGGAAGATCTCCCGGGAAGGTCGCGGCGTCCGGTGACCCTGCCGCGCTCGAAGCGGAGTTGCGGAGGCTCGAGAGGGAGTTCGGAAAGGCGCGTCCAGGGTTCCAGGGGACTCCGCTCAACAGGGCGGGGGACCTCTGCCATCGCGCCGGTGACCGTGAACGCGCCTTGAAGTACTACGGCCGGGCCATCGACCTCTTTCTCGATGACGGTCAACGTGAGGCCGCGCGCGGGGTGGCCAACAAGCTCATCCGCATCCACCCCCAGGCCGTCCGCACGCTGGCGACCCTCACCTGGTTGGATCTGGCGGCCCATCACGAGGCGACCGCCATCGGCCACGTCCAGGCGTACGTGAAGGCTGCCCGGAAGGCGGGGCAGGAGGCGCGCGCCCGGGAGGAGATCTTCGAGATGGCGGCCATCGCACCGTACCGGGGGTTCCTCGAAGCGGTCGCGGAGGGCCTCGACGAACTCGGTCAGGCCACGGCCGGGAACAAGATCCGCCAGTGGATCGCCCAGCACGGGCACTCGCCCTATGCCCTCACCGATCCCGACGCCTTTTCGGAGCGCTGCCTGGAGATCGCCGCAGGGGCCAACAAGAAGTAGGCTCCCTCCTCAGCGGGATCCTCGCGCTTCCGCCGCGAAATTCCGGTACACGTCGCGGGCTTCCTCGAACTGGCCGTAGACGTGATCCTTTTCCTTCCGGGATCGCCAGTACGGCCACTCCTCCGCCATCTCCTGGAGACGGTCGACCCAGCGGATCCCGTACTCCGCCGAGGCCAGATCGCGCACCGGGGCGCCGTCCACCGAGATCCACACGGGGTTGGTGAGGGCCTGCGGGTAGTTCACGTCCAGGGGGAACCGGTCCTCGGCGGCGCCGGTGACACGGAGGTGGTACCACCCGGATCGCGCCGGTGTCAGCGTGCGCTCGACGTGCAGGCTCTTGCGTGATCCCTCGAACGCGAAGGTCTCCACGACCTCACCGTTGTAGACCAATTCGGCCTTCTCCAGCGGGACGATGGAGGTGACGTCCGCCCGGATGGTCACGGGGGTGCCCGCGGTCGTCTCCACCGTCTGGCCGGGGATCCTTCCGTCGACGGTGAACTCCACCAGGGGCCCCGAAGTGGCCACGGCATGGCCGCCCCGCAGCGCCTCCAGCCAACCCGCCATGCTCAACGTCCCGTCGCGGGGATGCACGTACGTGCGCACCGAGCCCACCAGGGGATTCTGTTGGAGATCGCTGATGGAGTCCTCCCCGCCCACCACGGTCACCTTCAACCCGTTGTTCCACACCGCGTAGAGGGGGGCGAACCCGTCCTGTCCGATGGACCATTCGACGGCGTCGGTGGTGCCCAGGGCCGCGTCCACCATGAACCCCTTCGCGGTCCCCAGAGTCCCCTCCAGCGGATCTCCGCTGAAGAAGGAGTGCACGTATCCCACCGTCGCGCCCTGTGCCCTGGCCTTCCTGAACATGTCCGTGTTGGAGGGATACAGGCTCTCGATGGCCGTGCCCTCGTACCCGGTGGTGAAGGGCGAGATGAGGTGGTCGTCCATTCCGAACATGAATACGTGCCCGTAGAAGGGAGGCCGGTATTCCTGTCCCACCACCAGGACGTGATCGGGCCGGGAAAGGGAGTGGGCGCCCCCTCCGGGCTCGAAGTACTGGTAGTCCAGGATGCGATTGTCCTTGTTCGCGACCTGCTCCAGCACGATGTCCTGCCCCTCCGCCTCCGACATCATGAGGAGGTTCTCCAGGGTGTTGTGGAGATTCCCGCCGTAGTTCATGTGGACGTGGGTGGAGCCGTTGAACCATCCCCGGGACGCCATGTCCACGACGGCCTCCATCCGCATGGTCACGTCCACCGTGTCTCCTTCCCGGACGACGACCGTGGTGGTGCGCGGCTCGTGCTCGAATCCCTTCACCGCGGTCATGGTGATGTCGCCGGCGGGAACGTCCACCTCGAAGCTTCCCCGGTGATGGAAGAGGTACTCTCCGGCGCGCCCTATGCGGGCATACGCGTCCGCGGGTGCGTAGAACCTTCCGTCGGAGGCCGTGAGGTGGATCCGGGTTCCGGTGGGTGCGCCGTCGGCGTCCACCGTGGTCACGCGCAGCCGACCCATGGGGCGCTTCCAGCGCCGTTCGGTGATCTCCACGTCCACCAGCGCCCCTCCGTACGTCTCCAGGAGGCGGAGCCGCGGCAACCCGCGCTCATTGTCCACGAAGGCGATCCACTCCCCGTCGGGAGACCACCGGGGGTGGAAGGCGTCGTGCTCGAAGAAGGTCATCTTGTAGGGCTCGCCGCCCACCGTGGGCTGCACGTACAGGTTGTTGTACTGGTCGGCGGTGGCCCGGGTGGAGGAGAAGACGAAACGTTTCCCGTCCAGGCTCACGTGGGGCTGGGTCCGGTAGAGCGTCTGCTCCTGGAGCACCACGGTGCGGTCTTCGAACCCTCCCGCGCGGGCCGGCACCCGGAAGACGTTCCCGCTTCCCAGCGGCGTGTCACGGTTGGACACGAGGAGGAGCTCCTGGCCGTCCGGGAGCCATGCGGGGGAGGTGTGGATGTCCCACGGGCCGAAGTAGAGGCGGTCCTTGCCGTAGTCGTGGTCCGAGGTCACGGCCACCTCCTCGCCCGCCCACCCCCCGTCGGCGAAGTCACGGACATGGACGTTGAAGTACCCGCTGGGCCGCGTGGACACGTACGCCAGGCGGGTGCCGTCGGGGCTGAACCGTGGGTCGGCGTAGACCTGGCCGTCGTCGGTGAGCGCGCGGGTGGCGCCGGTGGCGACGTCCAGGACCTCGAGCTGGATGGAGCGGCCGTGGTCATCGGCGGTGTAGACGAGGTGGCCACCGTCGGGAGAGTACTCCGGCGAGGAATAGTACTTCGGTCCCGTCACCATCTCCGTGGCGATTCCCGTGGCCACCTCGACCTCCCAGATGGATCCGGACATGGCCACCGCGATGCGCTCGCCGTCGGGATGCCACGCGGGATACCACGGCGTCGACGAGGGGCCGGGCGGAAGGTAGAAGTTCTCCATGTAGAAGCCGCCCATGCGCGCCGCGGGATACCCCGCGAAGGGCGTTTGCGCCGACACGGGAGCCGGTGCCCACACGGCGAGGAGGAGGGTGGTCAGCGCCGCGATCTCTAGGAGAACCGGGCCGCGCGGGGTCGGCGGAGAAGACGGTGGAGGACGAAGCAAGGTGACTCTCCTCGGAGGACTCCCGCGTGACGCTGACGCGGAGCTTTCCGGCACGGGTTGAAGGAGGGGGCAAGGTCGGACCCGGGGGCGGGTGGAGCAAGTGCATCGGTCCGTGGCGGGAGGGTCGGGTGGACGGTAGGATTCCTCCACGTCTTCGACGTGACCCAGTCGCTCGCTGAAGAAAGGGAGTTTCCATGTTTCGTGCAGGCAAGGTATCGGCGGTTCTTCTACTCGCTCTCGTGGTCGAAGGCGCGGGTCCCGCCACCACGACGGCCGCCGCCCAGCAACTCACCGACCGGCGGCCCGTCGCCACGTATTCCATCGTCGCCCGCGACCCGGAGACCGGGGAGATGGGGGTGGCGGTGCAGTCCCACTGGTTCAGCGTGGGGGCCATCGTTCCCTGGGCGGAGGCGGGGGTGGGCGCCGTGGCCACCCAGTCGTTCGTGGAGCCTTCGTACGGCCCCCTCGGACTCGACCTCATGCGCATGGGGCGGTCCGCGCCCGAGGCGCTCCGCGCCCTCGTGTCCACCGATGCCGACGAGGCGGTGCGGCAGGTGGCCATGGTGGACGCACAGGGGCGGGTGGCCGCCCATACCGGAGCCAGCGCGATCTTCGCCGCCGGGCACCACGTGGAGGAAGGGTTCTCGACGCAGGCGAACATGATGGAGAACGCCACCGTGTGGGATGCCATGGCCCGGGCCTTCGAGTCGGCCCAGGGGGATCTGGCCGAGCGGCTCCTGGCGGCGCTGGAGGCGGCCCAGGCCGAAGGCGGCGACATCCGCGGGAAGCAGTCGGCGGCCATCATCGTGGTGACGGCTGAGTCCACCGGGAAGCCGTGGAACGACCGCCGCTTCGACCTGAGGGTGGAGGACCACCCCGAACCCGTGGCGGAACTCCGGCGACTCGTTCTCCTCCAGCGAGCCTACCATGCTCTGAATCAGGGAGACGCGTGGGTCACCGCCGGCGAGATCGAGAAGGCCATGGCGTCGTATCGCACTGCCATGGAACTCGTCCCCGACGAGGCCACCGATGGAGAGGCGCCGTTCTGGGTGGGGATCACCCTGGCCTCGACGGGAGAAGTGGAATCCGCGATTCCGTATCTCCTGCGGTCCCAGGCTCAGGACGTGCGGTGGGCCGAACTGGTGCGCCGCCTCCCGGCGGCGGGGTTGCTCCCTTCCGAAGAGGTGGCCGACCGATTGGTCGCCGCCATGCGATCGGGGGGGTGACCGCCTCCCGGTGATCACGGGGCCGGGAGGAGACGCCTCCCCCCGGCCCCGTTCGCATCCGTTACGGGATCTCCTGCAGTACCCGCTGGAACACCTGCCCGGCCACCCGGCTGGCCAGCCCCGCCACCACGATCTCCTCGAGGCGGACGGACTCCTGATCCAACACGGACGGGTCGAACAGGCGTTGCTCGTTGCGGCTGAGCTCGAGATCGCTCACGTCACCGGCGTAGACGCCGCGGCGGAACGATCCGCCTTCCGAGCCCTGCGTGGTGAACTCGGTCACCGTGGTGCCGCGCCGGTCCACGATGATCACGTGCACCTCACCCGTCAGCGTGAGGGTTCCGCTCTCCTCCACGTAGCTCGTGTCCACTCCGGACGTCGTGCGGGCCTCCCGCGTCCTCGGCTGGACGTTCCCTTCCGTCGCCGTGAGCGCCACCAGTTCGATGAGGGCGCCGAACTCGGCCCCCATCTCGTCCATGACGAGTCCCAGGCGGGGCGTCTCGCCGGGCCTGGTGTACCGCCGGGTCACCTGGCGCACCAGTACCGGGTCGGCCACGGCGATGAAGGGCGGCGGCTGCCGCCAGTGCTCCAGCTCGAGGACGTCGGCGAGCTGTTGCTCCACGTCGCTCCGCGCCACGTCCCGCACGGCGGCGGTGCTGGTGACCGGGAAGGCGACCATTCCCCGGGTGCCCAGCTCCACCGCGCGGTCCTGGAGGGCCACCGCGGCGTCGGCCAGGTCGTCGGGGACGTCTTCGCTCAACGCCAGCGCCTGCTCGGCGAGCCCATACGCCCGGCGGAATCGTTCCGCGGCCTCCTCGGCGTGGGCCCAGTCCACCAGCGCGACGGTCTCGGCCGCCACGCTGGCCTGGATCTGCTCCGGAGAGGGCTCGTATCCGGTGGACCGGGCCCTCACGTAGGCCTGCTGCCCGCTGCTCCAGTCCCCCTGTTCCGCGGCGTCGTCTCCATTCGCCATGTGCTGCTCGATGGCGGCATCGAAGGCATCCCTCCGCATCAGCGGATAGTCGTCGGGGCGAGGGAGCCTCACTCCCACCGCCCCGGAACGCGCGATGAGGCCGTCAGCGGTGAAGAAGGGCTGCGCACCACCCACTGGGTCTCCTGCGGCGGTGCGCTCTTCCCACGTCGTGATGAAGTCGACGATGGCGGCCTCTCCCGAGGCGATGAGGCGATCGCGCGCCTCGGCGAGGGTGTTGTCCTTCTCCAGAGCTTCGATGTAGCGGAGAGACGCGGCGTAGAAATTGCCGGCTTCCTCCTCCTCCATCCCCTGTTCGAGACGCTTTTCCGCGGAGGCACACCCGGTCAGGGCGATCCCCACGGAAACGGCGACGACTCGCAGGAAACTGGTTCGGATTGGTCGCACTCTTCTACTCCTGGCTGATGATGGGTTGGTCCGTGGACTTCAAATGTACCTCCAACCATGCAGTCCAACGGGCCCACAAGTCCAGAAGAGTCTCCCGGGAGGCCGGCCCATGGTCCTCGTAGGGATAGAGATACATGGCCGCCGTCTTCCCCAATCCGTTCAGCGCGTGGAAGAGCCGCGGCGAGTGATCCGGGTCGGTTCCCACGTTCTGGTCGTGGAGTCCGTGGTACATGAGAAGAGCGCCGGTGAGGTTGTTGGCGTACATGAAGGGAGACATGGACAGGTAGGTGTCCTTGGCGTCCCAGAACACGCGCCGCTCGCTCTGGAACATGAGGGGCGTGAAGGTGCGGTTGTAGTTCCCGTCTCCGGCGATGCCCGCCTTGAAGAAGGGCGTGTGCACCATGGCGTTCACGGTGGAGAAGGCGCCGTAGGAGTGGCCGCCCAGCCCCAGGCGCTGCCGGTCCACGATGCCGCGGCGGTCCAACTCGTCGATGACCGCCGCCAGGTTGTTGCGCAGGTCGTGCTCGTAGTTGTTGTTCATCTGCCCGGCCTTCCCGACGATGGGGGCGTCGGGCTCCACCACGGCGTACCCGAGGCGCACCAGGTACTGCATGGAGCGCGTCCCGAAGTTGGGGAAGGCGTTCTTGTTCCAGGTCCGAGCGGAGTCGTCGTACGATTCCTGATCCTCGTACTCCCTGGGGTAGAACCAGAACATGGCCGGGAGGCGGCTGCCGTCGTGTCCCGGAGGGAGCGTCACGTTCACCATGAAGCGGAACCCGTCGGGGCGTTCCACCACGAACCGTTCCCGGGGCGCCGCGGTCAGATCCGGAGTGTAGTCCACGTTGCGGGTGAGCTGGGTCTCGCCCCGGCCGGTGACGTGGAACGACTGCTCCACCTCGGTGGGGCTCTGGCGGGCCAGCACCAGGTCTCCCGCCTCCACGTCCAGGACGGCGGTGATCCGCTCCCACACGCCGTCGTTGGACCCCTCGAATATCCGTTCCTTCTCGCCCGTCCGGATTTCCACCCGATCCACGAAGCTCTTGGGACCGTTGGTCAGGGGATCGGTGTCGTACTCGACTCCCGTGAAGAAGGCGTGCGCGCCATCGGCCGAGACCTGCACCGTGCCGCCGCCGGACCGTCCGCGCTGGAAACGGCCCGTCGCCGGCACGCTCCCATCGGCGGGGAGGAGGGCTCCGGGGCTCGCGTATACGTTCTCCGTCTCGTATCGGGCCAGCGTGTACCGGGTGCCCGGATCATCCAGGATCACGGCGAACTGGTGCGTGTTGCGTCCCTGGCGCTCACTGAGGAAGACCGTCCCGTGGTCCGGTGAGTAGGCGTAGGTGGCGATGCGGCGCGGGTTTTCGTACACGACGCTCAGGCCGGCGCTGTCGAAGGGCGGGAGCCACGACATGACGCGGTCCTTGCGGCGGGCAGGCCCGTCCTCGCCTTCGGCGGCGGGCGCTTCGTCCTGGCCCTCCGGGGCGGGAGCCGACTCGAGAAACGTGAGCCCCTTCCCGTCCTTCCTCCACGCGGCCTGACGCGGTCCGTCGTTGTCGTCCGCTCCGGCGGAGGCTCCCGGCGCCGCCACGTTGGCACCCTGGAGACCGGTGTTCAGGGGAGTGCTGTCGAAGGCGCGCACCATGGTGCCGTCACGGCTCCAGATCTCGTCCTCCTTCCCGAAGTTGGCCGTGGGGACGACGTAGCTGAACGGCTTGACCATCCGGGTGACCCGGGCGTAGGCGCCGTCCGGCGCGAAATCGAAGGCCCAGATCATGGTGGGGTCACCCACCTTCCGTTCCTGCCGGCTCTCCACGTCCACCAGGGCGAGTTGCCCTGTGGCGTGCCACTCCAGGAGCTCCTCGTCGTACGGCGTCGCCATGAGGCTCGCGTAGGTGCGGAGCATGTTCTCGCCTTCCTCGGTGGCCTTCACCTGGGGACCCATGGGGACGGCGGAGGGGAGGGGGCGACGCGACCGGGCGGAGGGGATCAGTACCGTGGCGATCTCCCGTCCGTCGGAGGTCCACTGGAACTCGGTGACCGTGGTGGCCAGCACCGGGGTCCGCGTGATCTGGCGCGACCGCCCGGTGGCGGCGTCCGCGACCCAGATGTGGGTGGCGTCGTCGGTGTGCACGAAGAACGCCACACGCGCCCCGGACGGGGACCAGGTGGCGTTGGAGACCCGGGCGCTCCCCGGGACCTGGACGTCCACCACCCTTCCGTTCACTGCCGAGATCACCTGGATCCCCACGTCGCTGCGGATGGTGAGGTTCCGGTCCCGGTTTGCGGCGTGGTCGATGAACAGGCCGCCCAACTCGTCGAAGGGCCTGGAGAAACGCACCATGGGCACGGGGCCGTCGCCCACCTGGTGGACGAACCACGCTCCGTCGGCGCTCATCTCGGAGAGGGTGGCGTTGAGGTAGCGGGGCGCGAGCACGGCCTCCGCGATGTCGGACTGCGGGCCGACGTAGTCCTTTCGGGCCAGGATCTCCTCGGCGTCCCATCCGTTGGTCTGGGCGACGGCTGGAGCCGACGATACGACTGCGGCCAACAGGATCAGCGATGCGGCACCCTGGGCGAGGGGTGTCCGGGCGAAGCGCCGTCGACGAGCCATGGTTCACTCCGGGAAATGCGGTGGATGACTTCAACTTCCACAAGAGGGGGCCGAGCGGGCGTTCCCACAAGATCCCCCGGCGCCCCCGGCCCACAGGCCCACGCCCCGTCCGTGGAGGAGCGGATCCGGCTTGCCCCGTGGGGCGGCGCCGGGCAAGTTGCTCCCCCCCCATCCACCACCACCCACGC
>JAOUPR010000067.1 GCA_029879725.1 Gemmatimonadota bacterium | reverse complement strand
ACGGCGAGGACAGTCCCCAACCCCCACCCCATCCGACCGGGCGGATCGTCCCCCCTCGAGCTTCCATCACGACTTGATCGACACATAGGTATATACCTTTTTTTCAATGTCTTCGAGCAAAAAAAACGTCATTCCTTCACGCGCCGTACGCACGCCAGCACCTTCACGGCGCGATCGTCCCCGATCCTATAGAACACGTGGACACCTTCCTTCCGGCGCTCGAGGATCCCCTTGTTGTTCATCAGGCTCAGGTGCTGCGAGGCCACCGCCTGTTCCAGCCCCAGCGCCTCGTAGACCTCGGTCACCGTGCTCTCGCCCTCACTCTCCAGGAGGTTGAGGATCTGGAGCCGCACGGGATGTCCGAGGCACCGCAACACGTTCGCGGTGTCGTCGGCGACGTCGAAGGGCAACACCACACGGGTTTTCACCGTCATCATTGCTTCCTCATGAAATAGATAGGTGCATATAAATATCTATATGTCTAACCCCCGTCAACCCCTCCGGGCGCTGCGCGTGATCAGTTGGATCGGCGTCGGCGGGAAACTTCGTCCAGGAGCCGCAGTTCGTCGGGCGTGAGAGACGACATCCCCTCGGCGGAGATCTTGTCCAGCACGCGGTCGACCGCGTCGTAGAGCGCCCCCTCGCCCTGACGGCGAGCCGGCTCCGGAGGCCCTTCCGCCTCCTTCACCTCGGACCGCTGGGAGGGGACGATGACCATACGGCGGGCGGCTCGACGGGCGCGGCGCATGGCGGCGGCCGGTCGCCAGTCGCTCTTCAGGTAGAGGAACCCCGTGACGAATCCGCCCAGGTGGGCGAAGTGGGCGATGGCGCTGGTCTTGTCCCCCAACGCGTTCCCGAGGCTCATCAGGAAGAGGCCCCCCACGATCCACTTCGCCTGGATCGGGAAGATCCCCCAGATGTAGATGGGCGCATTGGGCCAGTTGAGCGCGAAGGCCAGGAGGAGGCCGTACATGGCCGCCGACGCCCCGACCACCGCCGCGGGAAGGAATACGTAGCTCAGCGCCACTCCCCCGATCCCGCAGATCAGATAGTACTTCAGGAACTCCCGGGAACCCCAGTTCGCCTCCAGCGGCGGCCCGAAGAAGAACACGCCGAGCATGTTCCAGAACAGGTGTCCGAAGTTCGCGTGGAGGAACATGTAGGTCACCACACCCCACGGCTGCACGAACACGCGCGTGGGGCGGAAGGCGAACCATTCCTGCATCACGCCCTGGCCGAATACCACCGTCAGGAAGAACACGACCACGTTGGCGATGAGCAACCGCTTCACCATCGGCGTGAGCGTGTGGCCGAAGCCGAATCCTCTGGGGGCGTACGCCATGATTCTCCTCCGGACGCGCGTGGGGGGTCATCTCTCAACCCCGAATCGCCGGCCCGGTTCCTGGGAAAGGACCCGGGGCTTCGGATGCCCTCTCTTCCAGCTACCCGCTTCGCTCCGCGGCGAGGGCCACCAGCCGGGAGCACAATTCAGGAAACGCGATCCCCGCCGCCCGCGCGCCCTTGGGGAGGAGGCTGTTCCCCGTCATCCCGGGGAGCGCGTTGGCCTCGAGACACCAGGGCGTGCCCTCGGCGTCGAGGATGAAGTCCACCCGCGAGTAGTCCCGGAGCCGTAGAGCCCGATGGGCCCGAAGCGCCATCTCCTGCATGAGGCGGGCGGCGGGCTCCGGGAGGTCCGCGGGAAAGATCTCCTCCGCGAGCCCCGGCTGGTATTTGCACTCGTAGTCGAAGATCTCGTGCGCGGGAACGATCTCCCCCACGGGGAGGGCCTCGTCGCCGAGGATCCCCACGGTGAACTCCCGCCCTGGAATGTACTCCTCCACCAGGACCACGTCCTGGAACGAGGCCGCCTCCTCCAGCGCCGCCTCCAGCTCCGCGCGGTCGTGGGCCAGGACCAGCCGGAGCGACGATCCACCACCCGAAGCCTTCACGATCACGGGAAGGCCGAGCGCAGCCTCGACCTCTTCCGCGGGCGGCATGCCGACCAGCCAGCGGGGCGTCGGCACCCCGGCATCCCTGAGGAGGCGTTTCGAGACGTCCTTGTCCATGGCCAACGCGCAGCCCAGGCGATCACTCCCGGTGTACGTCACGCCGGCCTCATCCAGAAGTCCTTGAAGCGTCCCGTCCTCGCCCGACCCCCCGTGGAGTGCCATGAAGAACACGTCCACCTCTCCCAGCGACGGATCTCGCGTCAACGCCACCGTCCGGCCCTCGTCCATGGAGCCCAGTTCCGCCGGGAGGGGCGGCGCCGCACGCACGCCCTCCATGAGAAGCCTCGCCTCCTCCTCGGCCGAGAGGAGACCGGTCACGGTGTCCACCGCCACCACCTCGTGCCCCGCCTCCCGGAGCGCCCTCGCCACCTGCGCTCCCGACGAGAGAGACACCTCCCTCTCGTCGGAACGCCCCCCCATGAGGACGGCGACCCTCATGGATCAATGCCCTCCCGTGAGCGCGCGAACCACGTCGTAGCGGGTGACGATCCCCACCAGGGCGCCGTTCACCCGCACCAGGCACGCCCCGTTCCCGCGTCTGAGGAGCGGCGTGATCTCCTCGGCGTCCACGTGCCCCTCCACCACCGGGTACGGCGCGCCCATGATGGACTCCACCGGGCGGTCGAGGATCTCCGGGTCCTCGATGACCCGAGCCTGGAGGTCTCCCTCCGCGAGGGAACCCACGCAGTCCCCGTCCACCACCACGGGAAGCTGCCCGATGTCGTGGACGGTGATGCTCGAAAGGGCCATGCGGACGGGCGTGTCCGGACGCACGGTCACCAGCCCGATCTCCTGATCCTTCGAATCGATCATCTCCCCCACCGTCCGCCGGTGGGCTCGGGGAAGGAACCCGTTCTCCCGCATCCAGTCGTCGTCGAAGACCTTGGTGAGATAGTGTTCGCCCCAGTCGCAGAGGACGGTGACCACGAAGGCGCCGGGATCGTCGATCTTCTTGGCCAACTCCACCGCCGCGTGGGTGATGAGCCCCGAGGATCCGCCCACGAAGAGCCCCTCCTCGCGGGTGAGCCGGCGGGCCATGGCGAAGGCGTCCCGGTCGCTCACGGTCACGTACTCGTCCACCACGGAGAGGTCCAACGTGCCCGGTATCTTGTCGTTCCCCAGCCCCTCCACCTTGTACGGACGCCCATCCACCGTCTCGCCGGTTCGGTGGTAGGGGCCGATCATGGACCCGTCGGGATCCACGCCGACGACCTGGATCCGCTCGTTCCGTTCCTTGAGGTATCGGCCCGTCCCCGTGATGGTCCCCCCGGTTCCGGCTCCGGCAAGGAAGTGGGTGATCCGCCCCTCGCTCTGCTCCCAGAGTTCCGGACCGGTCGTCCGGTAGTGGGCGTCGGGGTTCGCCTGGTTGTAGAACTGGTTGGCGAGCACCGCCCCCGGAGTGGACTCGGCGATGGCCTTGGCCTTCATCACGTAGTTCTCCGGGTGGTCCGGGGGAACGGCCGTGGGGGTGATGATCACCTCGGCTCCGAAGGCGCGAAGAAGCTTCACCTTCTCCGTGCTCATCTTGTCCGGCATGGTGAAGATGCACCGATACCCCTTCACCGCCGCGGCCATGGCGAGGGCCAGCCCCGTGTTCCCGCTGGTACCCTCGACGATGGTTCCCCCGCGCTTCAGGCTCCCGTTCCGCTCCGCCGCCTCGATCATGGCGGGGCCGACCCGGTCCTTCACCGAACCGCCGGGATTCATGAACTCGCACTTCCCGAATACGGGAGTGCGGCACCCGTCGGTGACGGCGTTCAACCGTACCAGAGGGGTCCAGGCCACCATGTCGAGCACGCTGGCGTAGGGAAGACGATGACGCTCGGACATGGCGTGACGATGCTCCTTATGATGTCGAAATGCGGCGCTTCACGGACGAGGTCATCGAATGCCGACCGTGTCCGCCTGCGGCCTTCTCGAGAACCGGATGGGGACTTCCGCCCACACGCGGATCCGTTTTCCGTCTCGCCGCGCGGGACGGAACTTGAGCTCCCTGGCGCCGGCGACGGCGGCGGAGTCGAACGCGGGGTGGCCGGACGACTCCGCCACCTCGACACTGTCCACCTCTCCCACGTTCGTGACCCGCACCCGCAACAAGGTCTCTCCCTCCACGTTCCGGTCCCAGAGCTCCAGGGGATACGCCACGGGCGCCTCCCCGAACATGGGGGTGGGTTGCTCGATGACCCCGTCTCCGCCGCACCCGAACGCGATCAGCGGGACCACGACCCCATGGAGACCCGTTGCCCGCAGGCGCCGCCAACCACGATTCACTGTCACGTATCGCTCCCGCCCCGGGCTTCCCGTGCCAACCGGTACACGAGATCCAGAGCTTCTCGAGGAGTGAGGTCGTCCGGCCGGATCTCCCGGAGACGCGCCATCAACGGATGCTCGCTCTGAAACATGGACAACTGATCGGGAGGTGGCTCGGACGCCGGCCGATGGCGGCCATGACGCCCCAGTCCCTCCCCGCCTCCGGTGTGTGCACCCTCCAACTCGGCGAGGAGTTCCCGCGCCCGCTCCAGGACTTCGCGGGGGAGCCCGGCCAGCCTCGCCACCTGGATCCCATACGAACGGTCCGCGCCTCCATCCACGAGCCGCCGCAGGAACACGATATCCTCTCCCGCCTCCTTCACCGCCACGTTCATGTTCTTCACGCCGGGGAGGAGGTCCCCCAGCTGAGTGAGTTCGTGGTAGTGCGTGGCGAAGATGGTCCTGGAGCGGAGGTGCTCGTGGATATGCTCCGTCACCGCCCAAGCGATGGACACCCCGTCGTACGTGGAGGTTCCCCTCCCGATCTCGTCCAGGAGCACCAGGCTGCGGGGAGTGGCCCCGTGGACGATGGCCGCCGTCTCACTCATCTCCACCATGAACGTGGACTGGCCCCGCGCCAGATTGTCCGACGCGCCCACCCGGGTGAAGATGCGGTCGGTCACGGGAAGGCGGGCCTCCCGGGCCGGCACGAACGCACCGATCTGGGCCAGGAGCTGGATCAGCCCCACCTGGCGGAGCACGGTGCTCTTTCCCGCCATGTTGGGTCCGGTGAGGACCACGATCCACCCCTCGCCGTCCAGGATCACGTCGTTGGGAATGAATTCCTCGGAGGGCATCATGGTCTCCACCACGGGGTGCCGCCCCGCCCGGATCTCCAGCTCGAAGCCCGTGTGCACCTCGGGCCGAACGTACCCGCGACGCTCCGCCACCCGGGCGAGCGTGGCCAACACGTCCAACTCGGCCACCCGTCCCCCCGTCTCCTGGAGACGCGCCACCGATCCCCCCACCCTTGCGCGCACGTCGGCGAAGAGCTCGGACTCGAGGGAGGCGATGCGGTCCTCGGCCCCGAAGACCTTCTCCTCCCACTCCTTGAGTTCGGGGGTGAAGTACCGCTCCGCGTTGGCCAGGGTCTGCTTGCGCACGTAGTCGCCGGGGACGCGGTCCAGGTTCGCCCGGGTGATCTCCAGGTAGTACCCGAACACCTTGTTGAAGCCCACCTTCAGCGAAGAGATCCCCGTACGCTCCCGCTCCCGCGCCTGGAGGCGGGCGATGAAGTCCACCGCGCCGTCGCGCACCGCCCGCAGGTCGTCCAGCTCCGCGGACCACCCCGGAGCGATGACACCGCCCTCCTGGAGCGTGGCCGGCGCCTCGGCGGCGATGGCGTTCCCGAGTAGCTCCGCCACGTCCTCCATGCAGTCCAGCCCGTCGGCCAGGTGGCGCAGGAGCGGGGCACGCAGCTCGCCCCCCGTGTCGCGCACGGCGGGCAATACCTCCAGCGAGCGCCGCAGCCCGAGGAGGTCGCGGGGGGCCACCCGCCCCGTCCCCACCTTCCCGGCCAACCGCTCCAGGTCCGTCACACCCTTCAGGGCGTCGTGGAGCCCGGCGCGCGCGCGCGGCGCGTCCACCAGCTCGGCCACCGCCTCCTGGCGGGCCCAGATCTCCTCGGGGACCACCAGCGGCTCCAGCACCCAGCGCCGCAGGAGGCGCGCGCCCATGGCCGTGACCGACTCGTCGAGGACCTCCAGGAGCGTTCCCCCCTCCTCTCCGGGACGGAGGGACTCCACCAGCTCGAGATTGCGGCGGGTCATCTCGTCCAGGACCATCACGTGCCCCGGACGCCGGATGGCCACCGCCCTCAGGTGGGTCACGCCCCCGGGGCGGATCTCGCGCAGGTACTGCACCAGCACGCCGCACGCCCGGATCATCACCCCGTCACCGGCCTGGAACCCGAACCCGTCCAGCGACTGGACACCGTAGACGCGAAGGAGCTCGTCGGTGCACACGTCCTCCTCGAACATCCAGTCGTCGCGGTACGTGCGGGGTGTCGCCGTCTCGACCGGAACCGACGTGCCGGACGCCGCCGCCTCCAGCGAGCGGGGCAGGAGGAGCTCGGACGCCTCCCAGCGTCCCAACTCTCCCGCCAGGTCCTCCCGGGGCACCGCGCACGTGGTGACCTCCCCCGTGGAGACGTCCAGGGCCGCGAGCCCCCAGCGCTCTCCGTCCGGCACCACCGCCACCAGGAAGTTGTTCCGCCTCTCCCTGAGAAGGGCGTCGGTGACCACGGTGCCGGGGGTGACCGTCTCCACGACCTCCCTCCTGACGATCCCCTTCGCCTCCGCCGGATCCTCCACCTGCTCGCAGATGGCCACCCGCCGGCCCAATCTGACCAGGCGGATCAGGTAGTCCTGGATCGCTTTGGCCGGCACGCCCGCCAGGGGAACCCGGCTGGCGGCGCCGTTGTTGCGCGAGGTCAGGGTCAGGCCGAGGAGGCGGGAGCCCTCCTCGGCGTCGGAATGGAAGAGCTCATAGAAGTCACCCACCCGGAAGAAGAGGAGCGAATCCCGATGACGCGCCTTGGCTTCCCGCCACTGTTGCATCAGAGGTGTGTCGTCGGATCCGGTCATGCATCGGGTCGAAGAGGTGGACCGCCGCCGACCGAGGGCCGCGTGGCCCGGACGTCGCGGCGGAGGCGTGAAGGATATGGGGGGCCCCCCGGCGGATCAACCGAGGGTGGCGACATCGTCCCGGTGCGGTGTACCCTACCGGATCAGGTGGGAGTCGCCGCCGTGGCCCACCCCGCCCCCCGCGCACCCACACCCATGGAGGATTCCAGTGTCCGCACCCGGTTCGCTCTGGACGACATCCGCCGCCCTCGCCGTCCTCACCCTCTCGATCCCTCTGTCGGCACAGGAGCCGAACGCCGCGGACGTGACGTCGCAGGACGCCATCATCGAAGCGCTGTACGACGTCATCTCGGGGCCGGCGGGCGAGGCACGGGACTGGGATCGCTTCCGCTCCCTCTTCATCCCCGAGGGCGCTCGCCTCATCCCGGTGGGGCGGCAGGGGGACGGAACGACCCGCCCGGCGCTCGTTTCGGTGGACGAGTATGTCGAGCGCGCGGGACCGAACCTCGAGGCCACCGGATTCTTCGAGGCCGAGGTTCACGCGGAGGTGGAGGAGTACGGCGCCATCGCCCACCGCTTCAGCACCTACGAGTCGCGCAGGACCGCCGACGACGCGGAACCCTTCGACGCGGGAATCAACTCCATCCAGCTCGTGTTCGACGGAGATCGGTGGTGGATCGTCTCCATCATGTGGACCAGCGAGCGCTCCGGCGTCTCCATCCCCGACCGGTACCGCGGCGGCTGAGACGGGAGAGGATCGGGACGGCCACGTGACCTACACGAACACCTCCGGGCCGATTACCGTTGAACGGGTGGACCCGGCACGCGCGCGTCACCCCCGGCGATGAACGACGATCGCAGACACCTCAACCCCACGAGACCCGGGGAGGGTACCATGAGCGAGCACGCATACGGAATGAAGAAGACGGTGGCCATGGGAGTCGACGAAGCCGACGCCCGTGTCCGCGAGGAGCTCAAGAAGGAGGGATTCGGCGTCCTCACGGAGATCGACGTGAAGGCCACGCTCAAGACCAAGATCGACGTGGACTTCCGCCCCTACCGGATCCTGGGGGCCTGCAACCCGCCCCTGGCCCACAGGGCGCTGTCGGAGGAAACGGACATCGGACTCCTCCTCCCGTGCAACGTGGTCGTCTACGAGGGAGACGATCCGAACACGTCCGTGGTGGCCGCTCTGGATCCGAAGATCCAACTCTCCATCACGGGGCGGGCGGACATCGAGCCCCTCGCCGATGAGGTGCGGGCACGGCTGGTCCGGGTCATCCAGGCCGTTTGAAGCTCACCGGCCGACCACTTCCTCTGTGGTCGCGTCGGTGGCGATGGCCGCGGACATCCCGCGAGCCACGAGGGCGTCCCGGAGGGCGGCCGCCTCGTCCCGGGTGGCGAACTTCCCCACCCGCACCCGGATGAGGTCGTCCCCCGGGGTCCGGACCATGCGCGCGGCCAGTCCTCCCGCGCGTGCATCGTCGTGCACCCTGCGCGCGCCGTCCGGGTTGGAATAGGCGCCGAGTTGAACGGTGAAGGCGCGTGGCTCCTCACGAGGGCGTCCCACGGGAGCGGCCGATTGAGTCGGAGGCGCGACGGACACGTTGGACGAGTCCACCCGAACCGGCGTCGGGTCCATCCGCACAGGCGTCGAGTCCACCCGCGCAGGCATCGGGTCCACCCGAGCCGGCGTCGGGTCCACCCGCATCGGCGTCGGGTCCGTCCGCACAGGCGTCGGGTCCGCCCGCGCGGGCGTCGAGTCCCGCGGCGGCGTGGCGGGCACCACCACCCCGGGCCGGGCCGACGAGTCGGCCACGGTCGTCACGACCTCCGGGGGAGCGCCAGCCGACCCCGCGGCCACACGCTCTACCGCCTCGCCTCCGGCATCCGCCGTCCCCCCGCTCCCCGCCGACCAGGCCCGAGCTTCCGCCAGGACCGAGGAGGAGGGATAGTCGCGCTCCAATGACGTGAGATAGGACTGCGACAATTCTTCGTCCCCGCGGCTCCTCGCCGCCTGGGCCAGACGGAGGAGCGCCGCGTCCGAGTATGGACCGCCGGGATACTGGATCACCAGCCTCTGATAGTCCAGCGATGCCTGCGACGGATCCACGGTGAGGCGTGCGCGTAGCCAGAACCCACGCTGGAGGTCACGGCGTCCCGCTCCCTCCCGGGACGAGTCCCACCACGACATGAGCACCGTGCGCGCGTCCTGGGTCCGCCCCACCCCGATCAATTCCTCCACCCGGTCGAGGGACGGCAACGTCTGGCCTCCGGCCCCGCCCATGGGCGCGACACCCAGCAACACCACGATCACTCCGCCGCGAACGCTGCGTCTCCCGCGAATACGCGCCCTCATGCCGCCTCCTTCCTGGCAAGAAGCACCAACAGCCATTCCTCCAAAAGGTGTTCCTCTCTCGGCCCCCCGGACTTGAGCAACCGGTCCACACGAAGGAGTCCCTCCAGCGCCCCCCGGACCTCCGCTCCCGGCCAACGTGAACCCTGCGCGGCCAGACGCCTGGCCAGCCACTTCTGACGGGGAGGAAGCGACGCCTCCAGGGCGGGTGTGCCACCCTCCACCACCAGACCCAGCCGAAGCAGGTGATTGGCGAGACCCACCACCAACCCCACGCCCGACTCTCCCTGACCCATGAGAACGGGGAGCGCGTTCAGCGCTTCACGGAAGCGGCGCTCTCCCACCATGTCGAACCACGCCCAGCGATCCTGCGAGGGGAGGTGCGTCCCCGCGGCCCGGACGTGTTCCAGCGTGATGGTGGCACCCTCACCCGCGAACCCGGCGAGCTTTTCCAGTTCCTGCTCCAGGATCCCCAGGCTCACCCCCACCGCGGCGCCCAACGCCTGGGCGGCGTCCACGTCCATCTCCACCCCATGGACCTCACGGGTGCGTTCCATGAGCCAGCCCGGCACGTCTTCCGGCGCCAGCGACTGGAATTCCACGCTCTCGCATTGGCGGCGGAGCTCGTCGTACAGCTTCGCCTTGGATCCCTGCGGCACCGTGGCGCTCAGGACGAGGGCCAGCCCGGGCGGCGGATTCTTGACCGCGCCGAGGAGCACCTCCCGGGCCCGGGCCGACGTCGCCAATCCCTCCACCTCACGGAGCACCACGACCCGGTACTCCGCCATCATGGGCGGCGTCGCCAGAATCGACGCCAGGGTCTCGGGCTCCACCTCCCGGCCCCGGAGGAGATCGTAGTTGAAATCCGCGGTGGCCGGATCCAGATGCGCGTCCACCAGTTCCTTCAGAGCCTTCTCCTTGCGGAATTCGTCCTCCCCGTGGAGGTAGAACGCTCCGCCGAGGGCGGGAGGCCACGCGGATTTCCGGGAGCGAGTGGTCACGTACGGGTCGGTGAAGAGGAACGACGGATCGACGGCGGGCACCGGATGGATACCGCCGGGATGGTCAATGTTCGTTCTCCAGGCCCGTCCGGAGGAGCGATGCCTGGCCACGGTACTGCCGTGAAACAGGAGAATACTCCTGCAGCAGGAGATGTGCATCCTCCCACAGTTCCGTTCTCACCGATCCGATGCTCGCCGGCCTCACGGTCGCCGCGGTCAGAAACCCCTCCCTCACCTGTGGAAGCCTCATGGGGCGAACCGCCGGGATGCGGGGAGCCGTCGCCGCGATGGGAAGGAGCCGCACGGTGGGCGGCGCCGAGCGGAGCGCCGGCGACCAGGCCGCCAGGAGGAGTACCGCGGCCATCCCCAGCGCGGTCACCGCCGTGGTGGCCGACGTGGCGCCTCCGTCCAGGATGCGCTCGTCGTCGAGGTGGTAGATCCGGTGGCGGAGCCGCGGACGGAAATCATCGCGCAACGGAGCGCCGGGAAGATCCCTCAGAATGGCCACACCGCGATCCACGACGTCCCTGTACCGCTGGCAGTCGCCACACTCGGAGAGATGCGCCTCGATCTCGGCCCGCATGGGGGACGAGGCGACTCCGTCGAGATAGTCGGAAAAGTGCTCGAGGATCTCCGAGCATTTCATGCTGGGCATACTCCTGGACCCGGATACCGATCGTGGGGGCGGACGCCCCGGCCTCACTTCAGTGGGTTCATACTGTCCGACGCACCACGGGGTTCCACACGAAGGCCCCGCCGGAACCTGCTCCGACGGGGCCCATCCCCACCCATCCACCCCCAAGGGTCCTTCAGCCGCCCCGCCGTGACGACGGAGCGGCACACGTCCGGTCAGTCGATCATGGGCGCGATGATCTGCGCGAAGTTGTTGCGGGCACGATTCAGCCGGCTCTTCACGGTACCCAGGTTGCACCCCGTGATATCGGCGATCTCCTCGTAGCTCTTCCCTTCCAGCTCGCGCAACACGAACACGAGGCGGTGATGCTCGGGAAGCTGCGCCACGGCTTCCTCCACCTTCTCGCGCAGATGACGCTTCCGGAAGAGGTCGTCGGGCTTGTACTGGGTGTCCTCCCACTCCAGGGGCCGGTGGTCGGCGTCCCAGTTCTTCTTCAGCGTCTGGAACAGCACCAACGGATTGCGGGAGCGGTTGCGGAGCTCGTTCTTCGCCAGGTTGCTGGCGATGGTATAGATCCAGGTGGAGAATTTCTTGGTCTGGTCGAAGCGAATCAGGTGCCGATAGACGCGTACGAACGTCTCCTGCACCAGATCCTGCGCCCGCTCGCGGTCGCCGATGGTGCGGTACACGAAGTTCAGGAGCCGCTGATCGTAGCGGGACACCAACTCCCCGAACGCCCTCGAGTCGCCCTCGAGAGCCGACTGCACGACCTCGCTGTCGGAGATGGCCTTCAGATGCCTGCGGTGCTCATGGGCGCCGCCCGGCACCTCCACCTTCTCCACCTTCTTCTTCGCGCTCTGCCTGGCCACGTCGCCTCCTCACATTCCCGGGGGTCCACCCGACGGACGGACCCGTCCTCGTCCTCCTGCCATCGATGCAGACAGCGTGCCAACTCCGACCGCGGTGGATTTCCGTGACTTTTCACCGGAAGCGTCCCCCCTGGATGACGCCCCGAATCCACCGCATGGGACAAGTTCCGTTCAGGGACGCCCCAGATGGAGGGCCGCCAGCAGAACCGTGCAGACGCTCTTTCCGTCCACGATCTCTCCGTCGCGAACCATGCGCACCACCTCCGAGAACCGGAGACGAACCACCTCCAGGAACTCGTCGTGGTCCAGATTCGCCTCCCCCGGCTCCAGATCCACGGCCATGAACAGGTGGATCACCTCGTCCGTGAACCCGGGCGTGGTGTAGATCCGGGTGAGGGGGATCAGCCTCCCCGCGCGAAATCCCGTCTCCTCCTCCAACTCCCGGTGGGCGCACTCGTCCCACCCCTCGTCGGGGCTCCCGCGCACTCCCGCCGGCACCTCGTACATGTACCCTCCCGTGGCGTACCGGTACTGCCGCAGGAGGAGCACGTGGGGGTCGTCCTCCTCCAGCGATCCGGCCACGGGGAGGATCGCGGACGCTCCACGGTGCCGGATCATCTCCAGCTCGCCCACCGACCCGTCGGGGAAGCTCACGGTGTCCACACTCAGATGAACGATCCGGCCATCGTGAACGAGACGGCTCGACACCATCCCGGGCTCACCGCGCGCTTCGGGTTCCATCTATCCCACCTCCACGGGTCCGAGTCCCAGGGCTTCCAGACGGGGAACGATCTCCTCCGCGTTCCCGACCACGACGATCTGGGCCTCCCCGGGGCGCACGTGCCCTCCGACGGCCCGCGCGGCATCGTCCACCGTGACTCCGCGGATCCGGTCGCGATAGGTGCGGTGGTAGTCCTCGGGAAGGCCGTACACCACGACCTCCGTCATCCTGGAGGCGACCTGTCCCGCCGTCTCCAACTGCAGCGGGAACACGCCGGCCACGTAGTCCCGGGATGCCCGCACCTCTTCCTCGGTCGGGCCTTCACGCACCAGCGTCTCGAGTTCGGTCATGATCTCCCGGACGGCGGCGTCCGTCACCTCGGCGCCCACGGCCGTGGACACCTCGAAGCACCCGCCCCGGTTGCGCATGTTGAAGCGCGACCGCACACCGTAGGTGAAGCCGTTGCGCTCCCGCAGATTGAGGTTGAGCCGGCTGGTGAAGGCACCCCCCAGGAGGGTGTTGGCCACCACCAGCGAGAAGACGTCGGGGTGGCTCCGCCCCACGGTCACGTGGCCCACGCGGATCTCCGACTGCACGGCCCCGGGAAGGTCCACCACGTGGATCTTCCGCTCCCGCGTCGGCGGCACGATGTCGCCGTCACGACGCGGAGGAGACACCCCCTCCCACCCGGAAAAGACACCCGCCGCCATCTCTTCCATCTCTCCGGAGTCGATGTCGCCCACCACCACCAGCGTCCCGGGCCGGTACCATGCGTCCGCGTACCCCCTCAGATCGTCCCGGCCGAGGGCGGACACGGATTCCACGGTCCCCCCCAGGGGGCGCGCGTAGGGGACGCCCGGCGCGAAATACCTCATCGACGCCTGGTCGGACGCCAGCGCCGACGGGTCCATGGCCCGCTGCCGGATGGCCGCCAGGCTCTGGTCGCGGGCCCGGGCGAATTCCTCCTCGGGAAAATCCGGCTCCAGCACCGCCTCGGCCAGGATCTCCAGCGCCGCGGGAAGACGGTCCGCCAGACAGGAGATGGACACGTTGGTCCCCTCCCACCCCGTGGACACCCCCATGCGGGCCCCGACGCTCTCCAGCGCCTCGTCCAATTCGGCACCGCTCCGCTTCCGCGTTCCCCCCTCCAGCACGTCCCCGGTCAGAACGGACAGACCGGCGCGATCCGGGTCGAGCTCGAACTCGCCGGCGGGCATGAACAGGTTCACGCTCACCACCGGGAGGCGGGAGAGCCGAGCCACCCTCACCTCGAGCCCCGTGGCGAGGCGGGTGACGTCGACGTCGGGGAAGTCGAACACCCTCATGGGGCCCGCCCCCGGAGGATCACTCCTGTCGAACCGGCTCACGCTCCCTCCTCGGGTAGGTAGGTCACCACGGCGCGGTTGTCGCTCCCCAGATACCGTCCGGCGAACTCCCTCACCTGCGCCGCCGTGACCGCACGCATCCGGTCCACCTCGCGGTTGAGGCGTTCCGGATCGCCGAAGTACAACTCCAACATGGAAAGGATGTCCGCCCGGTCACCCACGCGCTCCAGCGACCGCACCAGGTCCGTCTCCGCCAGGGCGACGGCGCGCGCCACCTCGGCGTCGGTCACCCCGGAAAGGGACTCCACCTCTTCGAACAGCGCGCCCTCCAGCGACTCCAGCGAAGTGCCGGGATACCCGGTGGCCCACACCACCATCATGGACGCACCCGTGAGGATGGGATACGCATAGGTCACCACGTCCTTGGCCACCCTCCGCTCCCGTACCAGCCGCCGGTACAGCCGCGACGCCCGACCCGTGCCGAGCACGCCCTGGGCCACCTCGGCCGTGTAGAAATCGTCGCTGGCGTACGACGGTATGCGGAAGGCGGCGATGACCCGGGGAAGCGGCACCCGCGAGACGACGTCGTCCCGGACGGTGGCGCCGAGCACCGGGGGGAGCTCGGGTTCGCCCGGGAGCGGCGGGACGGGCGAGCCCCGCTCGATCTCGCCGAAGTAGCGCCGTACCGCCTCCAGCGCCGCCTCTCCGTGGAAATCCCCCGCGATGGTCAGGACCGCGTTGTTGGGCACGTAGAACGTGCGGAAGAACGCGGAGACGTCCTCGAGCGTGGCGCCATCGATGTCCGCCATGGAGCCGATCACGGGGTGGTGGTAGGGGTGCGTGGCGGGGTACGCCAGCGCCTGAAGTCGCTCGTCCCAGTCACCGTACGGCTGGTTGTCGTAGCGCTGGCGACGTTCGTTCTTCACCACCTCGCGCTGATTCTCCAGCTTGTCCGCGGTCATGGCGTCGAGCATCCACCCCATGCGGTCGGCTTCCAGCCACAACCCCAGCTCGAGGTGGTGGGAGGGGAGCGTCTCGTAGTAGTTGGTCCGGTCGAACCACGTGGTGGCGTTGGACGAACCCCCGGCGCGCTCCACCAGCTCGAAGTGCCGGTTCTTGGGAACGTGGGCGGACCCCTGGAACATCATGTGCTCGAAGAGGTGGGCGAAGCCCGTCTTCCCGGCTCCCTCGTTCCGCGAACCCACCCCGTACCAGAGGTTCACGGCCACCACCGGAACGGCGGTGTCCGGGGCCAGGATCACCCGCAGTCCGTTCTCCAACACGTGCCGCTCCCACGGCACCCTCAGCATACTCAAACGCGCTCCCCCCTCTTCGCGGTCATCCCCGTCATGGGCGCTCCGCCAACCGGCGGCGCAGCATGTCCGGAGCCATCTCCTCCACCAGGAGCGCGCGGGCACTGTCGGCCCCGGCGTCGATCCGCTCCTCCACCGTCATGATCACTTCCTGGTCCTCGTCCAACGCGCGGAACCTCGCCCGCTCCAGCATCTCCAGCCCCGACTCCTCTCTCCCGGAGGCGGCGGCCGCCAGGCCGGCGGCCAACTGGGCTTCCACGTCGTCCGGCTCGAGGACGGCACCCTCCATCAACTCGCCGAGCGCCTCCTCCCATCGCTGGCCCTCCAGCAACACGAGCCCGAAGACCACACGGTTCCAGGCCGAATCGGGCTCCAGCGACACCGCGTCCCCCAGGGCGTCCGCGGCCATCTCCATCCGCCCCGCCAGGGCGTGGGCCACGCCCAGTTCATAGGCGCCCTGAGGCTCGTCGGGGTCCAGTTCCCGAGCCCGGGTCAACTCGCGCACGGCCTCGTCGAACAGCCCCTCACGGGCCAGGTAGGCTCCGTAGAGCAGGTGCGTGAGCGAGACTTCGGGGCCCAGGAGGGCGGCGGTGCGCAACGCCTGCTCGGCGTCGGGATCGTCGAAGGCGGCCACGCCGTTTCCCGCCATGGCGAGCACGTAGGGATCCTCGGGGTTGAGCGCCAGACTGTGCCGGAACCGCTCGTAGGCCATCCCGTCGAGTCCGAGTTCCCGCTCCGCCACACCCAGCCAACAGTGGAAGGCCGGCTCGTCGTCGAAGTCCTCGGCGTGCTCGTAGAGGAGTTCCGCCATCCCCTCCCAGTCACCTTCCTCGCCTCGCGCGTGCGCCCTGCTCAGGACGTCGTCGAGCTCCATCACCTCTTCCCTCCCTCACCCGGTCCGGGTTCCCGGCGCACCAGATCGTCTCCCGTCATCGCCGGGGGACGGGCGATCCCCATGAGCCCGAGCACCGTCGGCGCCACGTCGGCGAGGCGACCGCTCTCCGCCAGCCGCCGCGGAGGTGAGGCGGGGTCGAACACGATGAGGTCCACGGGTTCGGTGGTGTGCGCCGTGTGCACGTTCCCTTCGGCGTCGAGCATCTTCTCGGCGTTCCCGTGGTCCGCCGTGACCAGGGCGGCCCACTCCCCGCCGGAGGCATCCACCTCGTCGAGGATCCGGCCCAGGCACTCGTCCACCGTCTCCACCGCCTCCACCGCCGCGGGGATGGATCCCGTATGCCCCACCATGTCCGGGTTGGCGAAGTTCACCAGGATGAAGTGATGCTCGCCTCCCCGGAGACCCCGCAGCACCGCGTCGCACACCCCCGCGGCGCTCATCTCCGGCTGGAGATCGTAGGTGGCCACCTTGGGCGAGGGGATCAGGGCGCGGTCCTCGCCGGGAAAGGGCTCTTCGTTTCCCCCGTTGAAGAAGTACGTCACGTGGGCGTACTTCTCCGTCTCCGCCACCTTGAGCTGCCCCAGTTCCGCCTCGGCCACCACTTCCGACAGGCAGTCGGGGATGTCCTTCGGAGGAAACGCCACCCGCACCGGGAAGGCCGGGTCGTACCGGGTCAGGCTCACCACGTCACCGGGCGCCTCTCCCTCCCTGGGAAACGCATCGAACCCGGGCATCACCAGCGCCTCGGTGAACTGCCGCATCCGGTCCGCCCGGAAGTTCATGAGAAGCACGGCGTCTCCTCCCCGGATCCCGCGGGCGCCGGCCTCTCCGATCACCGTGGGCGGAACGAACTCGTCCGTCACGCCCGCCGCGTATCGTGTTTCCAGGAAGCGGGCATCGGCCTCCGCCGCGTCGGACCTCCCCTCCACGATGCATGCGTACGCCGCCCGCGTGCGCTCCCAACGCCTGTCCCGGTCCATGGCGAAATAGCGGCCGGTGACGGTGGCGATGCGGGTGGCCGCGCGGGCATCGCACAGGGTGTGCATCCGCTCCACGAAGCCCGCCCCACCGGTGGGTGACGTGTCCCGGCCGTCGGTGATGCAGTGCACGTGCACCGGCAGCTCCCGGGGAAGCGCGTCGAGCACCGCCTCGAAATGCCGCACATGGCTGTGCACGCCCCCGTCGGAGAGGAGCCCCACCAGGTGCAGCGTGCCGCCGGACGCGTCCAGCCGCTCCAGGATCGCGGACAGTCCCAGGCTCTCCGCCAGGGTGCCGTCGGCCACGGCGCGGTCGACACGGGCGATGTCCTGGTAGACGATCCGGCCGGCGCCGAGGTTGAGATGACCCACCTCGGAGTTTCCCATCTGGCCGTCGGGGAGCCCCACGTCTCCCCCCGAACACGCCAGCCGGACCCTCGGACCCTCGGCGTACAGACGGCGAAACCTCGGGACCGACGCCAGTTCGATGGCGTTGCCCGGGTGGGGAGGATCGCCGAAATCGGAATGCCCCCAGCCGTCCAGGATGATGAGGATGATCTTCTTCATGAGTACCGTTTCAGAGTGGACCGGAACGCCCCAATCTAATAGGATCGGGTGGTGTGAAACCCAGCCCTCAGGAGACCAGAGTGCGTTATTCCCCATTTCGGATGGAACGGTACCAGTCCACGTACGAGCACCGCGTGGAGATCAACCTTTCGGAGAGCGGCGTACACCCCCTCACGGTGCGTGGCCTCCTCGATCTCGCCGGAGGCGACGGGACCGTGGACGACGTCCTCCTGGGGTACGGTCAGTCCAACGGGTCGGACCTTCTGCGCAAGCGCATCGCCAACCTGTACACCGGCGCCACCGACGCCTCCATCCTGGTCACCATGGGGGGCGCGGAGGCCAACTTCGTGAGCTTCTGGCACCTCCTGGAGAAGGAGGGCAAGGCGGCGGTGATCCTTCCCAACTACATGCAGGTGCCCGGACTCCTGGAGAGCTTCGGGATGGAGAGCACCCCGGTGTTCCTCCGGGAAGAAGAAGGATGGCAGCCCGATCTGGACGCCCTCGGATCGGCGTTGCGGGACGGAGCCCGTTTCGTCCTGGTCACCAACCCCAACAACCCCACCGGCGCCGCGCTCACCCCCGACTCCATGGCCGCCATCGCGGACCTCACGCGGGAACACGACGCCTGGATCCTCTCCGACGAGGTGTACTCCGGGGCGGAGTTCAAGGGGCCACAGACGCCGTCGTTCTGGGGGTGCCACGACCGGGTGCTGGCCACCAACTCCCTCTCCAAGGCGTACGGCCTCCCCGGGCTCCGCCTGGGATGGGTGGCGGGTCCGCAGGAGATCATGGAGACCCTGTGGGGGCGCACGGACTACACGACCATCAGCCCCGCCAGCGTATCCGACGCCCTCGCCACGGTGGCGCTGGAGCCCGCCACGCGGGCGCGGATCATGGAGCGTACCCGGGGGATCGTGCGGGCCAACTTCGGACTCCTGAGGGATTGGATGGACGCCCAGGGCGGGCGCTTCTCCTACCGTGCGCCGGACGCGGGCGCCATCTGCTACGTCCGCTACGACGCCGACATCAACTCCACGGAATTCGCGGAGAAGGTCCGCAAGGAGAAGAGCGTCCTCGTGGTGCCCGGTGACCACTTCGGAATGGACCGCTACCTCCGCCTCGGGTTCGGGAACCCGGCGGACGAGCTCATGGAAGCGTTGGAGCGGATCCGGGCGGCGTTCGACGAGGTGACGGGCTGAGGCCCCCTCACCTCCCCACCCGGCGGCGACGTCAGGGCGTGGGGGGCTCCCGGTCCCACACCAGATCCTTCACCCTGAGCGTGCCGTCTCCGCCCAGGGTGGCCAGAACGTAGAAACTGCCACCCCGCAGGGAATTCAGCTCCTCCTTCCTGGCTTCGCTGAAGTAGAATCGGTCGATTCCGAAGTCCAGCCGGCTCCCCGTGACCGTGGCGTCGGCCCATCCGCCGGTGGAGCTCAGGCTCCGGTCGCCGACGCGCCCGGGCTCCACCTTCTCCACCGCGTGCCACACGGGCCATGTACGCCCGTCCACGGTCACCTCCTTCTCGAACTCCAGGCGGACGGCGGCCCGGACCCCCTCGACGGACCCCTCCGGGTCCAGCGACGTGTACCGGAGTGTCATGTAGTGGCCGCTGAGAAGGTCGCGCGGATCGACGGGGCGCGTCTCGAGGAGGAACTCCACGGCATTCGCGCGACCGTACTCCTCCACCCCGGCCCATGCCACGAAGAAGATGATCTGGGCCACCAGGGTCAGGCGCAACCATTTCCCGCTCATGCTTCACCTCCCCGCTCGACCTGCTCGAGCACGTGCCTCCGACCGCGGTTCAACCCGTACGCCATGGCCAGGAAGAGGAACCCCAGTACCAGGAACGCGCTACCGCTGGTGAGGAGACTCCCGAAGTAGTCCATGATGCGCGTGAGCATGAGAAGCCCCAGCACGAACACCGCCGCGTTGACCCGCCTCCGATCCGCCCGCAGCACCGCGGAGTGCATCGTGTAGAGGCAGAAGACCACGAGGACGAAGTTGGCGAGGTAGCCCACGGCCTCATGCCTATCGCCACCGAGGAGAAGGGCGGAAAGGATCCACGGTAGGGCCAGGAGTACCCGGGCCACGTGGGGGCCTCCCGCCCCGGCGACTTCGTCCATGTCCGCCCGCGCGAGACACACCACCCCCGCCACGCTCAGGACCGCGGCGTAGTAGAGCCCCGCCGTTTCGAGCCCGCCTCCGATGCCAACGCCGTGATGGAAGAAGGAGAGGACGTACAGGAAGCACGCGGTGGCGAACCACCCCACGTCGGCGACCCGCCGGCCGCTCAGCCCCAGGACTCCCTCTCCCACCCAGAAGATCATGGTCAGGGCCCCCGCGACGACGAAGTGGATCCCCTCGTGACGGATGTCGAATCCCGTCCAGTTCCCCGCGATGGTGAACATGAACACGAGAAACGCCATCCACAGGAGGAGGGTCACCGCCGGCCCGGAGAGCCGCCGCGTCTGGTGAAGCATCGCCGCCCAGAGAACCACGGCGACCACCGCGAGCCACGACGTCCTGAGAGCGTCCGCGCCGCGCATCGAGATCCAGCTCCCCGGCTCCAGCACGCCCACGAAGATCGTCCAGACGAACACCAGCGCGTGGGCCGCCGCGGCTGAGGCGTGCCGCCCGATCCAGACGACGGGAAGGGCCAGCATCAACGTGACTGCCAGGGGCGTGAAGGCGTCTCCCGAGAGCTGGTAGACCTGCCCCCACAGCCCGATCCCTGCCAGGGGGAGAAGCACCCAGATCACCCCCAGAGCCGGTCCGGCGATCCGGTTCCCGGCGGAGCGCGCCATCCCCTCGGCCACGCCCGCGAGGGCGAGGAGGAACCCGAGCTGCCGAAGCACCGGAGGGATGCGCTCCCAGTTGTAGCTCACCACGAGGATGGTCCCGATCCCGACGCTCAGGGCACCCACTCCCACCAGAAGCCCGAAGAAGCTCAACCACTGCCGCTCCGGCTTCTCGCCCTGGTACACGCGGATGGCCTCGGCCTGATCGCCGGCGATGAGCCTCTCGCCGACCCACTCCTCCAGGCGCGCCTCCAGCCACTTCTTCTCGTTGCGGATCATCGGCAGTCCCCGTGTGCGGCTCGTGACGTCCGGACCGCGGCCGGACTCACCCCATCACCTCCGCGTACAGGCGGTAGAGGTTCCTCCCCATGATACGCTCCACCTGGTCCTCGGAATACCCGCGTCCCACCAGGCCGTCCCACACCACCTCCATGCGGCGGGGGCCGTTGAGCTCGTCGATGAAGTAGGGGAGTTCGCTGGAGGTGACCTGGCTCCCCTCCTCGGCGCGCAGCTCCGCCTCGTACTCCGGCGTCATGACGATGACGCGGTGGTCCCGGTCGCTCCCGACGCACACGTGCTCGACCCCGCACACCTGCACCGCGTGGTCGAGGTGGTCGAAGTAGGCGTGCAGGTTGTCCGCCTTCTCGTGGGTGAGGAAGGGGCGGAGCTGACAGATCCCGGCCACGCCCCCGCGCTCCGCCAGCGCGCGCAGGTTCGCGTCGGTGGTGTTGCGCAGGTGCGGATACACCGCGTCGCACGCCGTGTGGGAGATGATCACCGGCGCCGCCGAGTGGGCGATGGTGTCGGCCATGGTGGGCATGTTGGCGTGGGAGAGGTCCACCAGCATCCCCAACGCGTTCATCCGCTCCACCAGCGCCCGGCCGAAGTCGGTGAGCCCGCCATCGTCTCCCTCGGCCCGGCACCCCACCCCCGCCCGATTCCGCTCGTTGTAGGTGATCTGGCTGCTCCGCACCCCCAGGCGGTGGAACATCTCCACCCGGTCCAGGTCTCCCCCGAACTGCTCCGAGTTCTGGTAGAGGTAGAAGACGGCCATCCGTCCGGCGGCTCGGGCCTCGTCCACGTGGGCCACGGAGGTCGCCTTCACGAAGAGGTCGGGGTGGGCGGCCAGGTAGCGGTCGTACTCCAGGAGCCCGTCCACCGCCAGCTCCAGCGCCTCGGCCCCCACCGGCTTGGGGTCGCACAGCGTCACCGTGATGGCGTCCATCCCGCTGGCCAGCATCTCCCGCACCAGTGCCGGCTCATAGATGGGGCGGAGCTCCCCCATGGCGTCCATGATGAGGGCGGAGGGATCGGGGGATGACGGGGGCCCGCCTGCGGTGCCGGCCTGGGCCGACGTTCCCGCCACCACGCTCCCTGCGACACCACTCATCCCCGCGTGCAGAGCGAAGCCCGACGTGACCGTGCTGCGTACGAAGGTCCTTCTGTCCATTCCTGCCCTCCCGACGCGGGGGATGAATGCACTCGATGCACGGGGGATGGTGGGGGAAGGGAGAGGGAGGGCGCAAGCAGCCGCACCTCGTCCCGGTACGGCTCGCGGCTTCGGCCTGGCGGATGCCGCCAGGTCTTATTGTTTCGTACGCTCGGGGCTGATAGGCTGCTTGATTCGCGCGGAGGGGCGAAGACACGATCCGTCGCTTCGAGACCGTTTCCGTACCGGACGGCCCTCGGTCCTCCTCGGTAGGGACCGGCAAGATTCATCGTGGAGAGCGGATGGCCGCACGGGTACGGGAGGACGGAACGGTGGAGATGGCGGAAGGTGATCCCGCGGCGGTTCATAATCCACACCCCCACCACCGGAGGGAGACGGCGGCCACCCACGTGGTCGACAACGTCATCGAGTTTCAATCCACGCCCCCCACGCGGGGGGCGACCTCCTTCTCGGCCACGGCCCAGTTCCATCCGAAGTTTCAATCCACGCCCCCCACGCGGGGGGCGACGGCCGAGTTCCTGGATACGGCCCATGACCCGGAGTTTCAATCCACGCCCCCCACGCGGGGGGCGACCTACCTACTTACCTCTTAAGGTGACATCATGGGCGAGTTTCAATCCACGCCCCCCACGCGGGGGGCGACGGGCGCCCGGGAAGAGGTCGCGGGCGACGTCCAGGTTTCAATCCACGCCCCCCACGCGGGGGGCGACCGTTCGTCACCGCCGACGACGTACACGCGCTGATGTTTCAATCCACGCCCCCCACGCGGGGGGCGACCCCGCACCAGGAGGTACACGATGCCGAATTCCAACAGTTTCAATCCACGCCCCCCACGCGGGGGGCGACGCGGCCCAGTGTCGATCAGATATGGGTCAAACGGTTTCAATCCACGCCCCCCACGCGGGGGGCGACGGAAATGACCGCTCTTGTGTGCCTCCGGCACCGCGTTTCAATCCACGCCCCCCACGCGGGGGGCGACCCCACGGAAACCCCGTCCCCCATCCGGCCCGTAGTTTCAATCCACGCCCCCCACGCGGGGGGCGACACGAGGACCTGGTGGCGGTCACCTGGGAACGGAGGTTTCAATCCACGCCCCCCACGCGGGGGGCGACCACCGTGGACGAGACGATCGCCGCGCTCGCGGAGTTTCAATCCACGCCCCCCACGCGGGGGGCGACGGCGTATCTCGGGATCGAGCAGGGCTCCATGCAGTTTCAATCCACGCCCCCCACGCGGGGGGCGACATCGAAAAGTGCCCTGGGCATCACATATACCGGTTTCAATCCACGCCCCCCACGCGGGGGGCGACCGATTCTCTCCTTCTTACTCCTGAGCATGAGGTGTTTCAATCCACGCCCCCCACGCGGGGGGCGACCTCCTCAGCGGCCCCGCCGCGTCATGTTGTAGAGGTTTCAATCCACGCCCCCCACGCGGGGGGCGACTAGACCTCGACACCATCGGCCAGCA
>JAOUPR010000066.1 GCA_029879725.1 Gemmatimonadota bacterium | reverse complement strand
GTCGAATTCGGCCTCGGCTTCGCGGAAGTGCTCGGGACGTGACACGAGGTCCGGGGCGAAGTCCAACCCGTCCTCGTCGGGTGAGAAGAACGCCACGCAGGTGAACGGGAGCAGATCCTCCACGAAAGGCCGGACGATTTCGAAGATCCGCCCGGGGGCCGCCTGCGCGTCCAGCTCGCTGTGGAGCGTCCGCAGGAGCCGGCCCGTGAGGGAGACTGCCCGGGAGTGGATACCCTCGGTGGGTGGTATGGCCGTGGCGGGACCCCTGGTGGACATGGTTCACTCCACCGGAGTCGAGACGAGTTCCATGGCCGCCACGAGTTGCTCGTGCGCATGCCTTACCATGGGCGGAATCCCGTCGGGCTCGATCTGGACCAGCTCCCACGCCTCCGTGGAGAGGGGCGGTACGTTGGTCTGGCCGCTGGTTCCCCATGCCATCCCGTGGGCCATGATGTCGGCCACGTGAACGGTCGCCGCGTGGGTCGGGAAGTTCGTGGCGAGGTGGGGACGATGGTGGTACGCCGCCGCTTCCACGTACTCCCCCGGAAAATTCCAGCGCGTCAGGAGCGCCTCGCCGACCTGTCCGTGGTCGCACCCGAGGAGGTCGTGTTCGGCTTCGTGGAGCGGAACGCCGTTGCGTTTGTGCGCCTCCATGGTGCGGATGCCGTCCTGCCCGGCGTGGCTCAACAGGATGATGCGTCCGATGTCGTGGAGAAGCCCCGACACGAAGAACTCCTCCACGTTCCGTTCACCACGCCGGAGTGCGATGCTCCGCGAGATCACCCCCACCGCGAGGGAGTGTCTCCAGAAGCTGGTCATGTCCACCCATTCGTAGGGGATCCCATCGAAGAGTGAGATCACGGAGGTGGCCAGGGCCAGGTCCGTGATCTGGACGGATCCCACGGCCCTCACCGCATGCTGCACCGTCTGGATCCGGCGTGGGAACCCGAAGAACGAAGAGTTGACCACGCGGAGCAACCGGGCCGTCAGGCCCGGGTCCGAGTCGATGATCCGGGCGATCCCCACCGGTCCCGTGTGGACGTCGTTGATGGCCTCCATGAGCTTCTGATAGACCACGGGGGGAGAGGCCACGGTGCTGTGACCCTGCACGAGGGCATGGGCGCGCTGGCTCATGTCCGGCTCCTCTCCCGTGCGAGTTCTCCGGCCCGCTCCATCACCGCGGCCTCCAGGAGCCCCTTCAGGAAGGGATGGGTCGTGTCGGACCCGGCGAAGCGCGGGAGGACTTCCTGGCGCGCCTGCTCGATGAAGTGCTCTTTCGGGAGTATCCCCGGGATCCCCGCCGTGCCGTCCTCCACCTCGATTTCCTGGACGCCCCACGAGCGCAGCGAGGAAAGGTGTCGCTCTTCGAGAGGGTTGCCGGACGGGATGAGGAGCCGGCCGTGACGGTCGGTAACGTCGGCGGCGAGGACCATGCCCGGTTGGGCTTCGGCCGCGAGGATGAGCACCATGCGGTTTCGTCCGTGGATCGTTCAGCGTGCAGAGGGTGTGGCACGTGGTTCATTGCAGAGCATCGGCAGGGCCGCACATCGGCTTGAACGGATGGGTTCCTGTTGCCGGTGTGTGACGCGGGGGCGTATCCTGATCCCGAGCGAGCCACGACCAACCGGAGGATCCCATGCACAGCCGTCGCCACTTCCTGGGCACGATGTCGCTTCCCGCCGCCGCCGCCGCCTTCGGCGTTCCCCTTTCAGCCACCCGCCTGGAGGCTCGATCGGTGGACGTCGCGAAGGGGCTGGCCGCCCATCCCGGCGCTCCCGGAGACGTCGCCGCCGACGAGGACTTCTGGTTCGAAGTGAGCACCGCCTTCACCGTGGACCGCACGCTGGTGAACCTGAACAACGGGGGCGTGAGTCCCTCCCCTGCCTGGGTGCAGGAGGCCATGAAGCGGCACCTCGATTTCTCCAACCACGCGCCGCCCTACACCATGTGGGGGATCCTCGAACCCCAGCGGGAGGGCGTGAGGGAACGGATGGCGCGGGAGTGGGGCGTGGACAAGGAGGAAGTGGCCTTCACGCGCAATGCGTCCGAGAGTCTGCAGACGATGCAGTTCGGGATCGACCTGCGGCGGGGTGACGAGGTACTCACGACCACGCAGGACTATCCCCGGATGATCACCACGTTCCAGCAGCGGGAACGTCGCGAGGGGATCGTGCTTCGCCAGATCCGGATCCCCATCCCGGCGGAGGATCCGGCGGAAGTGGTGCGTCTGTTCGAGGAAGCGATCACCCCGCGCACGCGTATGATCCTGGCGTCCCACATGATCAACATCACGGGACAGATCATGCCCGTCCGCGAGTTGTCGGCCATGGCCCGGCGGCACGGGATCCCGCTGGTGGTGGATGGTGCGCACGCCCTTGCCCACTTCGACTTCACGCTGGGGGAACTCGAGGTGGACAATTACTCGACCAGCCTCCACAAGTGGCTGTTCGCGCCCCACGGCACGGGGTTGCTCTACGTTCGCCGCGAGAAGATTCCGGAAGTATGGCCCCTCATGGCCGCGCCGGAGCGGATGGACTCGGACATCCGCAAGTTCGAGGAGATCGGGACGCACCCGGCCGCCAACTACCTGGCCATCGGCGAGGCGCTCACGTTCCACCAGGGTATCGGGTCCGCCCGCAAGGACGCCCGCCTCACCTACCTGCGGAACTACTGGGCGGACCGTCTCCTCTCCCATGATCGGGTGCGACTCCATACGAGTCTCCGGCCGGGCTTCGCCTGCGGGATCGCCACCGTGCAGGTGGAGGGCGTGGACACCGGGGCGCTGAACGCGCATCTCTGGAATCGGCACCGGATTCTCGCCGTGGGGATCAAGCACCCCGAATTCGAGGGGATCCGCGTGTCTCCCAGCGTCTATACCACGCTCGAGGAACTGGATCGCTTCGCCGATGCCGTCGAACAGGTCGTTCGCAACGGACTCCCCTCGTGACCTCCCTCGATCACACCTCCGCTCGTGGAGAAGGATCCTGACATGGAGCGTTTTCGCCCCGTGGTATCGTCCTGCGTCCGTCTGGCGCTTCCCATGATCCTGTTCGGCCATCCCGTGGCTGCCCAGGATCGTATGTCCGTGGAGGACGTCCTCGCCTATTCCTTCCCCGCTTCTCTGGTGTCCGCGGGAGACCAGGACAGGGTCGCCTGGGTCGAGAACATCCAGGGGATCCGCAACGTGTGGATCGCGGAGGGCCCGGGTTGGGCCGGCCGGCCCCTCACGACCTACGATGCCGACGACGGTCAGGACATCACCAACCTCACCCTCCTTCCCGGTGGGTCGGGTGTGATGTACGTGCGCGGCGGCGCTCCCAACCGGCAGGGCGAGGTGCCCGACCCACTCTCCACCCCGGCCGAGGAAGGACGAGCCCTCTGGATCGTCCCGCTGGACGGGGGCGCGCCCGGGAAGATCCTCGACGAGGGCGGATACGCTCTGCGCCCGGACGGGGGGAGCCTGGCGTACTCGAAGGGGCGCGAGATCTGGCTCAAGCACCTCGATGAGGAAGGACCGGGAGAGCGGTTGGCTCGGGTGCGCGGTGGAGCCGGGAGGCTGAGCTGGTCTCCCGACGGCACCCGGCTGGCCTTCGTCAGCAGCCGGGGAGACCACGCGTTCGTCGGGATCCTGGACATCGGGGCGACGGAGATCCGATACATGGCCCCCAGCGTTCACCAGGACGGTGAGCCCGTGTGGAGCCCCGACGGACGGCGGATCGCGTTCATCCGTCAGCGACACGAGCGCGACATCTTCCCCTTCATGCCGCGCCGGGAGGGGCTTCCCTTCTCCGTACTCGTGGCGGACGTGGAGACCGGGGCCGCGAGCGAGGTATGGACCGCGTCTCCCGGGCCCGGGAGTCTGTTCAGTGGAGTCGACGCCGACCGTCAACTCTTCTGGACCCGGGACGACCTCCTCGTCTTCCCCTGGGAGGGGGACGGGTGGAAGCACCTGTACGCGGTCTCCGCCGGCGGAGGTTCGGCCCGGGTGCTCACCCCCGGCGCGTTCGAGGTTCAGTACGTGTCCCTGGCTCCGGACGGACGCACCGTCCTGTACGACAGCAACCAGGACGACATCGACCGCAAGCACGTGTGGTCCGTGGACTCCCGGGGCGGTGCTCCGCATCTCCTCACTCCCGGCGAGGGACTCGAGTGGGCCCCGGTGGGCGTTCCCGGTGGGAGTGTCGCGTACCTTTCCTCCGGGACCCGCGTTCCGGCCCACCCCGTCGTGCGGGGGCCCGATGGGCGCACTTCGATGCCGCGGCCGCCTCTCCCCGATGGGTATCCCCGCGATCGGTTGGTGGAACCGAGCCAGGTGGTTTTTCCCGCCGCCGACGGGATGGAGATCCACGGGCAGTTGTTCCTGCCCGCGGGGTACCGTGAGGGCCGTACCTATCCGGCGGTCCTCTTCTTCCACGGGGGTTCACGTCGTCAGATGCTCCTGGGGTTCCATCACCGTGGGTACTACCACAACGCGTACGCGTTCAATCAGCTCCTGGCCAGCCGTGGGTACATCGTCCTGGCCGTGAACTATCGGAGCGGGGTCGGCTACGGGTTGGACTTCAGGGAGGCCGAGGCCTACGGAGCCACGGGGGCCAGCGAGTATCAGGACGTGGTCGGAGCGGCGCTCTATCTGAGGGGGCGCGGAGACGTGGATCCACGACGCGTGGGCCTCTGGGGCGGGTCGTACGGGGGGTACCTCACCGCCCTGGGTCTCGCCCGGGCGTCGGATCTCTTCGCGGCGGGCGTGGACCTCCACGGCGTGCACGACTGGAACGTGGTCATCCGCGGATTCAGGCCCGACTACGATCCCAAGGCGCACCCCGAGTTCTCACGCCTCGCGTTCGAGTCGTCGCCCATGAACTTCCTGGACGGTTGGCGGTCGCCGGTGCTCATCATCCACGGAGACGACGACCGGAACGTGCCCTTCAGTGAGTCCGTGGACCTGGCCGAGTCGCTCGCGGCCCGGGGAGTGGAATTCGAGCAGTTGATCTTCCCCGACGAAGTCCACGGCTTTCTCCTTCACCGGAACTGGGTGGCGGCCTACGAAGCGGCGCTCGATTTCCTGGACAGAAGATTGAACCGAGAGGAGGATCGATGATTCTGAGCTTGTTTGCGTCCGGGATGATGATGGCGGGTACCGCCGCGTCCTGCGCCGCCTCCGCGGATTCCGTCGCCGTCGACCTGCGGGAGATGTTCGCGAACGGACAGACCTTCTCCGTCTTCCTGGAGTCCGCCGAGCGGCGCCGGGAGCAGTGGTTCGAGCACTACGAGGCGGCAGAGGTCCCCGAGGCGCTCCTGGAGCGTGTCCGGGCCGTGGAGGGCTCGTGGAGGCTCCTGGTGGTTCTCGAGGATTGGTGCGGCGATTCGGTGAATACGATCCCGTACGTGGCTCGCCTCGTGGACCTCGCGGAGAATCTGGACATGCGCGTGGTCCGATCCGACGTGGGACGTCCGGTCATGGACATGCACCGGACTCCGGACGACCGGGCCGCTACCCCGACGCTACTCCTCCTGGACGCCGACTTCGGTGAGGTGGGGTGCTTCATCGAGCGACCCCGGCCCCTCCGGGAATGGGTGCTCGACAACAAAGACGCCATGGACGACGAGGCGCTGCACGATCACGTCTTTTCCTGGTACGGAGAGGACGCGGGGCAGACCACCCTCGAGGAGGTCGTGGAGCTCATGGAGCGGGCGTCCGCGGGAGACCCGCGATGCGACGCTCCCTGACGGCTATTTGGAGACCTGGTTGCGGCCCTTCTTCTTCGCGCGGTAGAGGGCCTTGTCGGCCTTCTTGAGCACGTCGTCGGGCGTGGAGTCCTCGTTGGAGGGTTCCGCCACGCCGATGCTCACCGTCACCGAGAGCCGCTTCTCGGATCGCTTCTTCGGCTTCGGCTTCTTCCCGTCGTCCTGAGGCTTCTTGCGGGGCCGGGGCCAGTGGCGAACGGTGAAGGAAGAGTCCTCGATGTCCTGCCGAACGGCGTCGAGGAGTTCCAGGGTGTCTTCCCTGGTCTTTCCCGGGTAGAGGATGGTGAACTCCTCTCCCCCGTACCGATAGGCCTTCCCCCCGCCCCGTACCCGGGCCAGGCGGGTGCCGACCATTCGGAGCACCTGGTCCCCCACGTCGTGCCCATGTCGGTCGTTGAACTGCTTGAAGTGGTCCACGTCCACCATGGCGGCGCTGTAGGTGGTGCCCAGCGCCTGTAGATCTCGCATCAGGGCCCTTCTGCCGGGGAGCCCGGTGAGCTCGTCCCGATAGGCCATGGCATAGGATGTCTCCAGGACGGACAACCCCAAAGTCGTCGCGCCGGCCAGGAGGAAGAGGCCTCCCGTGGGAGCGTTCATCCCTCCGATCACGGCCAGGAGGAGGCACACCAGGGACCAGAACATCCCCTTCTCGACCGGCCCCGGATCGCCCGAGATGGTCACGATCGCCGGCACGGCGCTCACGGCGAACGCCAGGACCACGATCTCCGGGATCAGATACGTCCCCGGGATGAGATCCTTGGTGAGAAGCGTCTCGGCACCGGCGCCCGACAGCTGCGCGGTCACGAGAAGGGTGATTCCCACGAACACGACGACCCAGATCCCCTGGAGCCAAGCCGCGGGAGCCCGTACCCCCCGATCCGTGGACGGCATGAGCAGGGCCAGCGCCAGAGCAAGGGAACCCGCGGCCAGGGCCAGGGCCGGATCGGGGATCCTCCCGCTGCCCGCGAGCACCCTCAGGCTGGCCAGGGCGGCCACGCCGATGATCACTCGACTGCGGTGGAAGAAGATCCCGAGGAGGAACGCACCCCCGTACACGACCGGAGGGTATCCATCGAGGATGCGGCCCGCCACACCGTCTACGGCTCCACCCTGGGCGAGATAATACGCGGCCCCGGTGACGAACCCTCCCGGGAGGATCCACTGAAGGAATCGGGTCAACCTGGGGGCTCCTTCAGGATGTCGAGTCGGGGGTTTCCATAAGGGCAGCGAGTGCGTCCAGCAGATCCGGGGGTGAGAACGGCTTGCGGAGGAGGCGGTCGCTGGGCGTGAGGTTGCTCGTGTTCACCACGGTGGAGTCATATCCGGTCACGTAGAGGATGGGGAGATCGGGAAAGCGCATCTTCATCAAGGATGCCATGGTCCCCCCGGTCATGCCCGGGAGCATGAGATCGGCCACGATGGCGTCGAATTCCTGATTGCCGGATACCACCAGCCCGATGGCGTCTTCCGCGGTGCGGGCGTCCGACACGGTATAACCGCCCTCCCGGAGGATCCCGCAGATCAGCCGCCTCACCGGCTCCTGGTCATCCACCACCAGGATCCTTCCCTCTCCGTGCTTTCCGATGCTCGGTTTCGGGGAAACCGCCGGGATGTCCTGCGCGGGCAGGTAGAGGGTGAACCGAGCACCCTTCCCCGGCGCCGTCTCGACGCCGATGCTTCCTCCGAGCTGGGTCAGAATGCCGAACACCGTGGAGAGGCCGAGCCCGGTCCCCTCTCCGGACATCTTCGTGGTGAAGAAGGGATCGAAGGCCCGGGCCCGAACGGCCTCGTCCATTCCCATCCCCGTATCCGTCACGGTAAGGGTCACGTACGGCCCTTCGGTGAGAGAGTGTCCTCCCACCTGGGAACCTCCGGGCAGCTCCACCAGCCGCGTCGCCAGTTCCAACGAGCCTCCGGCGGGCATGGCGTCGCGGGCGTTGACCGCGAGGTTCAGGAGTACCTGAGCGAACTGGGTCTCGTCGATGAGCACCGCGGGTAGATCCGGAGTGAGATCGGTGCTCACGCGGATCGTCTCGCCGATGAGCCGCCCGATCATTCGCTCGTACGACTCCACGATCTCGTTGAGGTCCAGTGGTTGTGGCTCGACCACCTTCTTGCGTCCGAACGCGAGAAGCTGGCGCGTCAGCGCACCGGCGGCCTCCGACGCCGCGTTGATCTCGCTCAGGAGTCCCACCACGTCGTCGGGAAGATCTTCGGCGTCCTCGAGGGCCAGAAGCGCGCTCCCGGTGATCACCGTGAGGATGTTCTTGAAATCATGCGCGAGCCCTCCCGCGAGGCGCCCCAGGGCCTCCATCTTCTGCGCCTGATGGAGCTCGGCCTGGAGGGAGCGCTGCTGGGTGATGTCCTTCCCCGTGGAGACGAAGTGCGTCAACTCTCCCTGATCGTCACGAATCGGGGTGATGGTCTTCTGCTCGATGAAGAGCGAGCCGTCCTTACGGCGGTTGACCAGCTCTCCCGTCCATGGCCGACCGGACGTGATGGTGGACCACAGATCCTGATAGAACGCTTTGTCGTGCTCGCCCGACTTCACCAGACTCGCGGCATTCCCCACCGCCTCGTCCGCCGAATATCCGGAGCCCTCGCACCACGCGCGATTCACGTACTCGATGATTCCGCGCGTGTCGGTGATGAGCACGCTGTCGGCGGTCTGATCCACCGCTTGAGCCAGCTTGCGGGAATCGGTGCCCTGAGGATGGGAACGAAGGGAAGGGTCTCCGCGAGTCATGTCACCCGCCGGGGAGGGGTCCGGTCCGCGGACGGCGTCATCGTCGAGAAAGGCCGCGAGGGCGTGCTCCACCGATCTCGCCATCTCGGTGATGAACGCTCTGGCTCCTGCGGACAGGTCCCGGTGCTCGTGGGCCATGATCCCCACCGCTCCCAACGGAAACCCGTCGGGCGCGAAGAACGGGACTCCGGCGTAGAACTCCACGCCGATGTCGTCCTGCACCAGAGGGCTATCCTTGAACCGCGGGTCATTCTTCGCATCGAATACCGTGAAGAGGTCGTCCTGACATATCGCGTAGGCACAAAACGCGGTCTTCCGGGGTGTCGAGGCCAGAGTGAGGCCGGCGCGCCCGCCGAAGACCTGTTCGGATTCCTCGACGAAGCTCACGACCGATATGGGCACTCCGAGACGTGCAGCCACGGCGTGTGCGACCGAGTCCAGTAAGAGGCTCGACTCACCTCCCCGAATTCTGTAGCGGCGCAAGGCGACGAGCCGCTGGCGGTCCCATTCCCGTTCCTCGGACGTGATGGGAAGAGGGGTATCCCGCAACCCTGGATCCTGACGCAAATTGCTGCCTTGTCGTACGAGGGAATCACCTGGGGGGGATCGACCTGCACACGAGTAAAGTAGGACGCCGTTGGGGCGGCTGCAACCGGATGTTTCCTACACGGACCGGTGGTCTCTTCCGTACGCCAACGCCCCGCGGCCGGTGCACCGACGGGGACCGAAACCCAGGGAGCGGAGGAGTGCCGGGGGCGGGACTCGAACCCGCATGGGATTGCTCCCGGGGGATTTTAAGTCCCCTGTGTCTACCGGTTTCACCACCCCGGCGGGGGTGCGTACGTGCCACGGATCGACCGATCCGGGGGCCGCGCGGGCAGGGCGCCGGGTTGGCGGCTCCCGCTCACCAATATAAGCTCCCTCGGTGTCCCGCGTGGTACCGACCCCCATTCCCGGAACCAGGATGCGACCCGAGCGATTCCACAGGATCGAGGCGGTACTCCGCCGCCGCCAACCGGATCTCACCGTGCTGATGGAACGCGTGAACAAGGAGCACAACTTTTCCGCCATCCTCCGGAACTGCGACGCTGCGGGTGTGCTCGACGCCCATGTCGTGCCGCCGGCCCATGGGTTGGATCTCCATCATGCGTCCTCCGCCGGGACCCGGAAGTGGATCCAGGTGCAGCGTCACGAGACCGTAGCGGACGCCGTGGGGATCCTCAAGAAGCTGGGGTTCCGTATTCTCGCAGCCCACCCGGGCGAGGCGTCCGTGGACTATCGCGAGGCGGACTTCACCGTCCCCACGGCCATCATGTTGGGCGCAGAACTCCACGGAGTCTCCACCGAGGGGCTGGAGTTGGCGGACGCGCACGTGGTGGTGCCCATGATGGGAATGGTGCACTCCCTGAATGTGTCCGTGGCCAGTGCCCTCCTCCTCTTCGAGGCGATGCGGCAACGCGAGGCAGCGCGGATGTACGAGCGCTCCAGGATCCCCGAAGCGGAGTTTCGCCGTACGCTGTTCCGGTGGGCCTACCCCACCCTCGCCCGACGCTTCGATGCGGAAGGTGAGCCCTATCCGCTACTGGGCTCCGACGGGGAGATCCTCGGGTGATGGACGGGAAGGTGTCTCCGGGTCGATGACAATCTGCCCAAGCTGATCGCGCCGGCGACTCTCATGTGGTCATGCGGCCGAGTTGGAAGCGCAGGGACTCCTCCACGCCCTCGAAGTGGAAGACGAACCCCGAGTCCATGGCGCGGCGCGGAATGACGCGTTGTCCTTCGAGAAGCGCTTCCCGACCCATCTCGCCGAAGGCCGCCCGAACCGCCAGGGCCGGGAGCGGGAAGACCGTCGGCCGACGGAGGACGCGTCCCAACGCGGAGGTGAACGTCGAATTGGTGACCGGGTTCGGCGCCGTCGCGTTGAGAGGTCCTTCCACCCCGGTTGTATACAGGGAATGCAGGATGAGGCCGAGGAGGTCGTCGAGATCGATCCAACTCAGGTACTGCGCCCCGGATCCGATTCGTCCTCCGACTCCGGCCAGAAAGGGCGTGAGCATCTGACCGAGCGCCCCTCCCGCGGGCGTCAGGACCACTCCCGTGCGGAGGTGGACCGTGCGCACGCCTGCCTTCTCCGCGGCGGCCGTGGCCCCCTCCCATGCCTGGCACACCTCGGAGAGGAATCCTCGCCCCCCGGAGTCGGTCTCGACCAGCCGCTGGTCGCCCCGGTCGCCGTAGTACCCCACCGCGGACGCGGAGACGAGCGTGCGTGGCCCGTCGGGCATGGCGGCCATCGCACCGGCGATGAGCCCGGTTCCCCGGACCCGGCTCCTGTAGATGGACTTCTTTCGTGCCGCGGTCCAGCGGCCCGGGGCCATGGGCTCGCCCGCCAGATTCACCACCGCATCGACCTCGGACAGGGCAGCCGCATCGATTCGACCGGCCTCCGGGTCCCAGCGAATCACCGGTCCGCCTCCCCCTTCCCCTCGCCGGATCATGGGCACGACCGTGTGCCCGCCGGTCGTCAGAAAGTGGGTGAGGGCGCTTCCGACGAGCCCTGAAGCTCCAGAAACGGCCACGGTCAGCCTGGGGCGGTCCTGCCAGGCGGCATGGCGCGACAGATCGTTGGCCAGACGGCGATGCCGGAACGCGAACAGGCGTTCCAACTCCCGGTTGACGATGCTCGGGACAAAGGCTCTTCCCGCCGCACCCAGTGGGGGAGAGTATCGGATCAGGTCCTCCAGCGACGTTCCGCCGTCGGCGTGATCCGCGAACCGGTGTTCGTGTCGCCAGGCACGGAACGGACCGGACGTCTGCTCATCGCAGAACCGCTCTCCTTCGCGGTAGTCCAGATGCCGGAGCGCCCAATCGAACTGGATCGGCCCCGCCCGGACACGAAGGGTAACGCGCGCGCCGTCGCGGACACCGGACCCATCTCGCTCCAGCGTGACCCTCGACCAGGGTGGCGTGAGCCGCTCGAACGCTCCGGGGCGCTCATGCCAGCGAAACACCTCGCTCCGCGGGAACGGCAGGTGCGTCGTGTACTCGAGTTCCGCTCCGTCGACGTTCATTTCGCGGCTCCGAATCCCTTGCGATCCATTCGCCCCCATCCCGTCCTTCCGCGGAGGGCGGAGACGACTCCCCTGAAGCGCCACCACGTCGAAAGCTGTCGATAACCCAGGTTCTCCGCCACCGCCAGCACGAAGAGCTGGAGCAGGTCCTGCACCCGGGGATATCGACGGAACGAGAGTTCCTCGAGCGCCACCGCCGACACCGAAAGGGCGATCCCCATGACCACGGCGACCATGAGGAACGCGACTACGATGGGTCCGTCCAGACGTCCGGCCGCAAGGCTGATCACGAAGACGACGTATCCGATGAACTCGATGACAGGACCGAGCATCTCCAGAAAGAAGAAGTACGGAAAGGCGAGCATTCCCGCCCGCCCATACCGCCGACGGAAAAGCATCTTCCGGTGGCGCATGAGCGATTGGAGAAGGCCACGCTGCCATCGGTCCCGTTGCCGGCCGAGGGTGCGGAGGGACTCGGGGCACTCCGTCCATGCCACGGGATCGGGCACGAAGTGGATCCTGTAGGGGATTCCGCGCTCGGCGCAATGGCGGTGCAGCCGTACCACCATTTCCATATCCTCTCCCACCGTGTCGGTGGCATACCCTCCGGCATCCACCACCGTGGAGCGGCGGAAGATCCCGAACGCTCCCGATATCACCAGCGTGGCGTCCAGGGCGTGCCAACCCATGCGGCCGGAGAGGAACGCCCGCAGGTATTCCAGTACCTGGAATCGGGCCCACACGTTGCCGGGCATCCTCACGCGGACCACCTGGCCCTCCTTGACTTCACATCCGTTCACGATCCGCAGGATCCCGCCGGCGGCGATGGTCCGTGAATCCTCCAGGAACGGCCGCACGATCCGGGTCAGGGCCTCGGGTTCCAGGAGCGAGTCGGCGTCCATGGCGCAGAACAGAGGGGTGCGGCACAGATTGATCCCCGCGTTGAGCGCGTCCGCCTTCCCTCCGTTGACCTTGTCCACGACCCAGAGGTTACGGTGGCGTCGGCTCCGGTACACCTCCCTCACCGGGGCGGTGGGAAGGGACGCCATGGGGAGGCGGGGCGCGGCTTCGAGATTGAACGCTTCGACCATCCGCTGGAGCGTGGCGTCGGAAGATCCATCGTTGACGACCACGATCTCGAATTCCGGATAGTCCAGGGTCAACAGGGAGCGAACGGACTCCACGCAGGTGGCTTCCTCGTTGAAGGCCGGCGCGACGAGCGTGATCGGGGGCGCGCCCGCGGCGGTGACCAGATCATCCAGGTCGAGCGACTTCATTCGCATCGCGTACCGCTTGAGAGCCCCGAACGCGAACAAGCTGGTGCCGAGGTAGACGGTGTTCAGGACCACGAAGTACACGAGCACCAGGTAGTTGAACCCCATGATGACCGTCCACACGACCTCGCTCACCGGAGCACCTCCTCGGAAAGGACCTGGCGAGCAAGGAGTGCCCGAGGGCCCTTCGCGTCGGCCAACTCTTCGAGGATGTCCTCCCTGCCGGCGGCCTTGAGCGCCCGAGCCGCATGGATGGCGACCCAGGGCGACTCGTCGCCCAGCGCCTCCTCGATACGAGGGATGTCTTCTTCTCCCCCGACGATTCCGAGGGCCGTGAGGGCGTGGGAGCGAATCACGAAGTCGGGAGAGGCACACCGGACCCGGACCACGGTGACATGGGTCGGACGACCGACCTCCGAAAGGAGGCGCAGCGCCGACGCCAGGAGTTCTCTATCCTCTTCGATTTCCACCACCTGGGCCGCGGTGTCCGCGGCGTACGGATCGCGCAGCATACGCAGCGCCTCCGCGGACACGGCCCGTACCCAGATGACCTCGGTCTCGGAGGCGAGGCTGGCGCGCAGGGCGGGCGCCGCGTCGGGACCGATGGACGCCAGCATGGAGGCCATGAAGTTCCTGCTCCACCCCTCGAACCGTTTGAGATAGAGCAGGATGTCCGCCGCGTGCTCGGCATGTTCCTTCCGGGCGAGGGATTTGGCCGCGATCATGGCCACCAGGGGAGATGGATCGTCGAGAGCTCCTACCACCTCGTCGGTATGGTCCGGAAGCCCGAGCATCCCGAGGGTGCGCACGGCCCGGGTACGGACCTCCGAATGGCGGCTCCACACACGCTCCCCGAGTGGTGCGAGGTACGGTTTCGCCAAGCGGCCGAGGATCTCCCTCTCGTTTCCACGGACGCGCTGGGCGTACTCGAGCACGAAGCGCACGAAGTGGAGCCTATCACGCGGCGGGATCACATCGTGCACCGCGTCCATGGTGGAGGGCTCGGTGAGGGCCAGGAGGACCGGGGCCCGCCACCGATCACTGAGACGCCGCCAACGCTTCTCCCGGAGGGCCGTGCGGGCCCGCAGGTTCAACGCGAACAGGGCGAACGAAACGGCGGTGACCAGGAGCCCGGCCACCACGTAGGACAGATAGACCAGGGCCGTGTCTCGGAAACCGAACATCAACGGCCCACCGTCTCAGGCCTTTCCGCCTACCGCCCGCGATCCCAGAAGGCGCCGGACACGGGCCATGAGCTCCGTGGGCGAGAAGGGCTTCAGGATGTAGTCGTCGGCGCCGAGATCGAATCCTCGCACGATGTCCGCTTCGCTCCCCATGGACGTGAGGAGAATGATGGGCGTCCGCGAGTAGTTGGGAGACTTGCGCAGGCGTTGCAGAAGCTCGAATCCATCCATTCCGGGCATCTTGACGTCCAGGATGGCCAGCGCGGGTCGAAATTCCAGCGCGGCGGCATAGGCATCTCTCCCGTTGGAGAAATGCCGCACACCCATCCCCTCACGGGTCAGACGATGGATCAGGAGCGTGGCGGTGATCTCGTCGTCCTCGGCCACCAGCACCTGGAGGGGTTCGGGCTCCGGGTGATCCGTTCCCGTGCAGACCCACTGATTTCCACCGTTCCGGCGGGCCGCGGAAAGCCCCTTCTGTGCTCCCGCGAGAAGGTCGGTCTCGCCGATGGCTTGGAGTCCACTGCGGTCGGTGACCCCCACCGAGGCGGTGATATGGAAGTCTTCGCCGTCCGGCCCCGGCACCGGGGAGGCCCGGATCAACTCCAGGAGCCGTTCGACGTCCGGGAGGGCGGCCGCGGCCGCCCTGCCTGGAAACAGTATCGCGAACTCCGCGCCGCTCCACGATCCCACTTCCGTATCGTCCGAAGCCGCCTCACCCAGACCCACGGCCACCGATTCGAGGATGCGCGCCGCCGTGGCCCAGCCGAACCGATCGGATACCGACCGGAAGGCGTCCAGCTCCAATACGGCCACCGTCGCTTCCTCGTCCGGGTCCAGCGCGGAGAGCGCCGCCAGGATCCCCGCCCGGTTGAGCAGTCCCGTGCGGGGATCCCGATGCGAATCACCTTCGGCCTCGTCGACCCGATGGAGGCGGAACCGCACCTCCGCGAGGAGGGACTCCGCGTCCAGGGGTTTCTCGAGAAACGCGGTGGCTCCGAGAGAGAAGCATTCCGTCCGTAGCCCGGGATCGGGGCTACAAGCCATCATCACCACGGGAAGGTGCGCGGTACGCGGATCTTCCCGGAACTCCCGGAGCACCGCGCGCCCGTCCCGGTCGGCGAGCAGGAGCGCGAGGAGCGCCAGGTCCACCGTGGCACCGCTTTCGATCAATGCCCGCGCCTCGTCGGCCGACGGGGCGATCACCACCTCCCTCCCCGTCTCGCGCAGGACCGCTTCGATGAAGTATTGGATCTCCGGCGTGCTCTCCACCACCAGCACGCTGCCAAGTCCGCTCACGACGGGGTCTCCCAGGTATGCTCGAGCCCGAAGATCGCCGTGAGCATCCGTCGCAGGTGTTGGCCGGCACGCTCATCACGGGGCACCGCACCGGACGCGAGGTTGGCCAGGTTGTTTCGATCCGCGGTGGATAGCTCGGTGGAGGTCAGCACGATGGCGGGAATGCCGTTGTTGGAAGGGTTCTGCCGGAGGCGGTGGAGGAAGGTCAGGCCATCCATGTCCGGGAGTTCGAGATCGAGGATGATGGCGTCCGGGGCTTCCGACCGGATCATGGCCAGACCGTCCTCACCCTCCTCGGCCGTCACTACTTCGAGATCCGGGTGGGAGAGTACGCCCGACAGATGGTTCCGCATGCGTTCGCTGCGGTCCATGAGGAGTACCCGTCCTCCACGGCGCCGGTTGAGATTGCGCCAGAGTACCCGGAGGATGTCTTCGCGGTCGAAGGGCTTGGTGATGAGATCCACCGCCCCGAGGAGGCGTCCCTGCCCCTCCGCGGCCACGATGCTCACCACGACCACGGGGATGCGGCGGAGCTCTTCGTCGGACTTGAGCGTGCGCAGAACCTCCCACCCCGGCATATCGGGCATCATGAGATCGACGGTGATGAGGTCGGGGCGATACTCGTCGGCCTTTCTCAGCCCCTCGGGCCCATCGGCCGCGACGATGACCTTGCACCCCAGCTCCCGGAGGTAATGGGCCAGCAGATCGCGCGAATCATCCTCGTCATCGATGATCAGGACCCTGAAATCCCGCATCCGGGATGCCGCGGAGAGCGGATCGGATTCCTCCGCGGGCTCCCCGAGTGCCACATCGACCACCGGCGCCACGGCGGGTTCCGTACGGACGACCTCCGACGGTTGGACCTGGTCCTGGGTCTGTGCGCTGGACTCCGGCGTCTTCCGTGCCCGTTCCCCCATCACGATGGTGAAGGTGGAACCCTTCCCGAGTTCGGAAGACACCACCAGATCGTATCCCATGAGAAGGCAGATCGACCGGGAGATGGCGAGCCCGAGACCGGTGCCGCCGTACTTGCGGGAGGTGCCCGCTTCCGCCTGTTGGAAGGCCTCGAAGATGGCGGACAGCCTCTCCTGGGCGATCCCGATCCCCGTGTCCTTCACCGAGATGGCGGTGGGTGTGCTCCCATCCCCTCCGACCTCGAGCGAGACGGTCACCGAGCCGTCGTGGGTGAACTTGAGTGCGTTCCCGACCAGGTTGATGATCACCTGCTTGAGCTTGGCGCTGTCGGCCTCCACGGGGAGCGCGCCGTCCGGCACGTCGGCCAGGAGGGCGACGGCTCCCTCCTTCACCTTCGCCTGCCCCTCCAGTTGCATGACGGTCTCGGTGATGAGCCGGCCGAGGTCCACTTCCTCGATGATCAACTCCATGCGCCCGGCCTCCACCTTGGCCAGGTCGAGGACTTCGTTGATCAACTGGAGAAGGTGCTTTCCGTTGGAGAGCACCCGCCCGAGGAACCCCTCCTCCTTTTCCGAGAGGTTTCCGTCCTTGTTCTTGAGGAGGATGTTCGCGAACCCGATGATGGAATTGAGCGGGGTGCGGAGTTCGTGGCTCATGCTGGCGAGGAAGTCGCTCTTGGCCTTGTTGGCGGCTTCGGCCTCTTCCTTGGCTACGCGCAGGGCTTCTTCCGCCCTCCGGCGGGGGGTGACGTCCTTCCCGAAGATCACCACGCCGCTCACCCCTTCCTCACCTTGGATGGGGTTGGCGTAGAGCTCCATGTACCGGAGCTGGCCATCCACCTTCTCCACCCGAACCGAGGAGTGCCTCTCTCCCCGGAGGGCACGCTCGTACATCTCCTGGTACCAGTCCACCTCCTCGTCGTGGAAGACCTCCTCGGGAAGATCTCCTACATGGGGCTCCCGTCCGCTGAGGGCCTCCACAGCCAGTGCGAAGGCGGAGTTGAAGGTGATGAGGCGCCGGTCTCTGTCCACCGACCAGATGGCGTCGCCGGTGTTCTCGACGAGCGCCGCCAGGTTCGCCTTGGACTCGGCGAGTTCCCTCTCGGCCCGGCGCTGGTCGGTGACGTTGCGGAAGATGGCCTGCGCGCCGACGCCCCGGCCCGCCATCTGTTGTGCGGTGGCCGTCCCCGAAAGGATCACCGTCTCGCCGCCTCGCGTGAGGAAATGGATCTGCAGCGGCCGCCCGGGGAACCCCGCGAGTACCCGGTCGAGCTCTTCCTGGAAGACGGCCCGGTGGGAGGGATGGATGACGTCGAAGACGCTGGTGCCGTCGAGATCCTCGTCGGTGTACCCCAGCGTCTGCTTCCACGACGTGTTCGCGTAGAGGATCCGCCCGTCCGGCGCCACGCTCTGAATCAGGTCGTGGGCCGTGTCGAGAAAGTCCTGGAGCCGGGTGCGTCCGTCCTTTACCGCCTCCTCCGTCTGAGCCCGCACGGCCACTTCGCGCTCCAGGACCGTGTTCGCCTCGGTGAGGATCCCGAGAACGTCCCCTTCCCTCTGGAACGTGGAGTACACGTTGATGAACAGCCCGGCCAGGATGGCGAGATAGCTGGCGATCTTGAGGAGATGTCCCGCGTCGAACATGGCATCGAACCGCTGCGTGGATCCGGACATGAACGCCGCGTGTGCCATGAAGGCGATGAGTACGGAGATCAGGAGCCAATGCTCGAAGACGTCGCGGCGCCAGCTCGCCTTCGTCAGGAATCCCCCGAACGCCAACAGGAAGAAGAGCGCCGGAATGAACTCGGCGGGTCGGTTCACCACGAAATCGGGGAAGTGCGCGGTGGATACCGGAAGCCATTCGAACAACAGGAGAATCAGGATCGTGAGCGTGACGGCGGTCGCGTACAACGACCCTTCCCGGAAGCCCTCCCCTTCCCTCCGTTCCAGCCGCCATGCCAGGAGAGCCACGAACAGGAAGAGGGAGAGGAAGACGCGCTCCGCGATCCAGCTCCAGGCGAAGAGGTCGTCCGCCGCGACCCCGGGCCGCATGCCGAACCGTTCGGTGGTGATGAGGACGTGGTTGAGATCCAGCAGGGCGGCGCCGAGGAACCCCGTTCCAATGAGCAGGAGGGTCGCCTGCCTCCTGCTGTAGTGGCGGACCAGGGCGAGTCCGCCGATGATGAACGCCAGGAGTGTCGCCACGGTCTCCAGGACCGTGTGCAGCATCGCGTTGGAAACCCAGGGGGAATTCCGGACGACCACCGACCCCACGAGGAGCACGAAGAAGAGGACCCCGTAGATCACGAGGCGCTCCTTCCCGCGATCGGGTCCGGCGAGCTGTTCCCCGCCTCGGTCGCGGCGTCTCCCCGGACCGTCGGTACGGTCGGCGGAGGAGCCGCTCACCCCGTCTTTGGCAGCCAACGCTCTACCGTTTCCAGGAGCACCGATTCGTCGACGATGGGTTTGGTCACGTAGTCGTTGAACCCCGCTGCGAGGTATTTCTCGCGGTCACCCGCCATGGCGTGCGCGGTCAGCGCGATCACGGGGATGTGGCGAAGGTCCGGTTGGCGCCGAATCCAGTGGAGCACCTCGGTCCCGTCGAGTTCGGGGAGGGAGATGTCCAGGAGGATGAGGTCGGGCACGTCGTTCCGGAGGCCGCGCACGGCACCGACCCCGGTGTCGTACTCCGAGATGTCGTAGAGATCCTCCAGCAAGGTCTGCACGAGCAGGCGGTTGTCCGGGTTGTCTTCGACGACGGCGATTCGGGGTGTCATGTGTGCTACTCGCTCAACTCGGCGAGGATGCTCTCGAGTGACCTGCGGGCCACCGCGTAGGACTCCTCCAGCGCGGGGAGGAGCAACTCCACCGTGGAGGCATTGCCCACCTCCGCGGCCTTCTCCACCTCCACGGCGAGGGCGTGCAGACCCCATGCGCCCACGTTGGCCGCGCTCGACTTGAGGGAGTGGGCGCCGCGCTCACTTTCCCTCATGTTGCTTTCCGAGTTCCCCAGGCGGATCTGATCCATCCGCTGGACCGAGTTCTCCAGGAAGAGTCGCACCATCTGGCGAAGGAGTTTGTCACCCCCCCACTCTCGGAGGCGATCCAGCGCCGCAGGGTCGATGGTTGTGGATTCTGGCATCGTGTTCGCGGGAAGGTTCTCGCGGGGGTGGACTGGGAGAGGGACCGATTCACCACGATCCTCATGATCCTGGTTGCAGTCTAGCTTTCGCGCGCGTCGACAGCAATTCCCCGGGGAGTGGATCAGCCCTGGTGAACGGACAGATCCCTGAGTGCCCGCACTCCCGCTCCGGGACCATGGGGATGGCCGTAGACCGCGGATCCGGCCACCACGACCGTAGCTCCCGCGTCCTGCACCTCTCCGACGTTCCGCGAGTCCACCCCACCGTCCACCTCGATCTCCAGTTCGACCGACAACTCCTCCGCCAGCACCCGTGCGCGGCGAATCTTGTCGGTGCTCCCCGGGATGTACCGCTGGCCACCGAATCCGGGATTCACGGACATGATCACGATGAGGTCCAGGTCTGCCATCACTTCACGCACCGTGTCCAGGGGAGTCCCCGGATTCAGGGCCACGCCGGGACGGGCGCCGAGCTTCCGGATCTGGTCCACGGTCCGATGGAGGTGGGGACACGCCTCGACGTGCACCGTCACGATGTCGGCCCCGGCGCCCACGAAGGCGTCGAGGTAGCGGTGTGGCGCCTCGATCATGAGGTGCACGTCCAGCGGGAGCTCGGTGGCGCGTCGTGCAGCCTCCACGATGAGGGGGCCGATGGTCAGGTTCGGAACGAAGTGTCCGTCCATCACGTCGACGTGGATCCAGTCCGCGCCCCCCTCCTCCACCGCGTGGATCTGCTCCTGCAGGCACCCGAAGTCCGCCGAAAGAATGGACGGCGCGATCTTCATGCGGGCCTCCCGAGGACGGTGATCCCATCGGACGCGGCCAGGACCGCCGCATCCGCCATCCCGAGGAAGCACCCCGTCTCCACCACCCCGGCACGGGATTCCAGCAGGCCTTGAAGTGCTTCCACGTCCGCGATCCCCTCGGGAAAGCGGCAGTCGAGAACGAAGTTCCCGTTGTCGGTTCGATAGGGTGCGCCGTCGGGAGCGGAGCGCAGAACCGGCGAGCACCCCTGGCCGCGAAGGAATGGGAGGTGGCATTCCCACTCCCATGGCACCACCTCGACGGGAAGTGGCGACACGGTCCCGAGGCGTGCGACGGCCTTCCCGGAGTCGGCGATGACCACGAAGCGTCGGCTCGCCTGGGCCACCATCTTCTCCCGGAGAAGCGCTCCGCCCATCCCCTTGATCAGGTCAAGCGTGGGCGAGACTTCGTCGGCGCCGTCCACCGCCAGGTCCAACTCCGGGTACCGCGTGAGCGTCCCGAGCCGGATTCCCGCTCTCCCGGCCGCCTCCTCCGTCCGAAGCGAAGTCGGTACACCCACGATGTCGGTGAGCTCGCCGTCGGCGAGGCGGCGCCCCAGGAGATCGAGGAAGTGGGCCACGGTGCTTCCGGTGCCGAGGCCGAGGATCATCCCGCTCCGCACCTCTTCGAGGGCCTGGGCGGCGGCCTTCCGTTTGAGCTCTTCCACACGATCCTCCAGCCGATCCGGAAGGGAATGTCGAGGGGTGCGGCGAAAGCTACAGACCGCGGCACGGGGGGTCCAGTCGGCGGAGGCACGACCTTGACACCGACCGGGCCATCAGAAGATGTTGCGTGCCATGAGCACGCGCATCGTCTATTCCGGCCATTCGTATCGGTACTGGTATCCCCTCCGGGGACCCCGGGTGCCGATCTGCGCGGACTGCTGACACACAGCGCCCCACACATCAACGGCTGCTCGAGGCTCCCGATTCCGTCGGGGGCTTTTTTCGTGCCCTCCGGCGGGCCGGGAGCGCGGGCGGAGGAGAACGACACGACATGATCATCGTCACCCGCGAGGGGATCACCGAAGAGGAGTTGGACCACATCCGCGAACGGGTGGAGGCCATGGGACTTCGGACGCACGTGTCCCGGGGAGAGCATCGTACGGTCATCGGATGCGTGGGCGACGAGGGGCGCCTCCTGCACGTACCCCTCACCTCGATCCCCGGCGTGGAAACCGTCCACGAGGTGATGAAGCCCTACAAGCTCGCCGCCCGGGAGTTCTCCGCGGATCCCACCCGGGTCACGGTGGGGAAGATGGATTTCGGGGGAACCGAGCTGGGGGTGATCGCGGGTCCCTGCACCGTGGAAGGGAGCGACATGCTTCGGGAGACGGCGTCCCGGGTCGGCGCCGCGGGCGCCCGCGCCCTGCGGGGCGGCGCCTTCAAACCCCGCACCTCTCCCTACTCCTTCCGGGGACTGGGTGAGGAGGGCCTGCGGATCCTGGCCCAGGTACGTGAGGATACGGGGATGCCCGTGGTCACCGAGGTCATGGATACGCGGCAGGTGGAGCTGGTGGCGTCGTACGCGGACGTGCTCCAGGTCGGCGCGCGAAACATGCAGAACTTCGCGCTCCTTTCCGAAGTAGGACGTCTTCGGCGTCCGGTGCTCCTGAAGAGGGGGATGTCCTCGACCGTGAAGGACTTCCTGCTCGCGGCGGAGTACGTGATGAGCCAGGGGAATCCGAACGTGATCCTCTGCGTTCGGGGCATTCGTACCTTCGAGACGGCCACGCGGAACACGTTCGACCTCGACGCCATTCCCGTCCTGAAGCAGGAGACCCACCTCCCCGTCATCGCGGATCCGTCTCATGCCGCGGGGCGGAGACCGCTGGTTGCCCCGCTGGCCTACGCCGCCGTGGCGGCCGGTGCCGACGGACTCATGATCGAGGTCCACCCCGACCCCGAATGCGCCACCTCGGACGGCGAGCAGTCCCTGGACCTGAACGAGTTCGACGCGCTCATGGCCGCGCTCCGCCCCTTCGCCTCGGCTGCAGGACGGACCCTCCCCGCCCCGTCCGAGGCGGTCGCGTCGATGTCCGTGTAGTGGCCCGGATCAAGCTCCGGTGAGTTCGTCCAGGCGGAGACGAGCGTCCGCGATCTGCTTCTCCACGGCCCTGCGCGACGTGCCGCCGTCCGAGTCCCTGGAGTCGGCGGAGCGTGTCCAGTCGAACACTTCGTGCACGTCGGTATCGAAGGCGGGGTGGAGCTCTCCGTAGACATCGGCGCCCAGTTCGGCCAGCGTGACTCCGGCGTCCTCGGCCCGGCGGACCAGCTTTCCGATGATCTCGTGGCTCTCCCGGAAGGGTACTCCCCGCAGGACCAGGTAGTCGGCGAGATCGGTGGCGAGAAGCTGCGGGTCCATCGCCGCGGCCATTCGTTCGGGCCGGAAGCTGATCGTTTCCATGGCGCCCGCCATGGCGGGGAGGGTCGTGAGCAGCGTGTCGATGGTGTCGAAGAGGGCTTCCTTGTCTTCCTGGAGGTCCCGGTTGTACCCCGTGGGAAGTCCCTTCAGGAGTGTCAGGGTGGCCTGGAGATTTCCCAGCAGACGCCCGGACTTGCCCCGCGCCAACTCCGCGACGTCGGGGTTCTTCTTCTGCGGCATGAGGGACGAGCCCGTGCTGAAGCCGTCGGATAGCCGCACGAAGCCGAACTCGGTGGTGGAGAAGAGCACGACGTCTTCTCCGAGGCGGGAGAGGTGCACCCCGATCATGGCGCCCGCGTACGTGAGATCGCAGATCCAGTCACGATCCGCCACGGCGTCGACGCTGTTCTCGGTGATGGCCCGGAAGCCCAGCGATTCGCGGAGCCACTCCCGGTCCACGGGAAAGGGACATCCCGCGATGGCGCCCGACCCCAGAGGGAGCACCCCGGCGGCTCGGCGAGCGGCGCGCACGCGTTCCACGTCCCGCAGGAACGCCCAGAGGTGCGCCAGCGCCCACTGCGACGCCCGGATGGGTTGCCCTTGCTGAAGGTGGGTGTATCCGGGCATGATCGCGTCACGGCCCTTCTCGGCGAGCCCCAAGAGCGCCCGTCCCAGACGGATGAGAGCCCTCTCGATGGCGTCGGCGGCTTCCATCCCGAAGAGCCGCACCCCAGTGGAGGACTGGTCGTTGCGCGAGC
>JAOUPR010000119.1 GCA_029879725.1 Gemmatimonadota bacterium | reverse complement strand
CCACGGGGTCCACTCCTTCCACCCGCCGGGCCCGTCGAGAAACGGGTACACGTTCTCCGGAGGCGCGCGCATGTCCGAGCGTCGCTCCACTTCCCAGGTTCCGGGAAGGAGCGCGCCGACTCCGAGGAAGAGGAGGAGCGCGGCGGCGCCACCGAGGAGGAGCCGGGTGGCCAGACTGAATGGAGAGGTGCTCATGTGTCCAGGCGGATGTGGTCGAGGGCGACGGGATCGAGTTGGAGGACGGATTCGTGATGGCATCCATCACATTGGACGGGGTGGGGTGCGCGCAACCTTCCCCTCCGAACGGCAACGTGGTGGCCGCATCGCGGGCACGCGGAATCCGCCGCTACGAGGGTGAACACCTCCTGGAGGCGGCGCCGGGTCAGGAGCGTTCCGACTCCCAGGACCCCCAGGATCCAGGGCGCGTGGGGCGGAACGATACCCACCAGGGGCGCGATGAGGATCGTGGCCAGCCCCCTTCGTGCCGCCCCCACCACCCTCCACCGCCGTGGGCGGGGAACGACCCGCACCCGCGCGGGCGAGTCGGGATATCCGAAGAGCACGACGCGCCCGTCCACCGCCACTCCACCTTCGTCGATGACTGGGTCGGGCGCGCTCACGACGGCACTCCTGTCTGGGTCGCGGTCCCGCCGTCGCGGGATCGTCTCGCCAAATGTATCTTGTCAGGACGTGATGACCAGTTGCATGGTCGGACGCCCCGTCCGGCAACGTGTCCGTCCACCCCCCCACGACCCGTGACTTCCGAAGCGTCTCCCGGCAAGAAACAGAAGCGCGCGGTCCTCTCCAGGGATCTCAGCGAGTTCCTGATGGAGTTCTCCATCGGGGTGCACCGATATGCCATGTACCCGCCGGGGCACCCCTCTCTGGCCCCGGCCGTGGAGAACATCGTCGGACGGCTCTCCACGCTCTTCATAGATCGCCGGGGGCTGGCCATCGGGGTGGCACAGGACCAACTGGTCATCGAGGGGATCGCCACGGACTCCAGGCATCCCGTGCTGTCGGACCTCGCGTCGCGCCTCCACGACCATCAACTCGGGGCCGTGGGCTTCAACAAGGGCGCCACGGCCGTGGAGATCCAGGCCCTGCTCACGGCCATCGCGGCCGAGTCCCAGAGAGGCGGGACGCCCCTCGGGCTCCTTCCTCCCGAAGAGTTCCCCTCGTGGACGCACGTGAGGCTCTATCGGGTGGGCTACGAGCAGTTGGAGATGCGGACCGAGGACTCGGAGGACCTGGTGGAGGTGGACCGAGCCACCGCACTCTGGCTGGGGTTGGCGCAGGCGGCGATGATGCTGGAGGACCCGCTCCAGAAGCCTCCCGAGGCGCAGACCGTCGCGGAGAGCATCAACCGCCACGGTCGCGACGACGCGTACGACCGGGTCATCGTCGGGTACATGCTCCAACTCGCGGAAGAGTTGAAGGGCTCCGAAGGGCGGGAGACGGAGCGGATGCGTCGGCGGGTCTCGGAACTGGTGAAGGAACTCGACGATGAGACGCTGGAACGCCTGGTCACCTTCGGTGGGAATCGGCGCCAGCGGGATCGGTTCCTCCTCGACGCCAACCAGAGCCTCGCGGTGGACTCGGTGATGCGGGTGCTTCAGGCCGCGGCATCCTCCAACAAACAGACGATCTCACACTCCATGACCCGCCTCCTCAAGAAGTTGGCCACACACGCGGAGCAGGGGCAGGGAGACATGCGGTCCCAGGCCGACACCGCCCTCCGGGACAACGTGGAGGCGCTCATCGGAGGGTGGGACCTCGACGATCCGAATCCGGACGGATACACGACGCTTCTCGACCGTATGTCGGAGGCCTCGCCGATCTTCCGGCAGCCCGCCGATGACGAGAAGCCCCTCTCCGGCCCCCACCGATTGGTCCAGATGGCGCTGGAGGTGGAAGCGTTCGGGCCGACCATCGGACAGGCTCTCTCCGACCTCATGACCATGGGCGAGACGAGTTGGATCCTGGACCTTCTCACGGCGACCGGCCCGGACAATCAGGTTGCGGCGCGCATCCGGGGGGAGCTCGCGAGCCCCGCGCGGTTCAGGAACATTCTCGGTCACGGGCGCATGGACGACCGTGCCCTGCGTACCCTGGTGGAGGACATGGGGGAGGCCGCCATCGAGCCGCTTCTGGACGTCCTCGCGGAGTCGGAGTCGCGGGCGGTCCGCCGGCAGGTGTTCGACGTCCTCCTGGCTCTCGGGCCCCGGGTAGGAGAGCGGGTGGTCGCGCGCCTCGGGGATTCCCGCTGGTTCGTCATCCGGAACCTTCTGGCGCTGATGACGCGCCTCCCGGAACTCCCCACCAACTTCGACGTGCAGCCCTTCCTCGATCACGCGGATCATCGCGTGCGGAGGGAGGCCCTGCCGGTGGCCATGCGTCTACCCAACACACGGATCCGCACGGTGGCGTCCGCCCTGGGAGACAGCGATGAGCGCATCGTCCGCGTCGCGCTCTCGCAGCTTCGCGGGCAACTCCCCGAGGCCGTCGTGCCGACCCTGGTGAACAGGGTCGTCGTGGTGGAGACGCGCTCCGACGAGATCCGGGCTCTGGGCGCGCGGCTACTCCGCTACAGTCGGTCGCCGCTGGCCTTGAAGGCGCTTCTGCATCTGACCACCGCGGGGAAGAACATCCTGGGGAGAAGCAGGCTCGCGGCGGCGTCCCCCGTCTCCATCGCGGCCCTCCAGGCCCTGGCCGCCGGATGGAGTCACGATGCCACGGCGCGCGTGGTCCTGGACGCGGCCGCGAAGGGAAAGGACCCGGAACTCCGGGCCGCCGCGCAGGTCGGCGCGGACGTCGTGGACGACGCGGGTTTGGAGCACCTCCTGGACGCCGACGAGGACGGCGCCGTATGAGCCCGGAGGCGAAGTTCCTCATCGCACTCGCCCAGGCGTTTTCCGCCATGTCGCTCTACAAGGCGGGGCATCCGGCGCGGGAGAAGGCGCTCGCGCGGGCGCTGGAGGCGGTCTGGGATCTCCAGGACGTCCGCGAGCAGGCCGTGTACACCTTTCTGGGCGCCGAGGTGGTGTTCGGGAACCGTCCGGTTCGTGAGTTGAAGGTGTGGGATCTCGGACCGCGCCTCTCCGGGGCCGGGATCCAACGCCTCGAACTCCTCTCGCGGGTCACGCCGGGTGACATGGACACGTTCCTCGACGAGGCGTTTCGCCGCCTCCAGGGTGAGGTGGTGTCGAGCAGCGAAGCCAAGCAGACGCGGGAGTCGTCCATCCGCTTCGGTGAAGTGGGGCTGAAGGGCGAGGACGAAGGATCGGGGACCGGCGCGGAGCGCCTCGCCACGGCGACGTTGGGGTATTCTCTCCGTGAGGAGTACTCCGGAGTGGAGTGGCTCCACGGAGAGCTCAAGGACCGTCGGCAGCTCCACCTCCTCGAGGCCGAGGGCATCGTCCGCTCACTCACCGTGGCCATGCATGGAGATCAGTCGTTTCTGGTACCCCTCCTCCGCCTCAAGGAATACGACCAGTACACCACCACCCACGCGCTCAACGTCTCGGTGCTGACGATGGCGCTGGCGGAGTTCCTGGGGCTGAGCCCCCGGGAGGTCAGGGCCTTCGGGATGGCGGGACTTCTCCACGACCTGGGCAAGGTGAAGATCCCCGACGAGATCCTGAACAAACCGGGGGCGTTGTCGGAGAGCGAGCGCCAGGTCATGAACAGCCACACCGTCGAGGGAGCCCGCATCATCATGGAGACGGAGCATCATCTCGACCTGGCCGCCGTGGTGGCGTACGAGCACCACCTTCGCATCGACGGGGGCGGGTACCCGAAGATGAAGCACGAGCGCGCCACCCATCAGGCGAGCGCCCTGGTGCACGTGTGTGACGTGTTCGACGCGCTCCGGACCAATCGTCCGTACCGCGATGCCCTCCCGACCGCACGGGCGATACAGATCATCCGGGAGGGGGCGGGCACCGACTTCGATCCCGAGGTGGCCCGGGCCTTCCTGACCATGATGGAGCGGTGGGAGTCGCGCATCTCGGAGGTGCCCGTGGAGGCCGACGGGATGGAGCTGCACCCGGCGACGCTGCGCGGTCAGGACCCGTCCACGGTGCCGATCGTGGAGGCCCCGCAAGACGACGGCCTCGCCGTCGTGGAACAGCTTCTGGCCACCTCGACGCCCGCGGACACCGCCGACGAGGCGTCTTCGGTGGACGTGACCATGGAAGAAGAGCCCGACCGGTCCGAGGGGGGCCTGGAGTGGGATCTGGACGCGGATCTCGCGGACGACTCCGAAGACGAAGACGGAATGGTCTGGGAGTAGGCCGAGGTCAGGCCCCTCTCCCGGCGAAGGCCACCAGGCGCTCGCCTGCCTCCCGGAGCGTATCCAGGCGTTTGCAGAACACGAACCGCACCAGGGTCCGTCCGGCTTGGGGATCGCTGAAGAAGCTCGATCCGGGGACGGGTGCCACCCCGGCTTCCCGGGTGAGCCGCTTGGCGAACGTCCGGTCGTCTTCCCCGCTGAGCGCAGAGAAATCCGCCAGGATGTAATACGCGCCTTCCGGGGTGGGTGCCCGGAAGCCCGATTCGGCCAGAGCGCGGACCATGACGTCCCTCCTCTCCCGATACTCCGCGACCATCCCCTCGTAGTACTCGGGTCCAAGCTCGTTCATTCCCACCGCGCAAGCCTCCTGGAGCGGTGCCGGCGCGCCCACTGTGAGGAAGTCGTGGACCTTGCGGATGGCGTCGGTGAGGGGCGCCGGAGCGATGATGGTGCCGATGCGCCACCCCGTCACGCTGAACGTCTTGCTCGCGCCGCTGATGGTGATGGTCCGTTCCCTCATCCCCTCCAGGGTGGCGAGGGGGATATGGCGTCCCTGGTAGTGGATGTGCTCGTAGATCTCGTCCGTGATGGCCAGGATGTCGTGGGTCCGGCAGATGCGGGCCACGCCCTCCAACTCCTCCGCGTCGAAGACCCTCCCCGTGGGATTGTTGGGTGTGTTGAGGACGATGGCACGGGTGCGGGGCGTCACCAGGGACTCGAGCGCATCCAGGTCGAGCCGGTACTCCGGTGCCTCCAGCCGCAGGAACACGGGCTTCGCCTGGGACAGGATGGCGTCGGGCCCGTAGTTCTCGTAGAAGGGCTCCAGGACGATCACTTCATCGCCCGGATCGACCAGCGCCAACATTACCGCCGCCATGGCTTCGGTGGCACCGCAGGTCACCGTGACCTCACGGGTTCCGTCGACCTCGAGTCCGTACCAGCTCGCGTACTTCCGGACGAGCGCATCGCGCAGGCTGGGGGCACCCCAGGTGATGGCGTATTGGTTCACGTCTTCCCTGATGGCGCGGCACGCGGCCTCCTTGAGCACGTCCGGAGCGGGGTAGTCCGGAAACCCCTGTGCGAGATTCACGGCGTCGTGTTCCCGGGCGACGCGGGTCATTTCACGGATGACCGACTCGGTGAAGGAATGGGTTCTGAGGGCGGTGCGATGCGACGGCGATGGCATGGAGAGACCCGTGGTTTCGGAAACGTCGGCGAAAGCGGGACATGATCGCGCCCCGGGTGTCCGTCGGCAACGGCGCACGGCCGTGTCGGACACCCGCCCATGGCGGTCACCCCACGCCGCAGGTAGGATTACGGGCTCAACAGGTACAGTCTCCGTAGGTTCGTTTCTGGGGGAGGGTATGCGCAGACTGCTCCGCAGGTGCATCGTGTGGTCCGCTGCCGCAGGGATCGTCGCGGCTCCGGTCGTGCTCGAGGCCGAGGTCGTTCGGGTGGTCGTGGATCGGCGGGAGGACGTGCTCGGCGGCCAACCCTTCGGGACCGTGGGGGCCTACGAGAAACTGGTGGGAAGGATCTTCTTCGCCTTCGATCCCGACTCGCCGGCGAACGCGGCCATCGTGGATCTGGCCCTCGCTCCGCGGAACTCCGATGGGCGGGTGGAGGCGTTCGCCGAGTTCATGGTTCTCCAGGCGAAGGACCCGTCTTCCCGACGGGGAGTGGCCTGGCTCGAGGTCAGCAACCGCGGAGGGAAGGCCTCCCTCTCCTACTTCAATCGCGCCCCCCGGAGAAGCAACGACCCCACAGAGTCCGACGAGTTCGGCGACGGCTTGTTCATGCGGGAGGGAATCACCGTGGTGTGGGTGGGGTGGCAATGGGACGTTCCGGAGGTGGAGGGGCTCGTTCGCCTCCACGTCCCCATGGTCCGCCCGGAGGGCGACCCCATCACGGGACTGGTGCGCAGCGACTGGACGGTGGACGAAGACGTTCAGGTACTCTCCCTTTCGCATCGTGGACATCGCGCCTATCCGGCCGTGGACCCGGCCAGTGACCAGAACGTGCTCACGGTACGGTCGGATCGCGAAGGGCCGCGGGAGGTGATCCCCCGGGAGCGGTGGACCCTTCTCGCGCCTTCGGAGGGGCCTGAGACCGGGCGCCTGACCCACATCGCTCTCGAGGGTGGATTCCGTGCGGGTCACATCTACGAGTTCGTTTACGTGTCCCAGGAGCCGAGGGTCGCGGGGCTGGGTCTCGCGGCCGTCCGGGATGTGGCCTCGTACATCAAGTACGCCCTCGGAAGTGAGTTCCCTGCGGAGCGCGTCGTGGCGTTCGGGGTTTCCCAGACCGGTCGTTTCCTTCGGCACTATCTCTACCAGGGCTTCAACACGGACGAGGACGGCCGTATGTCCGTGGACGGGATGCTCGTCCACACCGCGGGGGGAGGGCGGGGGAGCTTCAACCACCGTTTCGCACAGCCGTCCCGTGACGCCCATCCCTATTCCGCGTTCTTCTATCCCACCGACATCTTCCCCTTCACCAGCCGTACGCTCACCGACGATGTGAGCGGCTGGGAAGACGGGCTCATGGCGCGGACGCGTGAAGACCACCGTCCAAAGGTCTTCTTCACGAACACGGGATACGAATACTGGGGGCGAGCCGCTTCGTTGATCCACACGACTCCGGACGGAGCGCGGGACGTGTCACCCCTGGAGACGGAGCGCATCTACCACCTCGCGGGAGGTCAGCACTTCGTGGGCGCCTTTCCCCCCGATGAGTCGACCCGCATGGGGGATGCCGACGTGTTCCGCGGGGACCCACTCGACTTCCTGGTGGTGCTCCGCGCCCTGGCGGTGGATCTGGTCCAGTGGGTCGATTCGGACCGTCCGCCTCCCGCGAGCCGGTACCCCACCATCGCGGATGGGACGCTGGTGGACCCGTCCGGCGTGGCGTGGCCGGCGGTCCGCGGAGTCGAGGAGCCGACCGGGATCCATGTGGCGTATCGGGCGGAGTATGGCCCGCGGTTCCGCACCGAGGGGATCATCGATCTCGAGCCTCCGGCCCTCGGGCCGCCTTTCCCGTCGCGGGTCTCCCAGGTGGACGGATTGGGGAACGAAGCGGCCGGAGTGCGTACGGTGGAACTCCGCGTTCCCCTCGGCACGTACCTCCCGTGGAACCTGCGTACAGGATACACGGGTGGAGAGACGGCGCTGACGGACTTCCTGGGAACGTGGGTGCCTCTGGCTCCCGACCGGGCGGCGCGCCGGGACCATGGAGACCCACGCCCGTCGGTGGCGGAGCTGTATTCGAGCAAGGCGGAATACCTCAGCCGGGTCCGACAGGCGTCGGCGGCCATGGTCGCCGACGGGTTCCTCCTCGCGGAGGACGTTCCGCGCGTGGTCGCGCGGGCCGAGGAAATGTGGGAGTGGGTGACCGGGCGGGGCTCCGACTGAGCGGTCACGGAGAAGCCCGACACACGGTTCCCGTCACATGCGGAAGAGGTAGCTCAGCTTGACGAACAGCCCCTCCGCCATCGGCGCCATGTCGCGCAGGCGATAGGTCCGCTCCCCGGCGCGTGCGTGGCTGAAGCCCACGTAGAAGATCGTGCCCGGAGACGGCTGGTACTGGAGCAGGAACTGCATCATCGACTCGCCCGTGGAGACCGTGGGCCGGGGCGCTCCGTAGATGAGGATGGGAAGACCGGTGGCCGGGTCCGTGAGGCCGGCTCGTTCCTCGAGTTCGTGTTGGATCACCGCGCGGGCGAACACCGACTTGTTGAAC
>JAOUPR010000065.1 GCA_029879725.1 Gemmatimonadota bacterium | reverse complement strand
CTCGATCATCTCGGTCACGGCCGACGACGTGCGCGGACGCGAGCCGTGTCCCGGCTCGCCCACGGTCTTCAGGTGAAGCCAGTAAGGCACCTTCTGGGTGACCTCCACCCCGAAGTTCACCTTCCCGTCCACCTCGGTGCCGCCACCCCCTTCGTTCAGGAGGTACCCCACTCCCTCGAAGATCTCCGGACGGTTCTCCACCAGCCATCCTGCCCCGTAGAACCCGCCGGCCTCCTCGTCGGCCGTGGCCATGAAGATCACGTCGCGGTTCAACGGCGTCCCGGACCGATGCAGGGCGATGAACGCCGCCAGGTGGAGGACTCCACCCGTCTTGGTGTCCATGGTCCCCCGGCCGTAGATGAAGCCGTCGTCCTTGATCTCCCCTCCCAGGGGATCCGTGGTCCAATAGCGGGGGTCGGCGGGAACCACGTCCATGTGGTGGAGGAGGATCAAGGCGGGGTCGTCTCCCCCTTCCAGGCGCGCCCAGACGTTGCCGCGCCCCGGCGCGGACTCGGCGATCTCGTATTCGATCCCCTCGGCCTCGAAGATCCCGGCCAGGAACTCGGCCCCGGCCGTCTCGTTCCCGGGGGGATTCATCGTGTTCACGCGAATGTAGTCCTGGAGCCACTGCACGGCCTCGTCCTGGAGCGCCTCCAGGTCCACCTGCTGCGCGGAGGCCGGAACCGCCACGAGGCCGGTCAGAGCCAGGGCGAGTCCCACGACGTTCAACTTTCCTCTCTCGATCATCGGTCCCTTCCGGATGGGTGTAACCGGGTGCCTCGGGCGAGGTCGGAGGGTAGAGAAGGGGCCGCGGCGAGGCAAGATGGGCGCCCCCTTCCCTCCGGATTAGATTTCCGGCTCCACGAATCCGACCCGGCGCCCCACGGATCCAGACACCCGGCCCATGGCTCTCATCCACTGTCACGACCTCCGCATCGCCTTCGGTGGGCGGCCCCTCCTCGAGGGGGCCTCCCTCCAGGTGGAGCGGGGCGAGCGCATCGGCCTCGTGGGGCGGAACGGGGAGGGGAAGTCCACGCTCCTCAAGATGCTCGCGGGCGACCTGGAGCCCGACGGCGGCAGGATCGCACGGGAGTCGGGGTCGCGGGTCGCACTCCTCACCCAGAGCGTTCCACCGGGGATCTCGGGCACCGTGAGGGACGTGATCCGCTCGGGTCTTCCTCCTGGCGTGCAGGGGGAACACCACGTGGACCGGGTCGCCTCCCTCCTCCAGATCGACGGCGACGGCGTGTTCGAGTCGCTCTCCGGGGGACAGCAACGCCGCGCCCTCCTGGGGCGGGCCCTGGCGGGCGAGCCCGACGTGCTTCTCCTGGACGAGCCCACCAATCATCTCGACCTCGACAGCATCGAGTGGCTGGAGAGCTTTCTGGTGCGGTACCCGGGGACCGTCTTCTTCGTGACCCACGACCGCGCCTTCCTCCAGCGCCTCGCCACCCGCATCGTGGACCTGGACCGGGGACGCCTCACCTCGTGGGCGTGCGACTACCCCACCTACCTTCGCCGCAAGGACGAGCTGCTGGCCGCGGAGGAAAGGGAATGGGAACTCCACGACCGGAAGCTCGCCCAGGAGGAGGAGTGGATCCGGCAGGGAATCAAGGCGAGGCGCACGCGTAACGAGGGCCGGGTGCGTGCGCTGGAACGCTTGCGGGAACAACGTGCGGCGCGCCGGGAGCGGGTGGGCCGGGTTCGGATGAACGTCCAGCAGGGCGAGCGATCCGGCGAGAAGGTCATCACCGCGCGGGGAGTGCGTTTCGCGTACGGAGAGGACGTCCTGGTACGCGACCTCTCCACGACCATCGTCCGAGGGGACCGCATCGGCCTCATCGGCCCCAACGGAGTGGGGAAGACCACGCTCCTGCGGATCCTTCTGGGCGAACTGGCTCCCCAGGCGGGGACGGTGGAGCACGGGACAGCGCTCTCGGTGGCCTACTTCGACCAGCACCGGGAACAACTCGACGAGGACGCCAGCGTGGCGGACAACGTGGGGATGGGGAGCGACCACGTGGTCCTCGACGGGGAGCGCCGTCACATCATGGGGTACCTGGCGGACTTCCTCTTTTCCTCCGAACGAGCCCGCCAGCCCGTGCGCTCCCTGTCCGGTGGGGAACGGAACCGGCTCCTCCTGGCACGGCTATTCACCCGGCCGGCCAACGTCCTGGTCCTCGACGAGCCCACCAACGACCTGGATGCGGAGACCCTGGAACTCCTGGAGACCCGCCTCCTGGAGTTCGGCGGGACGGTCCTGGTGGTGAGTCACGACCGCAGCTTCCTCGACAACCTGTGCACCGGCACGCTGGTCTTCGAGGGGCGGGGCGGGGTGAAGGAGTACGCGGGAGGGTACTCGGACTGGAAGCGCATCGCCTTCCGCAAGGAGGACGAGGCTCCCGCGAAGAAGGCGAAGGGGAGACCGGCCGGCCCCGAGGGAGCGGCGGTGACCCGGAGCGCCGCCTCCGGCTCGGGGGCCCCATCCACCCCGCGCGCCGCGAAGCTCACCTTCAAGGAGCGCCGGGAGTTGGAGACCCTCCCCGGGAAGATCGAGGCGCTGGAAGCCGAGCTCGAATCGCTCCACGCCGAGATGACCGACGCGACGTTCTTCCGCCGGGGCGCCGACGCCATCAAGGCGGCGACCGAGCGTGCCGGCCTCCTCGAACAGGAGATCGAGGAGGCCTTCACACGCTGGACGGAGCTGGGTGAGCGGGACTGACCCGCGTCAGCGCACCGCCGCGCGAATGGCCCTTCCCGGTCGGGCCGCGGTGACCTCTCCGTCAGCCACCACGAACCTTCCGTTCACCAACACGAAGGGAATTCCCTCCGCGGGGATCGTGGCGTCCATGTAGGTGGAGCGATCCTGAACCGTCTCCGGATCGAACACGGTGATGTCGGCGTCCGCTCCCACCTGGATCCGCCCCTTCCCGGCCATGGAGGGTACCCGTGCCTCCAGCCGCCGCGCCGGCTCGATGGTCATCTTCCGGATCGCCTCCATGAGGGAAATGGCACCCTCGTCGCGCACGTACTGGCCCAGCACCTTGGAGTAGGAGCCCGAGGTACGCGGGTGGCCGGTTCCGTTCTCGATGAAGCCGTCGCTGGCCACCATGGCGAGGGGGCTGGTGATGGCGGCCCGGGTCTGCTCCTCCGAGCGGCCGTGGATGATCACGCCACCACCCTGGGCCCGATACCGGCCGAAGGTCTCTCTCGTGAGGCGCTCGCCGGTGGCCACCCACTGGTGCTCGGCCAGCCGCTCGTCGGACCAACTCTCCCAGTCGTCGAAGAGCGCCGACTCGATGCGCGTCATCCCGGCGCCGTACGGATACGCCTCCGTCGTCACGTCCTGCCCGGCGTCGCGGGCCGCCTGGATCATCTCCAGGAACTCCCGGATGTCGTCACCCGCGCTGGAATTCACGTGTACGACGTGCAGGGGCGCTCCCGCGTCGCGGGCCGCCGCCAGGGTGGAGTCCAGCCCCGGCACCCCGCCCCTCATGTGGATGTGCGCCGACACCCCGTATTCGGCCGCGACGCCCATCATCCGCTCGATCTCGGCCATCTCGGCACCCGGGGTGTACGCGCTCCCGAACCCCATGGCCACGGCCCCTTCATCCAGACCGACGCGAAGACGCGCCTCGATCTCGTCGAGCTGCTCGGGAGACGCCGTCCCGGATCCGCCGATCCCGGCGGGAAGGAAGTCGCCCGGGTCGCCCAGGACCGCCATGCGGGTGGAGATGTGCCCGATGGCCACCCCGTAGTTGACGATCTGCCCACCCTCGCGCGCCGAGTAGAACCCATTCACGTCACCGGTGCCCACCTCGAGCTCGAAGGCCGAGGTCACGCCGTCCCGCACCATGAGGGCGTACGCCTCCTCGCTCTGCCCGTGCTCGTGGAGGTCCACGAAACCCGGCGCGACCACCAGCCCCGACACGTCCACGGACTCGGTGCCCAACAGATCGTCCTCGGAAACGGCCGCGATGACCCCATCGCGGATCCCCACGTTCCGGACCGCGTCCATCCCCGTCTCGGGATCCAGCACACGCCCGCCGTGGAGCACCACGTCGTACGTCTCGCCGCCTCCGCAGGCGGACAGCGCCAGCACCGCGAACACCGTCAGCGCGATGACCGTACTCGCCTGGATCGCGGTGAGAACCATGCATCGGCGGCAGGGGCTTCCCGTGGCCGTTCCCGACCTTCTTCTCCGCTCCACGATCATCGTCCATCGCCCCCTGGTGTCTATGAGTCGTCGATCCACGCCCTCCCCGGATCCCCCTGGCACCGCCAGACCCGGCATGTGGCCCGGAGTTTGCACCTTCTCGCCCGTGGTGCGCAATCGGTCTCTTCTGTGCGCGCCGGTCTACACGGAGAATCCACAGGGAGAACCATATGCAAATCACGCTACAGAACCTCACCGGACGGGCCGCAACCCGCCTGTTCACGGCACTTTCGGCATCCGTGGTCTTCGCCGCGTGCGGCGACAGCCTGGACGGGCCGGCCCCCATCATCTCCAACGTGGAGCCGGCCACCGGCACCGTTGGTACCGAAGTGCACATCACGGGAAGTGATTTCCGCGTCGGCGCATCCGTCAGCATCGGATCGTTCGCGGCCACCGGGGTGGACGTCGGCACCAGCGGTACCGAGATCTTCGCCAGCGTCCCCGCCGGCGTGACGGCCGGCACCAGCTACGACGTGACCGTGGAGAACACGGACGGGTCCAGCGACGTCTTCGCCGCTGCGTTCACCGCCATCGCTCCCGTCCTCCAGTTCGTGAACGGCGCCACCAAGCCTTCCGGCAACAGCGGGAGCACGGTCATTCTCGAGGGCGATGCCTTCGGCGACGTGCAGGGCGCGGGGCAGGTCCTCTTCTCCAACGGCACGGGCGGCACCGTCGCGGCCACCATCGCGGGCGTGGACGACTGGACCAACACGTTCATCCTGACCACGGTGCCCGCCGGGGCCGTCTCCGGCCCGGTGCTCGTGGAGACCGGCACGGGTCAGAGCGGATCGCTCCCCTTCACCGTGACGCAGAACGCCACCTTCAGCCCCTCCACCATCTCCTGGACGGAAACCCAGGGGATGTCGGCGGCGATCAGCGGACATAGCGCCACTTACGTACCCATCGACGACGCGGGTGGAAACACCGTCGAGCGCGTGTACGTGTTCGGCGGAGCAGGGAACAACCTCACTCCCCGTGTCGACGTGGAGTACTCCGAGATCCAGGCGGACGGATCGCTGGGCAGCTTCACCGCCGGCACGGCACTGACCACCGGCGTCGCCTACCACTCCACCGTGGCGGCCACGCCGTTCAACTCCAAGGTGAGGGGCTCGGGCTACCTCTACGTCATGGGCGGGATCAACGCCGACGGCGGGCAGCCGGTGAGCGCCATCACGCGGGTGCCGTTGAACCAGGACGGCTCCACGGGGACGGCCACCTCGGCCGGTTCGCTCCCGGCTCCGCTCCACTCCTTCGGCGCCGCCATCTTCCGCAGCACCATCTACGTCGCGGGAGGCGCCACCACGGACAACGCCGCGGTGGCCACGGTATACCGCGCGGCCATCGACACCCTGGGGAACATCGGCGCGTGGGAAGAGCTCGACGCCATGCCTCAGGCGCGTTCGTACGTGCCCCTGGTCATCTTCGGCGGCACGCTGTACGTGGCCGGTGGTGAGACCGCGGCCATCGCCGTGGACGACGCCACGTTCAACAGCAACGCGACCAAGCTCTCCTCTGTGGTGCACGCCCGCTTGAACCTCCGCAACGGGCTCATCGCCGCGGGCTGGACCACCAGCGGAAGCTCGCTCCAGAAGGCGCGCAGCAAGCACATGGTACTGGCGGCGGGCGGAAGCCTCTTCATCAGCTCCGGACTGTACGCCGCCGCCGGCACGGGCTCTTCGGAGAACGTCTACGGCCAGATCAACGCCGACGGGACGTTGGCCAGCTTCAACGGCGCCACCGGCTCGAACACGCTTCTCTCGGTCGGCGGAACGAACCTCTTCAACGGGCGGGCCGTCTCGTACATCGACGCCAGCGGCGTGGCCCACGTCATGGTGCTGGGCGGCGCGGACGTCACCAACGCCACCAACAAGTCGTCCAAGGTGATCTTCTACTAGAAATCGCCGAAGATGGTGAGTGCACCGCGCGCCTAGAACGGCGTTAAGCGGGAAACGCGAAGGGGGGCTGCCCGGTGGGCAGCCCCCCTTCTTGTCTCCACGAGCCCCGGAACGGTCAGTCGCTCACGGGACGCGGCTTCACCGTGGGATACTCGATGCCGAGCTGCTGCATGTAGTTGTCGTACTTGCTGGCATCGTAATAGAAGGGGCGCATGAGCGGCCGGTACTTCTCCATGATCTCCGCGTTCAGCCAGATGGCCGGCTGATCCGAGGGCGCGATGAACGGCGTGTACACGGTCTCCGCCGTCTGGACGTCGTTGAAGTAGGTCCAGGCATCCTCGATCAGGCTCGGCGTCAGGAACAGGTCCAGGAGCGTCAGCGCCTGAACCTTGGCGCCGGCCACGCCTCCCTTGTGGGCGATGGGGGTGGCCATGGCGATCCCGTTGGCCCAGTTGTGCCCGGGCCCGCCGGGGATGTTCGAGGGATAGCTCAGGGTGACCGTGGGCATGTTCCAGCTCACGTCTCCGATGTCGTCGGAGCCGCCGCCCAGGGAACGCTCCAGATCCACCGGGCCGCTCAACTCGGGGATGGAATCGGCGAGCCCGCGCTCGTCCTGCCCCATCTCGCGTTGCAGCGCGTTGGCCAACTCGATGTCGTCGGTATCCCACTCGGGAAGTCCGACGCGCTGGATGTTCGCGTACGACGCCTCGGCCACGGGCCGACTGAAGTGCCTTCCCCAGGCCGAACCCACGGTCATGATGGTGTCGATCTGGGTGTTGGTCATCAGCGCCGCGCCCTCGGCCATCTTCACCGCGGCATCGTACATTTCCTTCGTGCGCGGGTAGTCCCGCTCACGGAAGTAGAACCAGATGGTGGCGTGCTGGGGCACCACGTTGGGCTGATCGCCCCCTTCCACGATGATGTAGTGGGACCGGGCCGCCGGCTGAAGATGCTCGCGCTTGAACTCCCAGGCCTGCGCCATGAGCATGACGGCGTCGAGGGCGGACCGTCCTCTCCAGGGAGATCCGGCCGAGTGGGCCGTCTCGCCCGTGAAGCTGAACTGGACCGACCAGAGCGCGTTCCCGCCCCCCTGACCCCACCCCATCCCGAAGTTGGAGCCCACGTGGGTGAAGAGGTTCACGTCCACCCCGTCGAAGACGCCCTCGCGAACGAAGAACGCCTTGGACGCCACCTGCTCTTCGGCGACGCCGGGCCAGATCAGCAGGGTTCCGTCGATCCCCTCCCGCTCCATCAGTTCCTTCACGGCCAGCGCGGCCACGATGTTCACCGCCTGCCCCGAGTTGTGCCCCTCGCCATGCCCGGGAGCCATGGAGAGAATGGGGTCCCGGTATCCCACGCCGGGCTTCTGGTTCGACTGCGGGATCCCGTCCACGTCGGACCCCATGGCGATGACGGGCTCACCGGAGCCGTTGGACCAACGCGCGGTCCAGGCGCTGGGCATTCCCGCCACCCCGAGCTCGATGTCGAAGCCCTCGGCCTCGAGGAGCCCCGTGAGGTAGCGCTGGGTCTCGAACTCCTGCATCCCCAGCTCACCGAACGAGAACAGGTGATCGATGATCTCCTGTACGAGCTTGGCCCGATCCTGAACCATTTCCAGCGCTTCGGCCTTCAGCGCTTCCAGGCGCGGATCGGCGTCCTGGGCCACCATTCCCATGGGGGTCAGGATCGATAAGGCCGCGGCGAACATGATCCCGCGTACGTACGAACGGCGCATTGTACATCTCCGTGTGGATGCGAGTGCGGCGCCCAACGGTTCCGGCGCCGCCGTGTCCTGGTGCAAACGTCAGGATGGGACGGGGGTTGGCTCCTGGCAAGGCGAAGAGGGCGCCGAGCGAGGTGTATCGAGAGTGTAGCGGGCATTCGGAGCGCCGCACCGGGTTGAACGATCTCCTCCGGCGCCCCATTGTGATCGTCTCGACCCACGGCCCCGGACCGGGCGCCCCGCACACGGAGCACTCCATGAAGCCGACGACCCTCTCTTTCGTGGTGACGTACGTCACGCTGGCCCTGACCACGGCTTGCGGGCCCGCGGAGCCCGCGGGCTCCGGCCAACCGGAGATGACCGCCGCGCCCGAGCAGGGGATGTCGGGCCCCCGCGTCGCCTCCGCCCCCACGGCGGGGGGGGAGCTTCCGCCGGCCATCGTCGGTGAGGGCGGGGATCTCCAGGGAGTCGCCCTCCAGTACGTGGACGGCGACACCCTCACCACCGGCTACCTCGCCGTCCCCGAGGGTGCGGGACCCTTCCCGGCGCTGGTGATCATCCACGAGTGGAACGGGCTCTCGGACCGGGTGCGCCAGATGGCCGACGACTTCGCGGCGGAGGGGTACGTCACCCTGGCCGCGGACCTCTTCGACGGCCGGATGGGCACGACCCCCGAGGAGAACCGCGCCCTCACGGCGGGCGTGAACGGCGATCCGGAGAAGATGATCGCCAACCTGGACGCCGCGGTGGCGTACCTCCGCTCCCGCTCCGACGTCACCGGCAAGGTGGGCGCCATGGGGTGGTGTTTCGGAGGTGGGGTGGCCCTCTCGTTCGGTCTGGACGGCGAGCACCACGAGGCCACCGCCATCTTCTACGGCCGCCTCCTGGACGACCCCGAAGTGCTGGCCGGGCTCGACCACGAGGTCTACGGGACGTTCGCCCGCCTGGATCAGGGGATCCCTCCCGAGCAGGTGGAGGACTTCGAGGAGGCCTTGCGCGCCGCGGGAATCCCCAACGACCTCCACGTCTACGACGAGGTCGGACACGGCTTCTGGCTCCGTGTGGATCAAGACGCCGAAGGCCGCACGGCCCCCGCGCTCGACGCGTGGGAGCGGCTCAAGGACTATCTGGAGCGGACGCTGGGCGGATGATCCGCCTCAGAGAATCGTCTGACCCAGGGCGGAAGCCACCAGCCCCACGGCCAACCGGGCCGTGAGGTTGGCCTCGTCGAGCACGGGGTTGAGCTCCACGACCTCGAGCCCGACGAGCCGTGCCGAGCGCGCGGCCATCTCACAGACCAGGTGGGCCTCGCGGTAGGTGAGCCCACCCTGGACGGGCGTGCCGACACCCGGAGCGACCCGGGGATCCAGCGCGTCCAGATCGAAGGACAGGTGGAAGCCGGCCGTGCCGTCGCTGGCGCGCTCCAGCGCTTCGCCCATGCAGGTGCCGACGCCACGTTCGTCGATCTCCGACATGGTGAACACCCGCACCCCGAGCTCACGGATCAACTCCTTCTCCCCCTCGTCGACGTCGCGGGCCGCGAGGATGGAGACGTTGCGAGGGTGCACGGCAGGGGCATCGCCGTGAAGGCCCACGAGCCGGGGGTGGCCAACGCCCATGAGCGCGGCCAGGGGCATTCCGTGGACGTTCCCGCTGGGCGTGGTCTCCGGCGTGTTCATGTCGGCGTGGGCGTCCACCCAGATCAGCCCCACGGACTGGCCCCGTTCGCGGTGGTACCGGGCCACGGCGGAGACCGTCCCCATGGCGAGGGCGTGATCACCGCCGAGGACGAGGGGAAACAACCCGGCGCTCAACCCCGCGTGCACCAACTCTCCGGTGCGCCCGCAGACGCGCTCGATCTCCTGGAGGAACCGGGCATGTGGGTGTCCCGGGTCGGCTCCTTCGAAACCTTCCGCGGTCACCGTCCCTGACTCGAAAACCGAGTGCCCCACCCCCTCGATGGCCTCGGTGAGTCCAGCGATGCGCAGAGCCGAAGGGCCCATGTCGACCCCTCTGCGCCCGGCCCCCAGATCCATGGAGACCGAGATGAGCGCCACCTCACGAGCCGTCGTCATCACTCCCCCCCGCGAAGCCGGTGCCGCTCCGTCCGCTCGAGCTTCCGGCGCCGACGCGCGTCGCGCGAGCTCTCTCCCGGATAACGGACCACGATCTCCACCCCACCCATGCACGTGACACCGGAGACTCTCAGCGTCGGAGCCCCGGGTTGGTACCCTGCGCCCTCGTCCCCCATGTGGTCGAACCCACCCAGGATGGCGAATCCGTGCGTTTCCACGTGCATCCCGGGCGGTACGATGATCTCCACCCCACCCCAGACTGCGAAGACGTAGACGTCCGTCACCCCGGGAGCCAGCGCGGCTTCACGGAAGTCCAGGTGCGTGCCCCCCATCACCGAAATGGCGAAGTTCTTCCGGGCCGGGCGCCACCGCCCCTTGCGACTGTTCCCGCCCATGACCGACAGGACGAGCGAGTGCTCCGGGACGGGGCCCGATACGGCGGACCCACCCCCCGGCGTGGGTACGGGGGCCGGTCCCGGCACCCTCGACGGGAGATTCCCGGCGACGGGGAGGTCTCGCAGGAGGTCCCTCAGCTCATCGTTGGTCCCCGCGCGATGCGCCGACTCCACACGGCGCTCGAACTCCTCCATCCCCATGACGTCGTTCGCGAAATGCTCGCACAGCGCGTCGATGGTGGTCTGGCGAGCGTAGTCCAGGGGACGATCCGACCCGCCTGTGTCCCCGGCCATGAGCATCCTCCGAAAGTGAACGGACCCACTTATCTGCGGTAGGCGATCTCTCCCCCTACCACGGTCATGTCTACGCGCGTGTCCACGAGGGTGTTCACGTCAGCGTCGAAGATGTTCCTTGAGAGCACCACCAGATCGGCCAGCCTCCCCGGAGCCAGCACTCCCACACGGTCGTCCATGAACCCGGCCCGGGCGCCCACGGCCGTGTACGCCCGCAGGGTTTCCTCCAGAGTGATGCGTTCCCGCGGGACCCACCCATCCGGGTTCGCCCCGTCGATGGTCCGCCGGGTCACCGCCGCGTCGATACCGAGGATGGGATCCAGGGGGGCCACCGTCCAGTCGGACCCGAAGGCCACCGACGCGTCTGCGTCCAGGAGGGAGCGGAAGGCGTACGTGGTCAGAATCCGGTCCGGTCCGATGCGCTTCTCCGCCCACCTCCCGTCGTCCGCGGCGTGATACGGTTGCATCGACGCGATGACGTCTTGCGCCGCGAAGCGAGCGATGGCCTCTCTCGAGAGATGCTGGGCGTGCTCGATACGGAAGCGCCGGTCCCGCGGTCCGTTGGCTTCCACGACGTCGCGATACACGTCCAGGAGCCAATCGTTCGCACGGTCTCCGATGGCGTGCACGATCACGTGCAGTCGCGTCTCGTCGGCGCCGTGGATCCACTGCCGCAGCTCCGCCGTGTCGGTGGTCATGAGCCCCGACGTTCCCGGCTCGTCGTCATAGGGCTCGTAGAACCAAGCGGTGGTCGATCCCAGGGAGCCGTCCACGAACCCCTTTACGCCACCCCACCACAGACGGTCGTCTCCACGGCCATTCTCCGCGACGTAACTGCGCAACCTCTCCCACGTCGCGATGGGAACCACCGAATACACACGGAGAGGAAGGTTTCCGGCGGCGTGGGCCCGGCGGTAGGTCGTGAGGCTCTGCCACGAGCCCATGTCGTGCACCTGGGTGACCCCGAGGGAGAGCGCATGACGGGCGGCGGCGGCCAGTGCCCGGTCCATTTCCTGTTCCGACGGCTCGGGCATGACGGCATACACCAGACCCATGGCCTCGTCCTTGAGGACGCCGGCCGGATCTCCCGAAGTTCCGTCGCGTACGATGGTCCCGCCGGCGGGGTCGGGTGTGACCGTCCCGTTCGCGTCGATCCCGGCCGCCGCCAGAGCCGGCCCGTTGATCAGGGCCATGTGTCCATCGAGCCTCTGCACGAAAACCGGATTGTCCGGCGTGAGCGCGTCGATCCACTCGCGGCGCGGGAGTTCACCACCCCAGAGCTCGTGATCCCAGTCCCCGCCGGTGATCCAGGTTCCGGGAGGGAGCGTGGCCGCGAAGTCCGCGATTCGTCGGGCGAACTCTTCCGGCGTGGCGGCGTCACGCAGGTCGACGCTGGAGAGTTGGAAGCCCCCCGAGATGAAGTGCGTGTGCGCGTCGATGAATCCGGGGACGAGGGCACGTCCGTTCAGTTCCACGACCTCCGTGGCGTCGCCCACCAGGGCGCCTACCTCGGCGTCCGAGCCCACCAGGACGATCCGGCCCTCCGTCACGGCCAACGCGGTCGCTTGCCCCCAACCCGGCATGCCCGTCCACACCATTCCACCCCGGAACACCAGATCCGCCATGTCTTTATCTCCGGAACAGCCTGTGAGGGCCGCCAGAGCAACCGACATGATCGCCCACCTCGTTGTCATGGCACAGCCACCCTTCCCATGGGATGATCCTACCGGCTCGGGGCCCGCCGCCGGGCGGCCGGGAGCGCTTGGACGTTATCGGGGCTACCGGCGGCGAGCAAGCACTCCCGTCTCCAGTGGACGACACTTGGCGAACCACGGCGATGGGACGCATCTTGGGCCTTCACCGACGGCGAAATCCCGCATCCTGACCGTGCCGAGTTGTTCGCACCGTTCCGCCTGCAGCAGGAGTTTCGATCATGCAATCCTTTCGAACCGTAAGGTCCGTGCTCTTCCTGGCCGCCCTCGCGGCCGGTCTGTCAGCCTGCGCCAGCGGTGGTGGTGGTGGTGGCGCGCCGAGAGGATCCACCAACCGGATCATCGAGTCCGAGTTGGAGGCCCTGGTCAGCCTCGATGCGTTCGAGGCGGTTCAGCGCCTGCGCCCTCGGTGGCTCACGCCCCGCGCGGGATCGGTGCCCCAGGTGGTCGTGGACGGGACACAGCAGGGCGGACCCGAGGCTCTTCGCCGGTTCCGCGTGTCCGATGTACAGGAACTCCGCTACCTCAGCGCCGGAGACGCCACCATGCGCTATGGCACCGGGTTCCCGGGTGGGGCCATCGAGGTCGTCACCCGGCGGTAGACAGGTCCCGGGCAAAGCTCTCGAGGATGTCCGCGCAGACTTCCACTTCGCGGACGTCCACCCACTCCTCGGCGGCATGGGCCTGGGCGATGGACCCGGGCCCAAAACACACCGCGGGGATTCCGGCCTCATTGAGATAGGCGGCATCCACCCACGCGGTCATCCCCTCGATGGGCCGAACCACATCGTGGCGTCCGGAGGCGTCGAGAAGCCCCTGGACCAGTGGTGAGTCCGTGCCGACTTCCGTTCCTGGACGCGCGAGGGTCACCTCCAACTCCGCCTTCAGGTCGGGAACCTGACCGGCCAGGCGGTCCAGCAGGGCCCGGAACTCGGACTCGACGCCGCTCTCCGTTTCGCCGGGGAGGGTCCGCCGCTCCAGCACCACCTCACACCAGTCGGGGTAGACGGACTCGGCACTGCCGCCCTCGATGAGGCCGGCATGCACGGAGCCGTATCCGAGGAGGGGGTGCGGCTCCTTCCCGGCCAGGTCACGCGAGTACCCGTCCAGAAGGGCGAGATACCGTCCGGCGTGCTGAATCGCGTCCACCCCGATGTCGGGGCGAGAGCCGTGGGCGGCCCGGCCCCTGAAGGTCGCCTTCACCCACACGAACCCTTTGTGGGCAGGCATGACGGCCAGGCTCGTCGGCTCGCACACCACGGCCATGTCCGCGCGCACGCCGGACTCCATGAGGCGGGCCATGCCCAGGCTGGCGTGTTCCTCGTCCGCGGTGAGCGCAACCACCAGCCCCGGCCTGGGGCCGGAGCGGGATAGCCGGTACGCAGCCGCGAGCAGGGACGCGATCCCACCCTTCATGTCACACGCCCCCCGTCCGAGGATCCGGCCATCCTCCACCCGCCCCGAAAACGGAGGGATGGTCATCCCCGCCACGCCCACCGTGTCGATGTGGCCGTTGAGAAGCAGGGTGGGCCCCGCGCCATCGAGTTGCGCGATCACGTTCCACCGCAGGGGCGCCACCTCGACCACGTCCACATCGAAGCCCCACCGTTCGAGCCATGTGGCGCAGAGCCGCGCGACCTCGCCCTCACCCGCACCCCCGGTGGTGAGACTCGGATTCACCGAAGGGGTGGACACCAGGGTGCGCGCCAGCGCGACGGGGTCACCCGCCTCGGCCAGCGCCAACATATCAGGACCCGAATACGTCATATCTCAGTGATCCAGTTCGTTGGACTGTGGTTGTGCTATCAGTCTCGACGCGCTCTCCCCGGTGCTGAAGAGGGGGTCCGGAAGCCTAAAGGAACTTTCCGGAGTTGACGAGACTATGCACACAGGAAAGTTCCCCCCAGCCCGGAGGTCCCCATTCGCACCTTCACCGTCAGCCTTCTGGGCGCCGCCGTTCTCGCCGCTGGCGTCATTCTCGTGAAACAGCAGCGAGAGGGTGAGCTTCCGCAGGACCGATCCCACGATCTGCCTGCGGGAGAGCGCACGCCCCACACGATCTCGATGGAGCGGCTGCGCGCCCAGGGATTCTGAGAAGTCCCCCCCCACCGGACTGGATGCCCCGCTCGGGGTATCTGACCGGTGAACAAGGAAACGGCGGAAGACGCGATCTGTGTCTTCCGCCGTTTCTGTACACCACGCCCCCGGGGTACCGCCGGTCCAAACTCCTCGGCTACTCGAAGTGGACGCGATTCTTCTCGATGTAGTTGGTCCATTCCGGCGGGACGTCCGTATCCGGAAAGATCGCCTGCACCGGACATTCAGGCTCACAAGCCCCGCAATCGATGCATTCGTCCGGGTGGATATAGTACTGGTCGGATGATTCGTAGATACAATCGACCGGGCAGACTTCCACGCAACTGGCATCTTTGGTTTCGATGCACGGCTCGGTGATGATATAGGCCATGGAGCCTCCAGAGGTCTCGCTGGGTTTCCCGTACACGGGTGGCCCAAGATCTAAAAAAACGAGGGGGAGGCCGCAAGGCTCCCCGGGGATCACCGCGCATGCCGTGGGTGGAACCTCCGGCGCCGGGTACAGGGTACATTTCGGACAGGCGGGTCGCATACTTGAGGCCTGCGGCGCTATTCCCGGCGTCTGAGAGCAGGAGCACACCGTGGCATCGTCGAAGATCGGCCCCCTGACACTTCTTTTCGCGACGACGCTTTCGTGTGGTCGGACGGTCGCGGTACACGCCCAGGGGGTCCCGCTCCCGACGGGAACGGTCGCGGGAACGGTTTTCGACTCCATCGCCGACTCCCCACTCGTGGACGCCGGAGTGTTCCTCTGGGGGACCCCCTATCAAGGGTCCACGGACGAAGACGGGCGGTTCCGGATCACCGACGTCCCCGTGGGCACCTACTCCGCGGTGTTCTTCCACACGCGGCTGGCGGAATTGGCCATCTCTCCGGGCGCCGTATCGGTTCACGTCACCAGCGGTTCCACCGTCGACGTCTCCCTGGCGACCCCGTCCATGTACACCCTCCTCCTGGGGGAGTGCGTCCTGGAGTCGCAGCACCCCGGAACCGGCCGGTTGGTGGGATGGGTGGGTGACGCCCGCAGCGGCGTGGGCATGCCCGGAGCGAGAGTGTCGGTGTCCTGGGAAGTGCGAAAGGGATCCCCACCGGACACGAAGGAACTCCATACCGACGGGTCGGGGTGGTTCCGCTTCTGCGAGGCGCCCGCGGGCCTTCCCCTGGCGTTGACGGCCTCGTTCCTGAATCAAACGACTCCCCGGAGTGAGGTGCGGGTCGCGGCAGGGGATGGCGCCGCCGTGAATCTCTACATGTTTGACGGGCTCGCGGCCACGACCGTCTCCGGCCGTCTCGTGGATGCCGCAACCGGTGAGGGGGTCGGCGCGGCGGACGTCTGGCTTCCGGGCACCCGCTTCCACGCGGTCACCGACAACGGAGGCCGCTTCGCCTTCTCCGAGGTCGCGCCGGGCGAGTACACCCTGGGATTGAGCCACGTGGGGTACGGACACCAGACGCGAACGCTCAACGTCCCGGACGGCTCCCACGTCGCCGTGGAGGTCCGCATCAATCACGAAGCGGTGAACCTCGCGCCGCTCGTGGTCACCGTGGAGTCGGGAAACATCATCGAAGACGCCATGTCGGGAGGTGTCACCATCTCCTCGGCGGACGTGGACCGGGTTCGAGGACAGGTAAGGGACGTGGCCGACGTCGTCCGTGCCCAGAACATCTCCGGGCTCATGATCCGTCGCAACGCCGGTGGCACGTGTATGGGGTTCCGGTCGGGGCAGGTACGGATGATGATGCGCAACGCGGGTTGCGTCCCCATGGAGGTCTACGTGGACAACGTGGCCATCACCAATCCCGAGCTCGCACTGGAGATGCCGGTCGACGCCATCGACCACATGGTCTTCTACAGGCCCGTGGAGGCCAGCAACCTGTTCCGCAACGGCGGGAGCGCCGGCGTCCTCCTCATCTTCACGAAACGTCGCTGACCGCGGAGTTCACCCAACCCCTCTCCAGGCGTCTGCGAAACGTCCTTTCCCAGTGCCGCATCCGGGCGGCCAGGCGCGGGTGGGATCGTTCGCACACCGGCCCATAGACCTCCGCTCCCTCCACCAGAAGCTCCTTGGCCCGTGACTCCGTCGCCCACAGATGGGCGTGGCGGTATTGGTCCAGGCGCTCGGCCAACGCCACCAGGAGGACGCCTCGCTCGGCGGTCACCAACACCTCCACCAGCCCCCGCTCCTCTCCGGAAGCACCCGCCGCGCACGCCTTGGGAAGGGGAACTCCCCCCACCGTGTCCGCCAATGCCGATCCGATCCGCTTCCGGATCACGTCGGATTCCGCTCGCAGATCGACGACTTCCGACTCCACCAGTGTCCCGGCCGCAAGGAGCGTGGCGTCCGTGATCTCGGCATCGCGAAGGAGGATGAGGGCGGTGCGCCCCGGGTGGAGATAGTGCGGATGGTGGTCGTCTTCCAGACGGGCGACGCGCGGTTCCATGGCCAGGGCGTGCGCGGACGCAAGAAGGCTCAGGCCATCCGCGTCGACGCCCGCCGAGCGCGCGGTCCGCACCAGGCTCGCCGCCATGGCCCGGCCGCGGTCCTCATGAGCCACGTGCCTTCACTTCCGCCACTCGGTATCCTGTCCACCCACACGATGGTTCTCGAGTCTGGCGAGGGTGAAGAGCGTATCGGACAGCCGATTGAGGTACCGCGTGATCCCGTCTCCCACATCGTCCTCGCCCGCGAGCCGGACCACCGCTCTCTCGGCCCGGCGGCACACCGTTCGTGCCAGATGAAGCGCCGCGGCGCCCTCGGATCCACCCGGCAACACGAAGGCACGGAGTGGTGGCAGTTCACCGTCCGCCTCATCCATCCAGGACTCCATCTCTTCGACCCTGTGGAGCGGCAACTCGGGGGTGTTCGGGCGGGTCCGTCCCGGACGGGCAGCAGGGGGAGTCGCCAGCGCCGCGCCCAGCGTGAAAAGGTCGTGCTGCAGCGTCTCCAGACGCTCTCTGATCGAAGGCTCGGTCACCTGCGTGACGCCCCAACCGAGAACGGAGTTGAGCTCGTCCAGGGTACCGTACGCCTCCACCCGAAGGTGCGCCTTCGATACCCTCCCTCCGCCGAAGAGGGCCGTGTCACCATCGTCACCGGTGCGGGTGTAGATCTTCATCGTGCTCCACTACCTGAGACGCGTGAGCCGCCGGATGGCCTGGGCCTTGTCCAGAAGAGAGCTCCCCGGGCTCCCGCTCTTCCCTTCTTCGGGTGCTTGAAGAAGATCCCGGATATCGAGGAGAAGCTCGAGCCTGAGTTGCTCGCGCTGGTACTCCAGGTCGAGCACATCCATGCGCTCCTGGTTTCCCTTGCCCTGGGCCGCCTCGAAAGCACTTCTGTATACACTCTCCAGGCTCTGGAGGATGCGTTCCCTGGTCCGCACGGACAGTACTCTCCTCTCTGGGGAGGCATCACGGACGTCCGGGAGCGGAGCGGACTCTCCACTCCCGATACGCGCGGGAGGAAACCCCCTTGAACCCTGGTCGTTCCGTGCACCGTACAGGCACGCACGCTATCTTTCAAGCACCGTCGCGCACCACGAACCGAGGAACGCCCCATGGATGACCAGGGCGACGATGCCCGCGCCCGCGCCCGGGAGCTCTACTGGACGTCCGAGCTCAGCGTGAACCAGATCGCCGAGGAGCTCGGGCTGTCCAAGGGAACCCTGTACGCGGAGATCCGACCCGAGGGATCGGGGCGGGCGTGTCCGCAGTGCGCGCACGAGGTTTCCTTTCCCAATCGCACATCGCGGGATCGGGGTGAAGCGAGCTGCCCCGGGTGCGGATGGACGGGGCCCGTGGAGGCCCTTTCGGAAGCCGTCCCGGAGCATGCGGACGCGGAGTATCGGTCGTCCCGCTCACCGGAGGCGCCCCCGAGCGCCTTTGGCGGTGGTGCCCGGCCCACGGGATACGATGACCGATTCCTGGTCGGGATCGCTCTCGTCGGAATGGCCGCCGGGATCGCGCTCGCGACGCTCGTTCGGCGCAGGTAGGGTCACGGCATGGCCACCAGATCCGGAGCACGTGACCCGCGCGGGTTCGTCACACCCGACGCCTTCGAGGTCTCTCCCGCCCTTCTGGGGATGCCCCTCGCCCTGCCGCGCAGACGACTGGCGGCCCTCTTCGTCGATCTCGGCGTAGCCGGCTTCATTTCGCTCGTGACCAGCGACTTCCACTTCCTCCTCGGTGTGGGAGCCGCCGTGCTCTTCATCCGAGCCGGGTTCAAGCGAACCCCGGTGAAGGGCGGCGTCTGGGGGCGGGCCATGCGCTTGTCGGTGGGCTGCCTGGGCCTGATCATCGCGGGGATCACCATGGCGGTCGTGGGTGCCCTGCTGGGGGAGATCGACCGCACTACCGACGCGGCGTTCGATGGCGAGGAGGTGCGGGTGCCGAGCCTCGTGGGCACACTGCCGATCATCTCGGAGGGGGTGGAGTGGGCCCGGACCGACAGTCGCGAGGACGCACAAACGGCCGCCGACGCGCTGGCCACGAGGGGGGTGGAGTTGGGTCTCACGCGGGCCGAGCTCCGGGCGTTGCTCATGGACCTGGTCCGCGACGACGCTCCCTGGCGTCCGGACGCCGAGTCCATTCTCGACTCCGCGATATCCGGGGCCTATGACGGCCGCGGTGAGACCGCAGCCGATTCCAGCGTCGTGGCCACCACGGACACCCTTCCCTTCAGTGCCGCCGCGCGGGACTCGCTGGCTGCTCTGGAGCGGGAAGTCCAACGCTGGCGCACGGAGGCCCGCGACCTCGAAGGAGCCCTGGAACGTGCACGCGCGTCCCTGGTGAATCGCGACCAGGAGGGTGGGTTCTTCTCCTGGCTCCTCGCGACCATGGACGAGTTGGGGTTCGGAGCGGGTTGGTTCGTTCTCTACCTGACGGTGCTGCTGTCCTGGTGGAACGGCCAGACGGTGGGGAAGCGCCTCATGGGGATCCGTGTGGTGCGCCTGGACGGTGAGCCCATCAACTGGTGGGTGGCTTTCGAGCGGGCGGGTGGGTACGCGGCGGGCCTGGCCACCGGGATGCTGGGATTCGCCCAGATCTACTGGGACGCCAACCGCCAGGGTATTCATGACCGTATCGTGGGAACGGTCGTGGTGCGCGACGGGGCCGAGAAGGTCACCGAATGGCGGGACGCTCTTTGAGTCCGGCACTCGAGATACAGGTTTCGTTTCCCCTGGCGTTCGCCGCGGGGGTCGTGTCGTTCCTGTCTCCCTGCGTGCTCCCCGTGGTTCCGAGCTACGTCGCCTTCATATCCGGGCTCACCCTCGAAGAGTTGAGGGACGGATCCACCACCCAGGCGAGACGAAGCGCGGTCGTACACTCCGCCTTCTTCGTCCTGGGGTTTTCCATGGTCTTCATGACCATGGGGTGGGCCGCCACGTCGCTGGGCCAGGCCCTCGGAGGGGCCCTCCCTTGGATCAATCGGGCCGGGGGATTCATCCTGGTGGTGTTCGGGCTTTATCTTGCGGGGGTGCTCCCCGTCCCGGGCCTGGCCAGGGAACTGCGGGTGCATCTGGCCGAGAAGCCCGCGGGACGGCTCGGTTCGGTCCTCGTCGGCGTTGCGTTCGGTGCCGGATGGACGCCCTGTATCGGGCCCATTCTCGCCTCGATCCTCTTCTACGCGGGGCTGGAAACGACACGGGTTCAGGGGACTCTGCTCCTGGGAACCTACGCGTTGGGGCTGGGAGTGCCGTTTCTCCTCGCTTCCGGGGCGTTCAACTGGTTCCTGGCGGGAACGCGCAAGGCACGTGCGTGGATGGTTCCCCTGGAGCGCCTGGCGGGGGGTTTGCTGGCCCTGGTCGGGATCATGATGATGACCGGCAGCTTTTCGCGGGTCTCGGCTTTCCTCGCGGGGCTGGGCCAGTGGATCAATCTGGAGATGTGATGAAGCGCGACTTTTCAAAGAGACTTTCCGCACCGGTGTCGTTCCTCGGTGTGTTTCTGGCCACCCTGGCCGGTATCGCCGCCTGCACGGAGCAGGATTCGGCCCCACCCGCCGGCACTTCCAGCACCACCGCGTTGAGCCAGGACCTGGTCGCCGCCGTCCGGGCAGAGCAACAGGCTCCCGACATCCCCATCGCGCTTCTCGGCTTCAACATGGGGTCCAAGGACGCGCCGCTCCGGGTCATCGAGTTCTCCGACTTCGGGTGCGGGTACTGCAGGAAGTTCCACATGGAGACCTGGCCCACCTTGAAGGCGGACTTCGTCGATACCGGGAAGGTCGAGTGGAAGTACGTTCCCATGATCCTCGGCATCTTCCCCAACGCCATCGAAGCCGCTCACGCCGGAGAGTGCGCCGGCGAGCAGGACCGGTTCGAGGTCATGTCCGGACGGCTCTTCGGCGATCAAGTGGACTGGAAGAACAGCGGGGAGCCCCAGGAGGTATTCCGCCGGTTCGCGCGTGAGGAGGGTCTGGACGTGGAGCGGTTCGACCGATGCGTATCGGAAGAGGCGAGACTGGAGCGTATCCAGGCGGGGACGGCGTTGAGCCGTCAGGCGGGAGTGCGCGGCACGCCGACCTTCTTCGTCGTGGGGTACCCGCCTCTCCAGGGCGCACTTCCGCTGGAGATGTTCCACCAGGTGCTCTCGGCCGCGTGGGAGGCCGAGACCGGGGGAGGTAGCTGACCCCACCGTCTGGCGTGGATCGCCCACCTCGCGCACATTCCCCGGGCTCGTTGTCCGAGCATGCCGCTCGAGCTTTCCCGGAAGTCATCGGAGGTGCGCGATGTTCCTGTATCGACCCCTGTTCCGCGTTGCTGCCCTCTCACTCCTGATCGGGCTGTCCGCCCCGCCGATGCTGGGCGCCCAGGGCCGTGACAGCATCCCCACCATCGAATCGAAGACGGCCGGGATGCAGAAGCTCCAAGGGTTCATCCCGATGTACTGGGAGGAATCGTCGGGCAAGATGTGGATGGAGATCGGGCGCTGGAACCAGGAACTCCTCCACTACACGTCGCTTCCGGCCGGGATGGGCCAGAACGACATCGGGCTCAACCGCGGGGATCTGAGTTCGGAGCACGTCGTCGTATTCCGGCGCGTGGGGCCTCGAGTCCTCATGGAAGAGCCCAACTACCGGTTCCGCGCGGTGTCCGACGACGCGTTGGAGCGAAAGTCCGTGGACGATGGCTTCCCCACGGCGGTCCATCACGGGTTCACCGTGGCCGCCCAGACCGGAGATCGGGTGCTGGTCGACGCCACCGACTTCTTCATGCGGGATTGGCACGGAGTGGTGGAGACGCTGCGCCGCTCCAACCAGGGCACGTTCCGCCTCGATACCTCCCGGAGCGCGTTCCATCTTCCCCGGACCAAGGCCTTCCCCAAGAACACCGAGGTCGAGATCACGCTCACCTTCACCAGCGACCAACCCGGCGCGCTGGTCCGGAGCGTGGCCCCGACCGCCGGCGCCCTCACGCTCCGCGAGCACCATTCCTTCGTCGAGCTCCCGCCCCTGGGAGAGGGCTTCACCCCCCGCAAGGCGGATCCGCGCGCCGGATACAACGGGCCGAGCTTCATGGACTTCGCGCGGCCCATCGATCAGGATCTGGAGGTGCGGTACATCGCCCGTCATCGCATCCTGAAGAAGGACCCCGCCGCCGCCCGCAGCGAGCCGGTCGAGCCCATCATCTACTACCTGGACCCCGGCACGCCCGAGCCGGTTCGCTCGGCTCTCCTGGAGGGGGGATCGTGGTGGAACCAGGCGTTCGAGGCCGCGGGATTCATCGGGGGCTTCCGGATGGAGGTCCTTCCCGCCGACGCCGACCCCATGGACGCCCGCTACAACGTGGTCCAGTGGGTGCATCGGTCCACCCGCGGGTGGAGCTACGGGAATTCCATCGTGGACCCCCGCACCGGCGAGATCCTCAAGGGTCACGTGACGCTGGGCTCGTTGCGCGTGCGGCAGGACTACCTCATCGGCGAAGGGCTCACCGCTCCCTACCCGAACGGTGACGAACGCGCCGCCGCGGCCGAGGCCATGGCCGTGCACCGCATCCGTCAGTTGTCGGCCCACGAGATCGGCCACACCCTGGGTCTTTCACACAACTACATCGCCAGCGCCCAGAGGGACCACGGAGTACAGTCGGTGATGGACTATCCCCATCCCCGAGCCACTCTGGAGGACGGCGGGGTCCACGTCGGGCGAGACTCCTACGACGAGGGGATCGGAGCCTGGGACAAGGTGGCCATCCAGTACGGGTACACCGACTTCCCCCAAGGGACCGACGAAGACGCGGCTTTGGAGGACATCCTCCAGGAAGGGATGCGCAACGGGATCACCTTCATCACCGACCAGGATGGTCGCCCGGCCGGGAGCGCCCACCCGCAGGTCCACCTGTGGGACAACGGATCGAACGTGGCGGCGGAGCTCGAGCGCATGATGGACGTGCGCCGCGTCGCCCTGGATCGGTTCGGCGAAGCCGTGATCAAGAGCGGCGAGGCCATGGCCACCATGGAAGAGGCGCTGGTACCGCTCTACCTGCACCACCGCTATCAGGCTGAGGCCACCACCAAGGTGGTGGCGGGACAGTACTATACGTACGCCATGCGCGGCGATGGCCAGGAGCCCCTCCGGCCCGTTCCGGCCGCGGAGCAGAAGGCAGCCCTCGCGGCGCTCATGCGGACGTTGGATCCCGGCGAGTTGACCATTCCGCGGAACGTGCTGGCCTCCCTTCCGCCACGTCCCCACCGGTACAACCCCCACCAGGAACTCTTCGCACGGAACACCGGACTGGTGTTCGACGCGGTCTCGCCGGCCATCGCGGCGGCCGACGCGACGCTCCAGTTCCTCCTGCACCCCGAGCGCGCGGCCCGCATGGTGCAACAGCACGCGCTCGACGCGTCTCTCCCGGCGCTTCCCGAGGTCCTGGCCACGGTACGGGACGCCACCTTCGGATATCGTCCGGCCGACGGCTACGAGGCCGAAGTGAACAGGGCGGTCGAGGCCGTCTTCGTGTCACGGGTGATGGCGCTGGCGGGTCGCGCGCCCGCGGGGCAGGTTCGTGCGGAGGCCCAGGCCGCGCTGGATGGTCTCGGAAAATGGATGACCGAGGCGTCCGGACGCGCGAGCGCGGCGGATCAGGCGCACTACTGGGCCCTGGTGTCCGAAATCGCGCGCTTCACCGCGCGTCCACACACCGCCCTCGCCGCCCCGGACACGCCCGACATGCCCCCGGGGAGCCCCATCGGCCAACCGGCGCTTTCCTGGCTCGGGTCCG
>JAOUPR010000064.1 GCA_029879725.1 Gemmatimonadota bacterium | reverse complement strand
GATCATGCTGGCCCAGCGGGCCGCCCGCGCCCTGAGCGGCCTCTACCTCCACGGGAACGAGTTCGACATGGAGGAGGCCGTGGAGCACGCCATGACGTGGACGCCCCGGGGATGGCTCCCCGACGGGGACCTGGTCCGCTTCGAGCAGCACCTCTACCTGCGCCAGCCCGGCTACGGCACCAGCTATCTCACGGGGAAGATCCAGATCGAAGAGCTCATGGCGGAGCGGGCGCTCCAGCTCGGCGACGACTTCACCGTGGGGCGCTTCTTCGACGAGTTCTTCGACGCCGGAGTGATTCCGGTGGCGCTGACGCGGTGGGAGATGACGGGCGAGCGGGGCCGGCCACCGGGGTGAGCCGGTGTCGCACGCGCCGGCTCGTTCAGGGCTTCCTGGCGGCTCGTCCCCATACGCCGGCGGCGACGGCGTTGGAGCGGAGCCCGAGGAGCTTCCCGACGACGTCGAACCAATACTGTGCGCCGAGGGCGACCGCCGCAGCCGTCATTCCGTAGCCGACCCAGTCGCGGGGAAGGGCCGCCTGCTCCACCTTTGGGTTGAAGGCCCGCATGAGGGTCTCCGCGCTATCGAGTTCGATGGTCGCGGCCACCCAGTACCCCAACAGGAAGAGGGCGAGCTGAGCGGACCGCCGGTACTGCCGCGTCGTGGCGCGCATGGCCTGCTCGAACCATGCGCGCACCTGGTCGAGTTGGAGTTGGCCGCCCTGATACCGGAAGGGTGAGTCGTTCCCCTGAAGATCCGAGGGCAACCTGTCGGTGGCGTCGAGTGTCGCGTACGCGTACGCGAAAGTGGCCGCGTCGATGAAGTCGACGCTGTGGTCCGCCGCCGACTGGGTCAGCTTGTCGGGGAGCTTGTCGCGCAGATTCTTCTTGACCTCCGCGCTCCCCTGTCCGACCAGGAAGACGGGCAGCCATGTACGAATCGAGCCGGTTTGCTTGAGCCCACGGATGGTCGGGAGCGCGTAGAAGTCGCGTGTGTGGTTTCCGAGAAGTCCCCGGATGGTTCCTCCCAGCACCCTTCCGCGGACCCGAAGCAGTTGGGAGACGAGTTCCACCGCGGCCGAGGCGGCGACGCTGATCACGATGTACGAGATCGCGAGATTGACGAGGGCGTCGAGTGGTTCCTGTGCGGTCATTGTCCCAAGTCCTGATTCTCGATGAACGTCCCGTTCCAGGGCTCGATGTCCCAGGAACTCCGGATGAGTGTGAGGGAGACCCCCACGGCGCGCCCGACTTCCACCTCTCCTCCATGGAGCATCCCCACACCTTCTCCCGTCTCGGGGTCGTACCAGATGGCGCCCGAGTCACCCTCGCAGCTGATGGGGCCGTCCTCTCCGGGGAGACGTTCGAGAATGAAGGCCGAGGGGATGCCACCCACGGGGCGCCGCTCCTCCACGACCACTGCGCGCGTGGTCCCGGTGCTGCGCCCGGACTTCTCCAGGACATCCCCCTTCCTGGGTGCCCTGAACGACTTGATGACCTGGCCCGTTTCCATGATCTCCGGGGTACAAACGGTGCCGGTGGCGATCTTGGCCAGCGCCACGTCCAGGGCGTCATCCCACCACCAGAGCGACGCCACCACGGGAGCCTCGGGCCCGTGGTCCTTGGGAGCCGGGTGTCGCACCGGCCGATCCTCGGCGTGCCCCACCGGCGCGAGCACATGCTTGGCGGACAGGAGGCAGAGCGTACCCCAGGCGTCCACCACGAACATGCCGAGGGTTCCCCACGTCTTCTTTTCTCCGATGGAGATACCGGGGCGCAGAACACTGTGCGGCGTCACTCGGCCGGGGTCCGGTATACAGGCACCCATCAGCGGAGGCTGGGTGTCTTCGTGACCGTGACGAAGGCCGATGCGTACGTATGGGTCCGTGCATGGATCCCAACGAACTCGGCGGTCCTTCCCTGATAGATCCAGCCGGTACCGAACTTCCAGTTCCCCCACAATGGGAAATTGAGCGCGAACCCGGCCTGGAACTCTCCGATCACGTGCTCCACGTCCGAGTAGGCGATCTCATAGGGGTTGGACTTGAACTGACCGTGCAGGAGGGTGTTCCACGCTACGGCCCGACCCTGGATGCCACCGAAGAAGAAGAACTCGACCTTGTTGGGGCCACTCGCTTCGCGCCCTCCCGCCTGGGCGATGGATCCGAGGGGGGTGCCGTCGAAGTCCCAGAACTCCGAGGTGATCCAGCCGAGCCGGGCTCGCAGCCCGCTGGCTACGTTGCCGTAGTAGCCCACCATGGCCTCGGCGAAGGTGGTGGCCTCGAAGTTCCTCGGGGCATGGAGGGAGGGATGACCGCACGACTGGCCTTCCATGCCACAGGCGAAGAGCCGGCGTTCGTAGTGGACCCTCGCCAGAAACGTCGGCTCACCGCCATCCGAGATTTCGTTGTGCCATCCCAGCGGCACCACGCTGGAGTTGTTCTCATGGATCTTCGTCTGGACCCAGGCGCCCACGCCCACGCCCAGTCCGCCGACCACGAGCTCGGTCCGGAATGCCTCTGGGTAGTAGGCGATGGGTGGGCGGCCCTGCCTTGCTCTCAAACGACGGGGCACCACGAGACGCCGCGCCGAGAACCCGAAGATGGACCCGTACGGTCGATCTCCCACGACGGGATCCACGGCTCCGAGACTGTCGGGCGTGAACCCGTTTCCGACGAGAAGCAGATCGTGCTTCGTGATGTACGTGGACGTCTCGGATATGGTGGGGTGGAACCAGCCCAGGAGTGTTCTTTCCAGCTTGCCAAGGGGCCACTCGGAGAAGGCGGCTCCGGTAACACCCGCTCCGACGCCCATGGTGTAGTTCCGATCCATGTTCCGCCAGGGATCGAGAAGGTCCTGGTCGGTGAAGATCGTAACGCCGCCCCAGGTATGCTCACCGGCGGTGTTCGGGTACCTGGAGGCGGAGTCGTCCTGCGCCGTGAGGAGGGTGGGTAGGACGGCGAGGGTCACGAGTAGCGGGCCGAGGTGTCGCATGACTTCCTCCGGTTCGAGGAGTACGCTCTACGTTGTGCCGTGCTCTGGGAGAATGCGGCTCAAGGGACTGGGTGAGCCGACTCGGGATGGCGGAAGCAAGCTGCGACTGGCCGGTGGGGAAATCAAGGAAATTATCCGCAGAGGTCGATGCGGAGCGACCCTCCGGTTGGGCAGCTCCACACGTTCGGCGCGACGACTGCACGCGCTTTGGCTCACCCCGCTACGGACGCGGGGCCACCGGGGCTTTTCGCACCCGCCAGTTCCAGTCTCGCCTGCTCGGTGATCGCCGCCACCGCCGGGTGTTTGAGTTTCCGGTGCGCGGTGATGGCGTAGTATCGCTCGAAGACGCCCTCCGCCCGCCCGACCAGTTCCACGGCGTAGCGCACGCGTATGTCCGCCATGATGACGGCCGGGGCCGCGAAGAGGCCCGCCCCGGCCTCGGCGAAGACGTTGATGAGGTCGTTGTCCTCGATTTCCGCGAAGACCCGGGGCTGCACTCCCACCCGGTCGAACCACTCCTCCAGCGACTTGCGCAGCGTGTAGCCTTCTGCCGGAAGCAGGAACGGCTCACCATGAAGGCTCTGGGGAAACCCCTCGCGAAGACGGTGGGCGAGGAGCGGCGGCGCCCAGATGTCCACGGGACTGGCTCCCAGCGGGTGATTGAAGGCCCTGACGTTGAGGTGCGCCGGGATGGGCATGTCGGTCAACACCATGTCGACGTCGTGGGTGGCGAGGTCGGCCAGGAGGCGGTCGGTGCGCTTCTCACGCACCACGGTGCGCACCGGGTCGGGCATCTCGAACACGGGCTCCAGCAGGTGGAAGGCCACCATGTTGGGAATCGTCGCCGACAGCCCCACCACGAGGCGCATGGGCCGTCCCTCGATCCTCCCGGCCAGGGTGTCCCGGAGCTCGGTGCTGAGGCGAAAGATCTCCTCGGCATACTCGAGCACCACCCGTCCCTCCGAGGTGAGTGAGAGATCTCGTCCCGTGCGGTCGAACAGGGGATGGCCCAACGCACGTTCCAGGTGCTGGACCTGGACGCTGACGGCCGACTGGCTCACGTGCAGGGCTCGCGCAGCGGCGGACACACCGCCCTCACAGGCGACGCGCCAGAAATAGAACAGGTGGCGATGGTTGATGGGCCTCATCCGACTCCTCTCGCATGCCCGGGATCCCATACGGAGCGGGCGCGAATCCCTATCTATCTAAAATATAGAACGATACGAGGTGAAATATCTATTTGCTGGAACCCATGTCTTCGGTCGATCCTTCGATGTGAACGTCGGAGGAAGCCATGGCGCCGGGAACCATCGCCTGTTGCACGGGGGGCCGCGAGCACTCCGCCACGGTCCATGGCCGCGCCACGGCCCTGGCCGAGGCGACCGGGGCCGGGTTGGTGTTCGTACCCGACCTCCATCTCACGGAAGGGAGGCCACGAGCCATCCGGGCTCGACTTCCCCCGGACGTGTTTCTGGTGGTGCGCACGGCAGCCTGTCCGAGGTCGTTCGGGGCACCTGCTTCCGACTATGACCGGGGGTGGCTCCGCGCCCTTCCGTGCTCGGTATGGGTCATGCCGGCCTACGACGGCCCGCAGAGGAGGGTGGTCGTGGCCGCGGTCGGGCTGGATGGGGAGGGTGACTTTCCTCTCGACGTGGAAGTGCTCTCCGCGGCGGAGACGATCGCGCAGGTGGAAGACGCACACCTGGTCGTGGTCCATGCGTGGTCGCTCATCGGAGAGTCGATCATCAACTGCCCCGTGCGGGGCCTGGGTCCCAGGCGCGGACGCCGGATTCTCAGACAGATGCGACAGGAGCGGGAAGAGATGCTGAAGAGCTTCGTCGAGGCGGCACGGGAGCCGTGGAAGATCCACGTCACGGTGGCGAAGGGGCCCGTGTTCGAAGTGATCGAGCACACTCTCGCGCGGACCGGGGCGGGTACGCTGGTCCTGGGACACCGGAGCCATTCCGGCTTCTGGGGAGCACTTTCGCGCAACGTGACGGAGCGGTTCGCACACGCACCGGGGTTCTCGGTGTTGGCGATCCGCCCCGGACATTCGTTGCCTACCGTTCGGGGCGACAGCTTCGCCAAGGGAAATCCAGTGCATGTCGGCAGCTAGGACGAGACTTCGCAAGGAGTTGGGACTCTTCGACGTCTATGCGATCAGCACGGGCGCGATGTTCAGTTCCGGGTTCTTCCTCCTACCGGGGCTCGCGGCGGCCAAGACGGGTCCCTCGGTCGCCCTCGCGTATCTCGTCGCGAGTCTCTTCATCCTTCCGGCCATGTTCAGCGTGGCGGAACTGGTGACGGCCATGCCCCGAGCGGGTGGGGCATACTATTTCCTCGACCGGAGTCTCGGCCCGCTGATCGGGACCGTGGGGGGGCTGGGCACATGGGGCGCGTTGATCCTGAAGAGCGCCTTCGCCCTGGTCGGGATGGGAGCCTATCTGGCGCTCTTCTTCGACGTACCCATCGAGCCCGTCGCCATCGCACTCACCATGTTCTTCATGATCCTCAACATCGTGGGGGCCAAGGAAACGAGCGGACTCCAACGCATCCTGGTGGTGGCTCTGGTAGCCATCATGGTCCTGTTCATCGTCCAGGGGATCCTGACGGTGGCCGCGGGAGTCGGTCCCACCGGAGGGGCCACCGACTCCACCCCCTTCCTGAGCTCAGGGCTGGCGGGATTCATGGGCACGGTGGGCTTCGTCTTCGTTTCGTATGCCGGGCTGACGAAGGTGGCCAGCGTGGCCGAGGAGGTGAAGAACCCCGATCGAAACATTCCCCTGGGGATGGTGCTGTCACTCGCCACCGCCGCCGTGACCTATGCGGTCGGCGTGTACGTCATGGTAGCGGTGATTCCCCTGGCCGATCTCGTGTCCGACCTCACGCCGGCCGCCACCGCTGCGTCCACCATCTTCCAGGGCATTCCCGGCAACGCCGGCACAATCCTGGTCGTGATCGCCGCCATCGCGGCCTTCGCCTCCACGGGCAACGCCGGCATCCTCTCGTCATCCCGATATCCCCTGGCCATGGCACGGGACGGGCTCGTTCCGGAGCCATTGGGAAGACTCGGCCGTTTCCGGACTCCCACCCTTTCGGTCGTCGTCACGTCCCTCCTCATCGTTGCCTGCATCCTGCTCCTCGACGTGGAGGGGATCGCCAAGCTGGCCAGCGCATTCCAGTTGCTCCTCTTCTCGCTGCTTTGCATGGCGGTGGTGATCATGAGGGAGAGCGGCATCCACGGGTACGACCCGGGGTACCGATCGCCGCTGTATCCGTGGATGCAGATCGTGGGCGTGCTGGCTCCCCTCTGGCTCATCGCCGAGATGGGCCAGGCCGCCATCGGCTTCACCATCGGCCTCGTGGCCGTGACCGTGGCCTGGTACTTCCTGTATGCCGCCGCAAGGGTGGAACGCGCCGGAGCCATCTTCCACGCCTTCGCCAGACTGGGGCAGCGGCAACACGCGGGGCTCGACGTTGAACTGCGGGGGATCGTGCAGGAGAAGGGGCTTCGTGCCGACGACCCCCTGGACGAGGTGGTCGCCCGTGCCGAGGTGCTCGACTTCGAGACTTCCGTGTCCTTTCCGGTACTCGTCGAGGAGGCCGCGTCGGTTCTGGCGGGTCCCACGGGTATCCCCGCGCAGCGGCTGCGCGATGGCTTCCTGAGCGAGGTGGACGGTGCATTCCTCCTCCTGGCTTCCGGAGCGGCTCTGCCGCACCTGCGCATCTCCGGTCCGGATCGCCCCACGCTCCTCCTCGTGCGGTGTCGAGCCGGCATCACCGCGGGCTCGGTGCAGCTCCGGGAAGCGGAGGGTCTGGAAGGAATCCGTGCGGTCTTCTTTCTCGTGAGTCCACTGGAAGACCCGGGGATGCACCTCCGGCTCCTCGGGCACCTCGCCACCCACCTCGCGGACGAGGCGTTCCTGGCAGGGTGGATCGAGGCGGGTACGGCGGGCGGGCTCAGGGAAGCACTCCTCCGGGACGAACACACCATCACACTTTCGGTGAAGGCGGACCGCCCCACGGCCGCGTGGATCGGACGTCCGCTGCGTAGCCTCGGGCTTCCGAAGGAGACCCTGGTCGCGGTCATTCGGCGTGATGGAGATCCGACGATCCCCGACGGATCCACCATCCTTCGGGAACGGGACCGGCTCACCATCATCGGGAGTCCGAAGGGGATCACGGAGATTCGGAGACGCTACGACGCCCGGATCCGTGTGGGTCGGTGTGTCCCCGAGGTGGCCGTGGGCAGCAACGGACAGGCGTCGCCCTGAAGCTTCGGCGTGGGTTGCCCCGTGCGGGGGAGGGGCACCTCTGCCTGCCGCAGCCCGGCTACGGCACCAGCCATCGCACGGGCAGGTCCAGGTCGGCGAAGCCCTTGATCACTCCCGCTCCCAGCCCCTTCGGGTCGCGGAACTCGTTGGACAGGTGACTTCAGGTCGCCCTCACCCGGCCATTTCCTGCTGCGCCCCCGCCGCGGTCGGGTCGTGGCGCCATGGCACGGACCATGGGATGGCTTTGTCCAGATCCCTGAGGCCCAGCCGGTGGGACGGGAATGGATAGACGCGGTCGTAGAAGTGGTCGCCGCCGGCGCCCTCGAGAGCCTTGAGGTCACCCACCGTGGACGTCCAACTGGTCAACTCGGCCAGGAGTTCTTCGTCTCGGAACAGGTCGAGCCTTCCCGACCCGAGAATGGTTTCCACCGTACCCATGGGCGGCTCGAAGGTGTTGGTGGAGTAGAACACCTGGCTCAGGAGAGTGTCCCCATGAAGGTGGACAGCGCCCACCGCAGGTCGTAGCCTCACGCTATGGAGAGGCGGGAGATGCGCGCGCCGCCCCGGTCCCTGGAGGAGAGGTGCATGGGAAAGTCCCGTTCGAAGGAGTCGAGGCCCGTGTCGGTGCCGGTGGAGGCCAGAGGCCTTCCGGCCGCCCTGGCGGCCCTCGTGGTGATAGTCCTGTCGTCGGCGCTGATCCCCGCCATGGCGGCCGCCCAGTCCCCCGAGCGCCCCAACATCATCGTCATCGTGGTGGACGACCTGCGCTGGGACGAGTACGCCGCCGCCGGGCATCCCTACCTGAAGACGCCCCACATCGACCGATTGGCCCGCGAGGGGACCACCTTCGCCAACGCCTTCAACGTGACGCCGCTCTGCTCGCCCAACCGCGCCAGCATCGTCACCGGGCAGTACGTCTCGCGCCACGGCATCCTCGACAACGTGGCCCGGGACAAGGCCAGCCATCGCCTGCGCATCTTCGCCCAGGAGCTCCAGGCCGCCGGGTACGAGACCGCGCACGTGGGAAAGTGGCACATGGGGAACGACCCCACGCCGCGGCCGGGGTACGACTACTGGGTGAGCTTTCCGGGGCAGGGGCGCACCATCGATCCGATCATCTGGGAAGACGGCGGGCTCCACGAGGTGGAGGGGTACGTCACCGACGTCCTCAACGACCGGGCGGTGGAGTTCATCGAGGCGGAGCGCGAGCGCCCCTTCTTCCTCTACATCGGGCACAAGGCCATCCACCCCGACGCGCGCCAGCTCGACGACGGATCCGTGGACCTCACCTATGGGATGAGGTACGTGCCGGCGCCCCGCCACGAGGGGATGTACGCCGACGCCGTCTTCCCCCGCCGGGCCAACGCCGGAGGGCCGCCGGGCCGGAGCGACAAGCCATTGGTGCGCAAAGCGTTGGATGACAAGAGTTCACCTGAGATCACAGATGCTTTCGGGGCCATCCTCGATCCGGGAACCAGCGAGGATTTCATCCGCGGGCGCGCCGAGATGCTCATGGCCGTGGACGAGGGGCTGGGGATGATCTGGAACGCGCTGGAGGCCCGGGGAGAGCTGGAGAACACGGCCATCCTCTTCACGTCCGACAACGGCTACTTCTACGGCGAGCACGGCCTCTCCATAGAGCGGCGGCTCCCCTACGAGGAAGCGGCCCGGGCGCCCTTCCTCCTCTGGTATCCGGGGACGGCCCCGGCGGGGGCCACGGTGGACGCCTTCGCCCTCTCCATCGACATCGCTCCCACGGCGCTGGATCTGGGGGGCGCCGAGATCGGGTCGCACATCCAGGGCCGCTCCCTCCTCCCGCTCCTCCAGGGGACCCCGGAGGATTGGCGGCACTCCTTCCTCATCGAGTACATCAGCTACGAGAACCCCATGCCGTGGCTCCTGGACCTGGGGTACCGCACGGTGCGCACGGAGCGCTACAAGTACATCCACTGGGTGCATCACGAGGGGATGGACGAGTTGTACGACCTCGAGGACGACCCCTTCGAGCTCCACAACCGCATCGGGGACCCGGAGATGGCCGGCGTGCTGAGCGAGCTTCAGGCCGAGTTGGGCCGCCTGGTGGTGGAGTCGGTGGGGATCCCTGCGGGTGGGGGGACGCCGAGGTGAGCCCCGCCGCCCGCGGCGCCCTCCCGGGGCTCTTCCTGGCCCTCTTCGCGGCGGTGGCCGTCCTGGGCCTCAACGACAACTGGCTCCTCCCCTCCGCCGGGGTGGACGGGGTGGCGTACCTGTGGGCGGCGCCGGCGCTGGCCGCGGGGGAGGCGCCCCTGGTTCCCCTGGCCCCGTGGGACGATCCGGACACGTTGTCCGTGGTCTCGTCCCGGGGGGCCGGGATGCCCGTGGCCATGTCGTGGGTGGTCCGCACGGGGCGGCCGCCCCACGTGGCGGCCCTCTGGGTGCTGGGCGGGGCGGTGGCGGTGGCGGTCTTCGCGGTGGCCTGGGTGGCCGGCGGGATGGCGGGGATGGCGGGGGCCCTGGCGGCCGGGCTGATCTTCCTGGTGGGCTCCACCACCCTGGACGCGGCCACCTCCATCCGGCCCGAGCTGTTGGTGGCGGCGCTGGTGGGGCTCCAGATGGGGCTCATGGCCTACCAGCCGCGGTGGCACGTGGGCCACGGGCTCCTGGGGGCCGTGGCGTGGTGGGTCCACCCCGTGGGGCTGGGGGCGGTGGCGGCGGCGCTGGTGTGGCCGGGGATGGTCTGCCGGCTGGCCGAACGGACCCGCGTCGCCCACGGCGAGGCGGATCCCGGGGAGGAGGTGAGCGGCCGACTCCGCTGTCCCGGCGCCTGGGCGGGCGCGGCGGCCGCCTTCGTGGGTCCGGTCCTCCTCCTGGCCGCCGGCGTACGCTTCGGGGGCGCGGCGCTTCCGGGGTCGCTGGCCGGCCCCCACCTTTCGGCCGTCCTGGGGACGGGCGGTGGGGTGATCCGCTGGGGGGGCGGCGGGGTGCCCGGGGGGTGGGGAAGCCTGCTGGGGTTCGTCGTGATGGCCGTGGGGATCCTGGCGGTGGTGCGCGACGCGCGGACGACCCCGGTGCCTCCCGACGACGTCCACTGGACGGATCCGGCCGCCGCCGACCGCGTGGCCCTCTTCGCCCGGCCCGCGGCGGGCGTGCTGGCCCTCGCCCTCCTCCTCACCGCCGCCGCCGTGCGCGTGGAGCCGGGGAGCCTGGCGGTGCTCTGGATGCCGGTGACCGTCCCGCTCTCGGTTCTCATGGGCGCGTCGGCGGTGCGGCTGTGGCCCGGGGAGCTCGGGCGGGGGCGGGGCCGGGCGGGAGGGACGGGGGCGGGAGGGTTGGCGGGGTGGCGGACGCCCCTCTGGGTCCTCCTGGGATGGATCGTGGTGTCGGGGAGCGTCTCGTGGCGGTCGGCGAGCGCGGTCCGTGAGACGGGGAGGGGATACACGGAGGGGCGTTGGGTGCCGTCGGAGATCATGCGTTGGGTGGACAATCGCTCCTACGAGTGGGAGCGGGTCTACGCCACCGATCCCGGGCTGATCCTCCTCCATTCCGGGCGGCGGGCGGCCGGTCTGCCGCGCACGGTGTCGGGATGGGGTGCCTTCGGCGCCTTCGTGCGGGCGGCGCCGGGCGCGCTGGTCTTCAGCGGACCCGTGCCGGAGGAGGCGGAGGAGGTCCTGAAGGGCTTCCGGAAGGTGGTGGAGGTGGCGGAGGGCTCGGTGTGGGTGCCGGACGCCGACGGTGGGGCCCCCGCGTTGCGTCCGTGAGCCCGGACGGCTCTATTTCCCTCGTCCGCCGTCGTTTTCCTCCGTCTGCCTTTCCGGCAGGTGTGCATGATGACTCTGCGTGTCCTCCCCCCCGTGGTCCTGTTGGTGCTTCTATCGGCGTGCGGTGGATCCGACGCCCCCGGAGAACGGCCCGTGTCCGCCCGTCCCGGAGAGGAGCACGAGGAACTCCCCGAGGTGGAGGCCACCTCGCTCCTGGGCGAGGCGCTGGTCCCCCCGGAGTTGCCGGAAGAGGTGTATCGTGAGCGCTACGCGCGCTTCGAGGAGGCCGAGGAGGTGATGGCGGCGGACCCCGACGACGCCGACGCGCTCATCTGGCTGGGGCGGCGCACGGCGTACCTGGGCGCGTACCGCGACGCCATCGACATCTACTCCCATGCGCTCTCCCTGCACCCCGACGACGCCCGCCTGTACCGTCATCGGGGACACCGGTATCTGACCGTTCGGGAGATGGACAACGCCATCGCGGACTTCCGGGAGGGCGTCCGCCGTGTGGAGGGCCACCCCGACCAGGTGGAGCCCGACGGGCTTCCCAACGCCCGGGGGATCCCCACCAGCACGCTCCAGTTCAACATCTGGTACCACCTGGGGCTGGCCCACTACGTGAAGGGCGAGTTCGAGGAAGCGGCCGACGCCTACGCGGCCTGCTGGGAGGTCTCGGCGCACCCGGACAGCAAGGTGGCCACGGCGTACTGGTGGTATCTCACGCTCCACAGGCTCGGGCGGGACGCCGACGCGGCGGCCGTCCTGGCCCGCGTCCACGAGGGGATGGACGTGATCGAGGGCACGGGGTACCTGGACCTCCTCCTCCTCTTCAAGGGGGAGCGGGACGTGGGGCAGATCCTGGGATCCGACGAGGAAGGGACGGCGCTGGCCGGGGTCACCACCCGGTACGGCGTGGGCGCCTGGCACCTCCTGAATGGACAGCCCTCCCAGGCCGAAGAGATATTCCGTGGTGTTCTGGCGCAGAAGGACCAGTGGGCCGCCTTCGGATACCTCGCCGCCGAGGCCGAGGTGGCCCGCATGACGAAACCCTCCCCGTCCGCTCAGGAGTGACTCGATGTACCATGTGCCCTCCCTTCTCGTAGCCGCTCTCCTCCAGGTCGCAGGACCCGGGATCGCCGTCCTTCCCGAGGCCGCCGAGGTGGAGGTGGGTGACACCACCGCGCTCAGCGTGCCCGGGGTGGAGGCGGAGAGTGTCCAGTGGTTCTCCACCGACGAAGACGTGGCCACGGTGGACGCCCAGGGACGGGTGGTCGCGGTGCGGCCGGGATCGGCCCGCATCGGCGCGCGGGTGGACGGCGCCACGGCGTTCGCCGAGATCACCGTGCCGGAGCTCCCGGCCGCGGAGATCACGGTGGTGGCGCCCACCGACGTCATCTACGAGGGACAGGGGATCCCCCTCACGGTCACCGGGAGAACGCGGCTGGGCGACGTCGTGGCGGATCCGCAGGTGGAGATCACTTCCGACCGGCCCGACGTGGCCCGGGTGGAGCCCGACGGGCGTGTGGTGGCCCTCCAGGGCGGGATGGTGAACATCCGCATCGCCGGGAGGAGCGCCGAGTCTCGCCTTCGCCTGGCCATCCGGCGGGACCCCGGGCTCACCTACACACTCCGGCCCGAGCTTCCCGAGGTGCGCACGGGGGACGTGGTACGGTTCTCCGTGACCGCCCGGGCGCCCGAGGGGTCCATGGCGACCTTCCCCGCCTGGTCCGTGGGTGGATCGGGCGCCAGCATCGAGGCCGAGGGGCGGCACGGCGTATTCGTGGCGGAGGAGCCGGGCCGCTACCGGGTCAGCGCCGAAGTGGGTCCGGGGACGGTCCTGAACACCTTCGTGGAGGTGGCTCCGCGGGGGTACGGGGCCTCCCTGGACGCCGTGGGGCGGGGCGCCATCGAGACGCACCACTCCGGCGACATGTGGGTCTTCGAGGGGGTCGACGGACGGGACTACGTGTACGTGGGCACCTTCATGCACGACTGGATGAAGGTCTGGGACGTGACGGATCCCACGCGTCCCGTCCTCACCGACTCCCTCCAGTTGGACGCGCGCCGGATCAACGACGTGAAGATCCACCCCGACAACCGCCTCGCCGTGGTGACGCGGGAAGGGGCCTCGGACCGGCGCAACGGGATCGTGATCCTCGACCTGGCGCGTCCCGCCCACCCCCGCATCCTCTCCGAGTACAAGGAGACGATGACGGGAGGGGTGCACAACGTCTGGATCCTGGGCGACGAGGATCTGGTCTACGCCTGCCACAACGGGACCTCGGAGATGCACATCATCGACATCTCCGATCCGGCGAACCCGCGGGAGATCGGGCGGTGGGGGCTGGAGAAGCGGCAGAAGACCCTTCACGACGTCATCGTGCAGGACGGGTACGCGTACCTCTCGTACTGGGACGACGGGATCATCACCCTGGACGTGGGCGCGGGCACCCACGGGGGAACGGCCCGGGCGCCGGCCTTCGTGAGCCAGTTCAAGTACTCCATCGGGAGCACCCACGTGGCGTGGCGGGCGGGCCGGTACCTCTTCGTGGGAGACGAGCTCTTCCCCGTGGGGTGGGACGCCGACAAGCCCATCCAGGCGCGGGGCTACGTCCACGTGGTGGACTACGCGGACATCGAGAACCCCAGGGAGGTGGGGCGCTTCGAGGTCCCGGAGGCGGGGGCCCACAACCTCTGGGCCGAGGGGGATCGCCTCTACATCGGCTACTACCAGGCCGGACTCCGCGTGGTGGACATCTCCGGCGAGCTGCGGGGGGACCTGTACGCGCAGGGGCGCCAGGTGGCGGCCATCGCCACGCGGGACGAACACATGGTCACCCCCAACTGGCCCATGACGTGGGGGGCGCAACTCCACAAGGGATACATCTTCTCGTCGGACATGAATTCGGGGATCTGGGTCACCAAGCTCACGGAGCGGCCGGGAGTGGTGTTCTGACCCCGACCGCGGGAACGGTGGAGCTGGACTTCGGCCGGGCCCGGGAGGCGCTGGCCGGGATCGCCCGCGGGACGCCTCTGGTGTGGTCGCCGGGGCTCTCGGAGGTGGCGGGCGTGCCCGTGCATCTCAAGCTGGAGAACCTCCAGGTGACCGGCTCCTTCAAGGTGCGGGGCGCCGCGGCCCGCCTCACGGCGCTGGGGCCCGCGGAGCGGAGCGCCGGCGTGGTGGTGAGCTCGTCGGGCAACCACGGCCGCGCCGTGGCCTTCGTGGCGGAGCGCCTGGGGATCCCCGCGGTGGTGTGCGTGCCCGACTGGGTCGACCCGGTGAAGCTCGAGGCCATCCGGGGGCACGGGGCGCGGGCCGTCCTGTCCGGGGGGACCTTCGATGAGGCGGAGGCGCGGGCGCTGGAGATCGCGGCGCGCGAGGGGCTCACCTTCGTGTCCGCCTTCGACGACCCCTGGGTCATCGCGGGGCAGGGGACGCTGGCCCTGGAGATCGTGGAGGAGCTCCCGGGCACGGGACACGTCCTGGCCGCGCTCTCAGGCGGGGGGTTGGTGGGGGGGATGGCCGCCGCGGTGCGCGCCCCCGGTGGGCCCGACCTGGTGGCGGTCACCGCCCGGCGGGCCCGGGTGATGTGGGAGAGCCTCCGGGCCGGACGGCCCGTCTCGCTTCCGGAGGAGGAGACCGTGGCCGGCGCCCTGGCCGGTGGGATCGGCGAGGAGAACCGGTACTCCTTCGACCTGGTGCGTTCCCTGGTGGAGGAGCACGTGGTCGTCGAGGAAGACGAGATCCTCGACGCCATCGCCTTCGCGTTCAAGGAGTTGCACGTGGTGGTGGAGGGGGGTGGAGCCGTGGGGTTGGCCGCCGTCCTCTCGCGACGGTGGCGCCCGCCGCCGGGGGACGCCCGTCCCGTGGTGATCGTGGTGAGCGGAGGGAACGTGGCCTTCCCGACGCTCCGGGAGATCCTGGCGCGCTGAACCCTACCGGATCCGCGTGACCACCATGGCGCGCTGACCCCTGGACCCCTACCAGATCCTCGTGACCACCACCCGCGCCGGCGGAGTCGACGTGATGTCGATGTCGGCCCCGGCGCCCGTTCCGTTCGAGGTGAAGTCGTGTACCCGGATCCCCCCGGGTCCGATGGGCCCCACCCAACTCGCGGACTGGAAGGTGGCGCTCACGTCGCCCCAGCTGTCCGTGGTGACGGGCCAGGGGTAGTGGCCCACCGGCGGGTCGGGGACGGTGGACTCCGCGAAGTTCCAGATTCCGGTACTCGATACGAAATCGTAGGTGGTGAACGTCCGGGTGGGCGCGGGCGCCCCCGTGGCATGGAGGGTGATCGCGGTGGCGTACTCCTCCAGGAGCCCCGAGAAGCTCATGCCCACCTGGGCTTCCAGGGTGGGAAGCCCCGAGATCCGGGTGGAGTCCGTCATGGCCCGGAAGAGCGGGGCGTCGCCCTGCGGAGTGGCGGCGTTCCCGTACGCGTCGCCCAGCCAGCGGAGGAAGTGCCACCCCGATCCGTAGATGCTATGCCCCTCGTGCGCGTTGAGCGGGGTCTCCACTACGCCGTTGGGCTGGCTCCAGAGGTAGAAGACCGATCTCCACAACCGGAGGAGCACGCCGTAGTTCTCCTTTCGAACGTCGCCGCTCTGCCCGACGAAGAAGTGGTTCCCCAGTACCTCGGCCCCCACGGATGGCCCGCCCGTGGCCGCCCACGCGATCCGGGAAGACATCTCCCCGGCGATCTCGGCGGCGCCCTCCTCCATCCAGTCCGGGTGGCCGAACGGATTCGCGTCGGTCCCGTCCGTGATGCCCTTCTCGTAGGCCCGGATGCGGTGATAGAGGGACACGACGTGCTTCACTTCGTGGGCGAGGGTGGGGAGCGCCTGCCATCCGGGGCTGGGGTCATCCATGTCGCGGATGACGTCCGTGTTGAAGAAGACCAACTCCATGTGGTTGGAGTTCGCGCACACGCCCTTGGAGAGCATGTCTCCGGCCCACACGAAGGCGGCCACGCCCTCCTCCACCACCGGAGACGCGAACACCACGATCCTTCCGTTCGCGTCCACGTCCGACGGGCGGCCGAAGTAGGCCTCGATGACCGCCTTGGAGTGGTTCGTGTAATAGTCGAGCATGCGCTGCGCCTGGGTGACGCTGACCGCCTTGGTCTGGCGCTGGACGCTGTCCTGGTAGATGACCATGTCGTCGTTCTCCGCCACCTTCAGCCCCGGGGCGAATGCGCTGGCCGCGCTGCACGACGTGGCGGTGTTGAACCGCACGGATGCGGGGGCGGCGGCCGGGATGGGAGCCGTGGAGGGCGACCATGCCGGAGGCGATGCCCCGAGCCGTTGCCCCCGAGGCAGCCTCCGCATCATCTCCTCCTCCCGTGCCCTCATCTCCGCGTGGAAGCGCGCCGTGCTCTCCGCGACTCGCGCGGATCGCGCCAGCGCGGCCTCTCCCGACGGCGTGAGCTTGCGCGCGCCGGTGCTCCAGGAAGGGGAGGCGACCAGCGTGGGAGCGGCGGCGGAGACGCCCTCGCCCGTGACCGTGAGCCTCACGTCGTGAACGTCGAACGCGTCGGGGGTGGAGGTGGTGCGCACCACGGTGACGCGGTACCGGTCTCCGTTGGCTCCGCTGGGGAGGAAGATCCCGCACGCCCCGGGGGCGGGAAGATCCCGCACCAGCACCTGACCGCGCGCCAGCGAGACGCCCGCTTCGCACACCGACAGGACCACGTCGCCGGTGGCCGTGAGGCCATCGCCATCCGTGAGCTGGGCCGTGAAGGTGAAGTCGCCGGCCGTGGCGGGTGTGCCGGACACGACCCCATCGGCCCCCAGGGAGACCCCGGAGGGGAGCGACCCCCCGAAGAAGCTCCACGAGTATCCGGTGCCCGACCCGCCCCTCGCCTGGAGTTGGCCCGAGTACGGGACGGTGGAGCGTGCGCGGGCCAGCGTGTCGGTGGCCACGGACAAGGGGAGGCGGATGGCCGTAACGGAGAAGTCGACGGTGGCGAACCCCGGCGTGGTGGCGCTCACGGTGACGGGTCCTTCCACCAGGGGGAGCGTGAGCGCTGTGGTGGCCAATCCCGCCGCGTCCGTGGTGTCCGCCGCCGCCGAGAGGGATCCCGCCGTGGTCGTGAAGGTGACCGGGCCGCCGGCGATCCCGTTCTGGTACTGGTCCACCAGCGCCACGGCGAGGGGATCGGGTAGGGTGGTGAAGAGCCCTCCCTCCTGGCCGTCGCCGCCGGCGACGCGGAACTCCACGGGCGGACCGGGGAGCGCCGTGGCGTTGAAGTCGGCGCTCATGGCGCCCGCGCGCACCCGGACGCGCTGCGTGCCCGCGATGGTGCCGAGAACCCACTCGGCGGCGACCTCTCCGTTCTGGTCCGACACGGCGCTGGCGGGCGCCACGGAGCCCGCACCCTGGATGACGGTGAAGGTCACGTCTACGCCGGGAAGGCGGTTCCCCCGCGCGTCGGCCACCGAGGCCTTCAGGATCACGGGGAGCGTGTCGGTGACGGTGCCGCTCTGGCCGTCGCCCTGCAGCCTGGAGACCACCGCGGGTCGCGGATCGACGGTGACGTTGGCCGTGCCGGTGATGGTCCCCACCGTCGCCGTGACCTGGGCGGTCCCGGCGGCCACGGAGGTGCCGGTGCCGCCGCTGTTGATGGTGAGAACCGACTCGTCGCTGCTGGACCACACCACGGACTGGCCCGGCACGTCGGCTCCGTCCACGTCCCGTACCCGGGCGGTGAAACGCACCGTCTCACCGAGCGAGTTGAGGGTGCTGGTGGCCGGGCTGACCGTCACGCTGGTCACCTTGGGCGCGGTCTCTCCGCCGCAGGCGCCGAGGGCGAGGGCGAGAAGGGCTGGATACACGGAGCGAGAGTAGGTCATGCGCCGGCTCGTTGGGGTTGCGGGTCCTCCCTCAATGTTACGTCGGAGGGTTCCCCTGGGGTAGCGAATCGATCTCCGTCAGGTGAGGGCGGGGAGGATCTCGCCGGCCCTCCCGCGGAGGACCACCCGGGCGACCTCCGTGAGGGGGGTGTCCGTGGGGTTGATCTCCACCACGTCTCCCCCCGCGTCCAGCGTGGCCAGCGGGACCGATGCCGCCGGATGGACGAGGGCGCTGGTGCCCACCACCAGGCAGAGGTCGGCGGCCGACGCCGCGGCGAACGCCTCCTGGAGGACCCTCGGGTCGAGCATCTCACCGAACCAGACCACGTCGGGACGGAGGAGCCCCCCGCACGCGGTGCACTTCGGCAGGGTGTCGAGGGCGGTGGCGTCGATGGGAGCCCGGTCCATCCGCTTCCGGTTGCAGCGGGTACAGCGCAGGCGGAAGAGGCTCCCGTGGAGCTCGAGCGGGAGGGCAGGGGAGGGATCGCCGTCGCCCGCCTCCGCCTCGGCGGCCACGGCGTGGAGCCCGTCCACGTTCTGCGTGACCAGGGTCACGCCCTCACGGGCGAGGGCGAGGGCGGCCAGTGCCCGGTGCGCCGGATTCGGCCGGCACGCCGCCATCGTCTCCCTGCGCATCCCGTACCACTCCCACACCAGGCGCGGATCGCGGCGGAAGGCCTGGGGCGTGGCCAGGTCTTCCGCCCGGAACTCCTTCCAGAGGCCGTCCTCCCCGCGAAAGGTGGGGACGCCCGATTCGGCGCTGATCCCGGCTCCGGTGAGGACCACGATCCGCCGCGCCTCCGCCACCAGCGCGCGCGCGTGGGCGAGGGCCTCGGTGGGGGTCACCCGCGCAGCGCGCCCCACGCCAGGAGCGCCCAGGCCACCAGGAAGGCCACCCCGCCCAGGGGTGTGACGGCGCCCAGCCAGCGCTGGCCGGCCAGCACCAGGATGAACAGGCTCCCCGAGAAGACGAGGATCCCCGCGGTCATGAACCATCCCGACGCGGTGACCGCCGACCCGGGCCACCGGGTCCAGGCCCACGCCACGGCCATGAGCCCCAGGGCGTGGTACATCTGGTAGCGCACCGCCGTCTCGAAGGTCTCCATGTCGGCGGGAGAGAGGGTGTTGCGCAGTCCGTGGGCCCCGAAGGCGCCCAGAGCGACGCTCAGGAGCGCGAACACCGCGCCCAGAGCGAGAAAGATCCTGTCCATGCGTGTCTCCTCAGTAGGCGAGCCCGTACGCTTCGCGCCGGGGGTCCGAACCCACGGCCAGCGTTCCGGATCCGGGTTCGACGCGGATCATCTGGGCGCCGCCGAAGGTGGCGGTCCACCCGTGGATCACGCGCACCTCGTGGCCCATGGCCTGCAGCCGCGCTCGTACCGCCGGGGCGATCCGGTCCTCCACCACCACGCCGGTGCCCTCCATGGAACGGAAGCGCGGGGCCTCGATGGCCTCCTGCGGCGTCATCCCGAAGAGGAGGAGGTTCTGGGTGATCTGGATGAGGGACTGGGTCTGGCTGTCCCCACCCGGGGTGCCCAGGGTGAAGGCGAGCGCTCCGTCCTTCATGGCGAGCATGGGGGTGAGCGTGTGGTAGGGGCGCTTCCCCGGCGCCACCTGGTTGGGATGTCCGTCCTCGAGGGTGTACAGGGCTCCCCGGTTCTGGAGCATGATCCCCGTCTCCGGCTCGAAGAGCCCCGAGCCGAACCCGGCGTACAGCGACTGGATCCAGCTCACCGCGTTCCCCCACTGGTCGACGGCCGTGAGGTAGACGGTGTCACCGGAGTCGTCGCGCCCGTCGGAGGCCGATCCTGGCGCGGCGCTGGGCTCGTCGATCCCGGGAGCGACCTCGGTGGCGGCGTGGGCCGGATCGATGCGTGCCGCCCGGGCGGCCAGGTAGTCCGCGTCCAGGAGCGCAGCCAAGGGGATGTCGGCGTGCTCCGGGTCCGCGGCCCAGCGATCGCGGTCGGCGAAGGCCAGCTTCTTCATCTCGATGAGATGGTGAAGGTAGTCCGCCCCGTTGTGCTCCATCCCGGCGAAGGCGAAGGACCGCGCCATCCCGAAGAGGGCCAGCTGGGCCATCCCCTGGGTGTTGGGCGGGAGGACGAAGAAGGTGTGGTCCAGGTAGTCCCCCTGGAGCGGGTCGACCCAGGTGGAGGTGTGGGCGGCCAGGTCGGAGGCGCGCACGTGCCCGCCTTCGGCCTCCAGGAAGGCTCCCAGACGCTCGGCCACGGGCCCCGCGTAGAAACCGGCCTTGCCCGAGCGTGCGATCCCCTCCAGGGTGCGCGCCAGCGCCGGGTTCTTCAGGAGGGAGCCCACCGCGGGAGGCGTGCCCCCGGGGAGGTACTGGGCGCGTCCCGCGTCGTCGAGGGAGCCGGACTGGGCCTCGAAGTCCGACGCCAGTCGGGTCGACACCGGGAAGCCGTCGCGGGCGTACCCCACGGCGGGATCCAGGAGGCGGGCGAAGGGGAGCCTGCCGTAGCGCTGGTGGGCGTCCACCCAGGCCGCCACCGCGCCCGGGACGCTCACCGAGAGGGCTCCGGTCTCCGGTACCGCGTCGTGGCCGGCGTCACGGTAGAAGGAGGGCTGGGCCAGCGCGCCCGAGCGGCCGCTCCCGTTGAGGGCGGTCACCTGGCCCGTGGCGCCGTCGTAGAAGATCCCGAACGCGTCTCCTCCCACTCCGTTCATGTGGGGGCGCACCACGGCCAGCACTCCCGCCATGGCCACCACCGCGTCCATGGCCGTTCCCCCTTCGCGCAGCACGGCCAGCCCGGCCTGTGCGGCCAGAGGGTGGTCGGCGGACACGGCTCCGTGGGTTCCCCTCACGTCGGGCCGGTTCTGCGCCGGGAAGAGGGGGTCGGGTCCCGTGGCGGGCGCGTCCGCGTTCCGGGGCGCTCCGCAGGCGGTGGCGACCAGAACGGCCGACGCGGCGAGGATGTGGATATGACGCATGGGTCCCATGGGTTCGAGGGTCTGAAGGGGGGAATCCGCGAGGAGGATGGGAGAAGCGGCGGCTCCGCGCCAGGGGTGGGGCCGCGCGGTGGTCGCGGGACGTCGGGCGGTTTATCCTTCGGGCTCGTTTTCTCCGGGTACAGGGTGGGAATCGTGCAGAATCAGGAGGGTGTCCCCGCCGGCGTGGTGTCTCCCGCGCCGCTTCCCAGCGCCCGTCGCGTGGCGCTGGTGGTGGCGTTGGCCCACGGGGTGAACGACGCCTACGCGGCCTTCCTCCCGCCCCTCCTCCCCCGCGTCATGGACCGCCTGGGGCTGTCCATCGCCATGGCGGCGGCGGTGGCCATGACCTTCTCCCTGGCCTCGTCCCTCTTCCAGCCGCCCCTGGGATACCTCGCGGACCGCTACGGGCGGCGGGTCTTCGTGGCACTGGGGCCGCTCCTTTCGGGCGTGTTCATGTCGCTCATCGGGGTGGCCGCCGGGTTCTGGTGGCTGGTGGCGTTCCTGGTGCTGGCGGGGATCGGGAGCGCCGGCTTCCACCCACCCGGGGCGTCCTTCGCGGCGCGGGTATCGGCAGGGAAGGGGAGCGGGCTGCGCATGTCCCTCTTCTCCTTCGGGGGAACCGGGGGATACGCCCTGGGGCCGCTCATCGCCGTGGCGCTGGTTCAGTGGAGGGGGATGGAGGGGATGTGGGTGGCCATGATTCCCGTGATCCTGCTGACGCCCCTGGTGTTCCGGAGCCTCCCCACGAGCCGCTCCGACCGCGCCGAGGCTCACCTTCCGCCGCCTCCCGGGGAGGTCCTCCGGTACCTGGCCGGGCCTCTGGGGCTCCTTTTCGGGATCAGCGCCGTGATGGCCTTCGCCCAGCGGACGTTCCTGACCATGGAGCCCATCATCGTGGCCCAGCACGGAGGCTCGGAGGCGCTGGGGGCGTTGGCGCTCACGGCGTACCTGGGAGCCCAGGCCGGGGGAACGCTGGCGGGTGGGCTCCTCTCGGACCGTATGGACCGGCGCCGACTCATCATGGGGATCTGCGCTCTGGCGCTTCCGGCCCACCTGGCCGCGGTGGGATTGGAGCCCGGCTCGGCGCCGGCACTGGTGGCCGCCGGCGTGGCGGGATTCCTGGGGATGGCCACGCTCCCGCCCCTGGTGATCATGGCCCAGGAGATCCTGCCGCGGGCGGCCGCGGTGAGCTCGTCCATCGTCATGGGGTTGGCGTGGGCGGCCGGTTCCGTGGGCGTGCTGGTCACGGGCGTGGTGGCCGACATGGTGGGACCCCGGCCCGCGACGCTCTTCAGCATGCCGGTGATCCTGGTCGCGGTGCTCCTGGCGGCCCACCCCCGGCTCCGTTGACCCGACCTTCCGTGCCGTCTAGCTTTCGACGCTTTCACCCGAACCCTGCTGGAATGCATCCATGAGCAAGCGACACCCCGGGGCCCGGCGCGTGGCCCACAACACGAGCCACGGCGACGAAGACGCCTTCATCGCCGGGATTCTCCAGGCGGGCAACTGGACCCGAGCCAACCAGCAGATGCTCACCATCGCCGGGATCGTGGTGGTCCTGGTGATCGCGGTGGTCGTCTACATGGGGAACGTCCGGGAGGCCGCGGCGGACGAAGCCGCCCGGCGCCTCGACGAGATCCACGGGATGGTGGCGTTCCAGGATCCCGAGGGGGCCACCCGGGCGCTCGTCCTCTTCGTGGACCAGTTCGGTGGCACGCCCTACGGGGGCGAGGGCCGACTCCTCCTCGGGGATCTCTACCTCCGCTCCGGACAGGCCGACAAGGCCGTGGCGGTGCTCGAGCCCCTGGGCAAGTCGCCCCGGAGCCCCCTGGAGCTCCAGGCGGGCGTCCTCCTGGGTGCCGCATACGAGGAGAACGGCGACGCGGACGAGGCCGAGACGGTCTACCTGCGTGTGGGTGACCGCTCGGAGCTGGACTTCGAGGTCCGAGGCGCGTTGGCCAACGCGGCGCGTCTCCGCGCCCAGCGTGGCGACGTGGCGGGAGCCGTGGAGCTCTACGACCGCGTCATCGACACCTTCGAGGAAAGCGCTCCCGGCCGCAGCGTCTACGAGATGCGCCGCCAGGAGTTGCTCGTCGCCATGGGGTGACGCGTCTCCGGCGTCGTACAAGAGAACCCGGTGGGGCTTCGCGCCTCACCGGGTTCTTCTTTTGTGGGGATGCCCCGGGATTCGTCGTTCGCGGAATGGTGCGTATAATATATATTATGTAAAGTTATGGGGTGACGGGTGGATCGGACGGTTCCGTCTCGGTTCTTCCGGGATCGGCGGATCCCGGCGAGAGCACCCTCCCCCGCCTCCCGCGCCGCAGGTCAGGACCCGGATGGATCCAACGCGGCCGGGGGAAGCGCGCGGACCTCCACGCGCACCGTGCCTTCGGCGGTCATCCCCAGGCGGAGCGCCGCGGCGTAGGACACGTCGATGATGCGCTCGTGGGTGTCCGCGAAGGGTCCGCGGTCGTTCACGCGCACCACCACGGAGCGGCCGTCGTCGAGGCGGGTCACCCGAACGTAGGTGGGCAGCGGGAGTGAACGGTGGGCCGCGGACATTCCATACATGTCGTAGGGTTCGCCGCTGGAGGTGCGCTTTCCGTGGAAATCGGAGCCGTACCACGAGGCCAGTCCCTCCGCGACGTATCCTTCCGAGGTGTCCAGCACTCGATACGTCTTCCCGAACACCTCGTAGGACGCGGGATTCCCGTATCGGCTCTTGTACTCCTGCCGCGGGACCAGATCCGCGCTGGAACCCCCGTCGGCGTCACCGCCCGCGGGCGGATCCGGCGCTCCGATCGTTACCGTCCCCACCAGCGTACACCCGCCCAGAAGGCCCAGGACGGCGGCGGCCACCGCGGTACGTTTCACTCGGACCTCCCGTAGACGGTTTGCACGAGGGTGCGCGCAGCCTCCGGCGAGAGAGCCGCTAAAGCCGCGCTGGTAAACGTGTTGACGTCGGTCATCTCACGCAGGATCTCTACTCCTTCGGGAACGGGCGGAGTGGGCTCGTCCACCGCGACGAGCTCCACCTCGAGGACCCACAGGCCCTCCAGGTCCCCCGCGAAGCGGTCGAGTTCCCAGCGCCCGATGCGGAA
>JAOUPR010000063.1 GCA_029879725.1 Gemmatimonadota bacterium | reverse complement strand
ATACCGGCCCGACTTCGAGGAACCTTGGCTGTTCGGTACGATGGCCCGTTTCGACGTAGCGAGTCGCGCCGTGGACACGGTGGGGAGGTACCCCCACGCGCGCCGTCCTGACCCGGGCGCCTCCAACCCGTTCTCCGCCACCGGCGTGATAGCCGGTGCCGGAGGCGGCTTTGTGAACGCCAAGACCGACGAGGCGCAGGTTGCGTGGAGTAGGGCGGACGGCGCGATGACGCAGATCGCCCGGTGGAAGCAGGCTCCGACCTATCCCACGGCCACTACTTGGACACGATTCGAGAACTCCCTCCGGGCGAACCTGCGTAGGATGAACCCCCAACTGAGCGGCGAGGATCTCGAGCGATTCGTGGACCAACAGGTGTCTCGGTACGAAGTCGATGCCTCCATTCCCCTCCCTCTCTTCGGGCAGATCCATGGAGCGGCGGACGGCGCAGTGCGGCTGTCGACGTTTTCTCCTGGAAACACCTGGCCGATGCGGTATCGAGTGATGTCGTCGTCGGGAGAGTTCTTGGGGTCCATGTCCTTTCCCCGCCCCTTCCATGTTCTCGACGTTGTGGATGATCTCGTGTTGGGGATGGTCCTCGACGACTTCGACGTTCAGGCCGTCGCCTTGTACCGGTACCGCTTCGGGCCGTAGTCGAAGTCGTCATCCGGTGCATCGTTGCAGGAGAGGAGAGGGGAGTGTGCCGGGCACCGGCAGGAGAGGGATCGCCTGGATACCTCGAGTCTCCGACCACGGCGCGAGCCGACGGCCGTGGTAGCCCGCGTCACAAGGAGCCCCGGGCAACTCGACCAGGGACTGCCGCTGCCGGGAACGAGGAAGTAGCGCACGGAATGCGTGCGATGTATCCATGTAGCCGATGGGGCAGACCCGGAAGCCTCTGGATCGTACTCGATGCCACCTGACCTCCGCGTTGCCCTGCTCGTGGGCCGAGGCGCGAGGAAGAGCCGAAGATCATGACGTTCATGGACTGGTACAACTCGCTCGCGAAGCCCGCGTGGACGCCCGAGCCCGCATTCATCGGGCTCATGTGGCAGATCATCTACCCGATCATCATTCTGACTTTCGGGTTCGTGTTCGTCCAAGCGGCGCGGAGGAGGATCCCACGCGCGGTCGTGATCCCGTTTCTCATCAACCTCGTAGCCAACGTCGTCTTCACTCCGATCCAGTTCGGACTGAGAAATCTCACGCTCGCATCGATCGACATCCTGGTGGTGTGGGGTAGCATCGTCTGGCTGGTGATGGCCATCTGGAAGCATCATCGGTGGGTAGCCGTGGCACAGGCTCCGTACTTTTCGTGGGTCTCGATCGCGACGGTGCTCCAACTATCCATTACCTGGATGAACTGGTGACTCGCGGAGCGGAGTCGAGCCGGTGTGGCCTGGTACTACGACCCGAGGCGCGTATGACACATAGGTATCTGATGCTCCTGGGTCTAGCCGCCCTGGGCACTGCAAACGTCTCGGCGCAGGTCTGCGACGTACCGGACGCGATACGGTCAGCCGTGCCGACCGACCCTGTGCCGGAGATGCCGTACGTGACCCAGTGGGTCACGGGGTCGGACGAGGCTTCTTTCCCCTTGGGCGTCGGCCACCTGCATTACTCGTACGAGAACCAGGCCGTAGAGCTTCCACCTGCGGCGACGAACTGGCTCAGGTGGGTGGTCTTGCCGATTTCATCCACTGCGGGTTCCCCTCCAACCGTCTGGATCGTGGACGGTTGGGTGCTACGGGAAGGGGCCGCCCCGAGGCCGTGGGGCCAGGAGGCGCTCGTGGAGACCGGGTACGAGGAGGTGTCGCTCGTCGTTCTCGATGCGCGCGCCGACGGGTGGCTCCGGATTCGATATGACGTCGGCGCGGGAAGTGAGGGAACGGGATGGACGCCGTCGTGTGCGCTCAGCGCCGGATCGGCCGTTCTGACCTTTTCCCGCTGGAGTGAGTGGCTGGTCAACGAACAGATCAACGGGAGGATCTCGCCGCTGTTCTTTCGCAGCGGAATCCCTGGGCCGTTGTACAGGGGGCCATCCGCAGGAGACCAACGTCTCGAGGACATCGACCCCGACTACATCCTGTATCCCGTCGAGGTTCGAGGAGACTGGATGCGGGTGAAGGTGGCGGAGCCGGCCGACTACTGCGAGCTCGACGTCATGTCGAACATCCGAGAGGGTTGGGTACGGTGGTACAGGCCGGAATCCGGACCGGCCGTGTGGTATTTCACTCGGGGCTGCTAGGCACGGTGGCGACAGCGTTCGCGCTGGATCTCGTGTGGCCGATCCTGCTGTTGCTGGGGGTCGAGACGGTGCGCGTCAGCCCGGGAGACACTGCGTTCACGCATCTCGCGTTCGACGCGTACCCCTGGAGCCACAGTCTCTTGACCGTGGCCGGATGGTCGGTGCTTGCCGGAATCCTGGGAAGGACGTTGTTCGACTCGAGGCGCGCGGGGGTCGTGCTGGGCGGGTTGGTGCTGAGCCATTGGGGGCTGGACTTCGTGACGCACAGGCCGGACCTGCCCCTATGGCCCGGGGGATACCTGGTTGGACTGGGACTCTGGAATTCGATCCCCGGTACGATTCTCGTGGAGGCGGGTCTCCTGGTGGCGGGGATCGCAGCGTATCGCAGCGCTACGTCCGCGCGAGATCGGATGGGGACGGCGGCGCTGATCGGATTGGTTGCCGTCACCGTGGCGATATGGATTTCGCAACCGGGGGTACCGCTACCCCAGTCGGTGCGGGCCGTGGCCGTCGGAGCGTCGGCCCTGTGGCTGCTGCCGGCCTGGGCGACGTGGATCGAGCGCCATCGCAGGGTGCGAGAAGGAGCCGAGTAGAGTGGGCTTCCACCCCATCAATCTCGGGTTCCGTTTCCTGTTGGAGTTGGCCGCGCTGGTGTCGATGGCGGTGTGGGGCTGGCGCACCGGTGAAGGATGGCATCGTATCCTTCTTGCCGCCGCGGTGCCGGCCGCCGCTGCCTTGCTGTGGGGTGTCTTCGCCGTACCCGACGACCCGAGTCGCTCCGGCGGCGCGCCCGTCGTGGTGCCTGGGTTTGTCCGACTGATCATCGAAGCGGTGATCTTCGGTTTCGGACTCTGGGCCCTCAGAGAGTCCGGGTTCGTGCGGATGAGTGCGGTGCTCGGACTTCTCGTCATGATCCACTATGCCCTGTCTCATGATCGGATCACGTGGCTGTTGCGGCGGTAGGCCGGCAGGGAGCACCACCGCGAATAGGGTGTAGGATGGCCTGCTGGGGGAGCGGCGAGGATCGGGCCTCGTCGAAGCCGGGATGGGCCGGCCCGCGAGTCGGGGGTCCGACCTCGAGACGGACCGTTCCCGGTAACGTTCACAGCATCACCGGAGTCGTTCGGACGATGAACTTCGCGACGCGTGTCTATTTGATTGCCGGGGTCTACGGCACGGTTGTTGTTGCTCCTCTGTATTTTCTCGAGTCCACGATCAATCGCGGATTTCCCCCACCCGTCAGTCATCCGGAGTACTTCTATGGCTTCGTGGGTGTGGCCCTCTGCTGGCAGGTGCTGTTCCTCGTCCTTGCCCGGGACCCCATCCGCTATCGACCGATGATGATTCCCGCAGTCCTCGAAAAGCTCTCGTTCGGTGGAGCCAGCCTGGTGCTCTTTCTCCAGGGTCGCCTCGCATCGGTCCAGCTGGGACCCGCCTTCATCGACCTCGTATTCGCCGTTCTCTTCGGTATGGCCTACCGGAGCACGGGGAGCGTCGCAGCGACTACCGACGGGAACGCCAGAGGAGGTGCCTGATGTGGAGGACGCTACTCGTCACGATCGTCACGTGGACCACGACGATGAGTGGTCTCGGTGCTCAGTTCGGCAACCCGGGCGCGCACTTCGGTGCTCGTTCGATTCCGACCGATGGAACCGCCGCATACTTCGGTGTGACCCTGAACCGGTTCACACCGAACGGGAAGCCCACCGATCCCGGCATCTACAACGGGATCGATCGAACCATAGGGTTGAACTTCCTCGCCTACTCCGTGGCATCGAGGTCCGAGCGTTGGCCGAGTCTCACATACCGGACGACGCTTCAGCTCGGCTGGGGTCACGACCAACCCACGGAGTGGATTCAGAACAGCCTCCATCTGCTCGCGAACAAGCTCCCGGTCGCGAGCGTGAACCCTCGTAACAACGTCCTGGACGCGGCGCTCGACTTCGAGTTGGTGCAGTGGAAGCCTCTCGGGCGGAGCGCGGAACGATTCGCGGGCGGTGGGATCTCGGTCGGAACTCCCTACACCGAGGCCTGGATCGAGATCGGAGTCGCATCCCGGTTCGGGGGAGGGTGGCCGGAGTTTGCGGGTATGATAAGACTCGGATCTCCGCTTCGCGGAGGTGTGTTTCCGGACTCGACGATCACCCGGGGCTACGGGATCATCGAGGGCCTGGTGGAGTTTCCTTTGGCTACGTGGATGAAGATGGACCGGATTCCCACCTTCTTCATCTCGTTTCAGCATCATACGGGACTCTTCGTGGACCTGGCCGGCGAGGCGATCGCCGAGCGTCAGGGATCGTTCGGATTCATTGGCCGTGACGATGCGTGGCGGTTCGAGGCGTGGAACGAGTACTTCGGAGGACGATTCGTGGACAAGGGTCCGACGGGGGGCGGGCGCATCACCGTTCAGGTGCCGAGGCTCGGCGTTCTCGCCTCGCTGTTCTGACTTTCGTTACCGGAGGGGACTCTTGCCGATCCATCGAGCTTGGAAAAGGACCGGAATCGTCGTGGTCACGTTCCTGACCAGCTTCGTGTCACTCGAGTTGGTTCGGATGATTCCGGGTTACATCGCATTCTTTCGCGATCTTCCCGAAGTGTACTGGTGGGTGGAGAACGCGATCAGGCCGCTCTTGCCCGTCGGTGTGGGGATGCGCGTGCTGTATGGTCCTCGTCCGAGAGCGTGGGCCGGAGCGATCGGTCTGGATCGGCCTGTGATTCCCGCGCTCGTTCTGGCGTCGATTCTCACTCTACCACTCACACTCGGTCCTGCGCTTCTCGGAGTGGCCCCGAATCCACGCATGGGTCTGGTGGATGAGGTCTTCGGAGCAGGGATCTGGCCGTTGGCCGAGGAGATCAACTTCAGGGGGTTCGCGTTCGGGCAGATCTACACTCAGTCGGGACTGGGGTTCTGGCCCGCCGGCGTGTTCACCAGCGTGTTGTTCGGGATCGCCCACATGGCGAACGCCGCGGCCGCCGGCCTGGACCTGGCCGGACAGTGGGCGAATGCCGGGATCGTGGGATCATCCGCCCTTGGACTCGCTTGGGTGTATCATCGATGGGACAGAAATCTCTGGTTGGTCTTCTTCCTTCACGGACTCGGCAATCTCGCCGCCGCCATGTACATGACGGGGGAGGTGGCCGCGGGGGACTCCGTGTTCACGACACTTCTCGCGGTGACGTTGGTCGTTGCGGTCTGCGTGACCCTGATGAAAGACCGATGGTCGTGGTCGGCACGGGTGCAGGGTGAATTCCAGGGCTCGCCGGTGATGGCCCCGACCGACGCCGTACGAGCGGGGACCACCGAAGAGGACTCCGGGAGGTGACGACCTGCGCTCCGAGGGGTGGCATATGGATGACCGCGAGTCTCCTGCTCCTTGGCGGGGGTATGCCGCGTTCCGTGGCCGGGCAGCGCGCTCCGGGCGGTGGTGCGCAGGACATCCCTCTCCTCCATCTCACCGAGTTGGCGCGGATCGGGGGCTACGACGAACGTCCGGCGTACACGTTTTCTCGCGTGTCGGCCGCGTCGATCGTGGGCGAATCCGAGATCGCCCTCGTCGACGGGCATAGTGAAGAGGTGAGGATATTCGGCATCGATGGGATCCACCGACGTACGTTCGGAGGACGAGGCGAGGGCCCCGGGGAGTTCCAGAGCGTACGAGCGGTATCGGTCCTTCCCGGGAGCCGACTCCTCGTGTGGGACCAGGTCCCGGGTCGCGCGTCGGTCTACCACCTCGACGGCACACACGTTTCCACGGCCGCCTTCGCCCGGAGTGGGATCGCCCTTGCCTGGGCCCGCTTCGTCGGGGCGTTTCCCGATGGGTCGGTGGTCCTGCGACACGATCCCAGTGTGTACATGTTCCGAAACGAGCCGGCGGGCTACCGGTCGGAACCGGTGGCTTTCGTCCACTACTCCCCGCAGGGCGAACTCCTGGACACGTTGGAAGTCGTGCATGGCCCCGAGCAGTACCTCTATCACCAGGGAAAGAGTTGGGGATTCGACGAGCGAATATTCGAGCGTGAGGTCAGGGGTGCCGTAGTCGGCGGCGTTCTGGTTGCGGGAAGTACGGGGGCGCCTGTTCTGACTCGAACGGCGGAGAGCGGTATCAAGCTACCTTCGCTCGCCCTTCCCCTTGTCGGTCACCCGGTGACCGACATGGAGATCGAAGCCGAGCGGTCCCGTCGGATCAGGGAGGTCAGGCAAGAGGGATCCGCGCGGGTCGGCCGGGTCATCGAAGATCTGGGATTCGCCTTGAACTTCACGGAACTCATCCTGGATCGCCTCGAGAGGATGGATGCCTACGATGGCCTTCCTCCCTTTCGTACGGTATTCGCCGCGACGGACGGGACGTTATGGGTGGAGGACTATCCCTCGCCTCTGGCCCGGACGACGAGTTGGATCCTGATCAGGGATCGAGCCATTGTGGGCCGAGTGGAATCCGGCAAGGATAGAAAAGTGATCGCGGCTGGACATGGTGTCGTCCTGGCGCTGACCGAGGACGAGTTCGGTGTGCAGACGGCCATTGTCCTGAAGATCGACCCATTCGACTCGTGAAGCGGCGATTTCTGCTGAGATCGGTGTGCGCGGTGGCGCGTCGGCGTGTCACGCGTCGGGGCTCGGAACCTCCCCAGGTCCGGTGTGGCGGGGATCGTGATTCGTCGGCGGACGGGAGGACGAGATGCAGGCGCACGGAACGATGCGAATGGTGACATTGTGGGGCACCGCATCCGCGGCGTGTGCGATGGGGTCCGCACGGCAGAATGCAAGCCGCTGGAGGATACTTCTTGTGCCCGAATATCGTGAGGATCATGTGAGCGAGTCGGAGATGGCCGGTGTGGTCGCCGAAGTGGTGGAGCTGTCGGAAGAGGATCTTCCGGCCATCGTGGATCTCTTCCGTGACGCCTTCCGCGACTACCCGGTGATGCGGTACGTGCTGGGGGAGGGCGGGGGAGAGTACGAGGGTCGCCTGAAGACGCTGATCCACTTCTTCGTGTCGGCTCGCGCCCTGCGAAACGAGACCATGCTGGGAATCCGGCACGGAGGGACCCTGGTGGCTGCCGCCACCACGTCGAACCCGGACGGGCCGGCGAGCCCGCCCCGCCTGGCGACCGTGCGCGAGGAGTGCTGGGCCGCGTTGGGAGCCGACTGCCGGGATCGGTACGAGCGGTGTGGAGCCGTGTGGAGCGGGCTCGGAGTGAGCGCCCCCCACCTGCATCTCAACATGATCGGGGTGCGCCGCGGTGTGCAGGGACGCGGGCTCGGACGGATGTTGCTGGAGCGGGTCCACGAGATGGGTGAGGCGTTGCCCGGCTCCGCGGGAGTCACCCTGACCACCGAAGATCCCGCGAACGTGGCGATCTATGAGCGCATGGGATACGAAGTGGTGGGTCGGGCGCCCATCGCGGCGGGGATCGAAACCTGGTCCTTCTTTCGTCCCGCCCGCCGTTCGGAGATTCAGGGTGTGCTGGCCTTCCTGCGGGAAGCGGAGCGCTTGAAGGACGTCACCCGGACGGCGTTCACTTCCCAGGGTCGTCCCGAAAGCGTGGCGGCGCACTCGTGGCGACTCTCCCTCATGTGTCTCCTCCTGGCGGACCACTTTCCCGGGTTGGACTTCGCCCGCCTGGTGAAGATCTGCATCGTGCACGACCTGGGGGAAGCCATCGGAGGCGACGTGCCCGCCATCGCCCAGGACCCGGACGACGGGAAGGCGGAGAGGGAGCGCAGGGACCTGGATACCATCGCGCGACCCCTGTCGGGAAGGCTGCGCCGTGAGATCCTTTCCCTCTGGGACGAGTACGAGGCGGCGGCCACGCCGGAGGCGGTCGTGGCCAAGGCCCTGGACAAGCTCGAGACCATCCTCCAGCACAACCAGGGAGCGAACCCGGAGGACTTCGACTACCGCTTCAATCTGGAATACGGGAAGCGATACACGACGGGGAACGCTGTGATCGAGATCATCCGGGAGATCCTGGACACGGAGACCGAAGCCCGCGCTCGTGACGCGGAGAGTTGACGGCGCGCGCTACCGTCCGGGTGCGGGAACCACCGCCAGGGGGATGTCCCCCAACCCCGCCATCTGCGGATTCTGCCTACCCTCGGTGGCCTCGCGCACCTGGGACGACACGTAGCCGTACAACTCCGTGAAGGTCACGATTCCGTCGGCGTCGGCGTCTCCTTCGCCGTGCAGGCCACGAAGGAGGAAGTGGGTGAACACCCCGTGCCCTCCCCAGCGGGCGTCTTCCAGAGACGCTTCGTTGGTGTCCGCGGCCGTGATCATGAGGCGTCGCGAGGGCGCGGAGAGCTCGGCGAAGCTGCCCGCGATGGGGTTGGCGGGTCCGCCCGCGCGCGCCGCTCCATCGGCGGTGCCCGCGCTATGGCACGCATCGGCGATGACCAGGACCCGTTCCGCCGCGATCTGGCGGCGGAGCGCCGTCTTCACGTCCCACATGGGGAAGGCCGTGGACGCCAGGGCGTCGGGATCGGTATCGGAGGGGAGAAGGTACAGGTTGTCCGGACGGTTGGGGTCCGGAGCCCCGTGCCCGGCGAAGTAGACGACCACGAGATCGTCCCAATCGGCCTGCTGGAGGAAGACGAAGAGCGCTTCGCGCATGGCGCCGGCGCCGGCGTCCGCGTCCACCAGGTAGAGGACGTCGTCGAAGGGGCCGGCGGCGTCGCTCAGGAGGAAGTCGCGCATGGCTTCGGCGTCCGCGCGAGCATACCGGAGATCGGGGATGTCGGGGGAGGCGTATTCGCCCACTCCGATGACCACGGCCCACCTCCGGTCGATACGCGGCGCGGCCACCACCTCCGCCACGGGCCCACGGGAAGAACTCGCCACGATGTGGACGGAGTCCTGGCTCACCGGGAGATCGAGGGTGCGTACGAACCGCCGTGCGGACACGCCGGAAAGACCGAAGGCGGCACGGTCCTGATCGGAGAGCGGCTCCAGGATGGCTTCGTGCCCGTCCACGGTGACGGAGCGGGCCTCGCCGGAAAGCACCCCCTCGAGCCGAACCGTGTTCCGAACGGCCGAGGGGTCTCCGCCACCCTTTCGCACCACGCCGATCCCCCGGGTGGACGCACCCGTGTCGGGGAGGACGTCGGTGCGGAGCACGGTGAGGTGGGCCGGGGCCTCGCCGAGCGCGGCACCGCCGGGGAGCGCGCCGGGGTCCGGCTTCCAGTAGCCGACCTCGCTCCAGGGGCGTGCGTCCCAGTCGTTGAGGAGCGCGCCCAGGAACGACGACGTGGTCAGCATCTCCTGGGTGGCCTTCCGCACAGCGAGGGTGCGGGCAGCCTGCTCGGTCGCCTCGACCACGCGGGCGTCCGCCGATCCCCTGGCGACCACTTCACCGACATCGAGCCGAAGCGCGCGCACCGAGACCTCCGTGGTGGCGGTCACCAGGCTCCCGTCCACGGGGTCCGGGCGGGCACCCCAGGCCGCGGTGCCGAGAATCAGGAGCTGTGCTCCGAAGTCCCGGCCCAGCTCCGTGGCTGCGCTCTCGTCTCCGTCCAGCGCCGCCCGCACCAGCTCACCGTGGACCGCGCGGCGTGCGAAGGCGGGATCGATCACGGGGAATCCCGCCTCTTCGAGGAAGGCGGTGAACTCGCCCGCGGCCACCGACCCCGTGCCGTCCTCCTGGATGAACACGAGGGTTCGAGGGAGATCCGCGGTGAAAGCGATCTCCTGCGCGGCGGTCCGGACGTCTGCACCCGACGCGGCGACGAGGACCGCGAGGATGATCCACGGACGCATCAGAGACCGCCTCCGGGGCGGAGTCTTCGCAGCGCGGCCCGGGCATCGCGATGTCCCGGATGGATCTCCAGCGCGGCCTCGTAGTGGTTGATCGCATCCTCGATCTGTCCGCGGTCCTCGAGGTCCACCGCCCGGGAGAACTCGATGGTGGCGCGCACCGGGATCGGCTCCGGAGCGGGGCGGGCGGACGGCGGGGTGAGGGAGAGAGCCTCGGCGAATTCGTCGGCCACCGCGACGATGACGGCCAGGAGTTCGCTCGTCCCGTCCATCTTCTTCATCACGGAGACGACTTCGGACGTCTCGACGTCCACGGCCCGGATATCGAGTCGCAGCCGGTCCGCGATGTTCGTGACCTGTCCGTGGAGGACGTACTGGGCTCCCAGCATCTGCCCCACCTCCACCGCACTTCCCTCGGCGATGCGACCCGAGAGGGCGAGCTTCTGCTCGGTGAGGAGGTCCTGGAGGCGGGCGCGCTCGATCACGCGCATTCCAGGCCGCTCGGAGAACTCCGTGATGAGCATGGCGCTGACGGCCTTGCCCAGGTTCACGGAGTTGCCCGCCTCACCCATCATGAACCCGGTGAAATCCAGCACGGCCACCGTGGGGACGTCTTCCGGCGCTTGCGCCGACACGGCCCGCGGGCCGGCGGCGGAAAGGGCCAGGACGGCCAGGATCGGAGGGGTGAGGGAGCGGAACACGCGTTCTCCATTCGGGACGATTCGGATGACGTACTCGCGAGCGGCGCGGTAAATGCTTTGCCCGGTCGGGGGTCCAACCCTAAATTTACCCACCGTTCCGGGGGGATGCGAGGAGAAACTTCCGCTCCGAGGCGGATCCGTCTCCCGGCGTCCGACCACCGGAGCGAGTCCTCATACCCCGCGCGCTCATGATCTTCCCTACCCGGAACAAGCCCATGCGGGTCCTCGCGGCCGCTCTCGGCACGCTGGGCGCGGTGGGGTGTGCGACGGGCGCGCCGCGGGTGGGCCCCGCCGACATCCCCGCTCTGGAGGAGGCGGTTTCGTCCCGTCCCCAGGATGCCGAGGCCCGTGTCGGGCTGGGGGTCGCGCTCTATCGGGCGGATCGATACGTCGACGCCGTGCGGGTGCTGGACGGCGCCGTGGAGCGCGGTATCCGCACGGGAGCGGCGTATCTCCATCTCGGGCTTTCCTACGAGGCGCTGGAGCTCTGGGCCCAGGCACGGGCCGCGTACGGGATGTACCTGGAGGTCGGACGCTCGGACCCCCTGAAGGACGAGTTGCGCCACCGCATGGACCTCATGGCGCGGCGGGAACTCCGTGCGCGGGCGCGGGAAGCGGTGGCCGGGGAGCGGGATGCCGGAGCGGCACCCCCCACGCCTCGGTCGCTGGCGGTGTTCCCCTTCGGGTTCCACTCGGATCGGGAGGACCTCGAGCCCCTGGTGTACGCCCTGGCGGATATGATGACCACCGACTTCGGCCTTTCCGGCGCGGTCACGGTGCTCGAGCGGGCCCGGCTCCAGAGTCTCCTCGACGAGATGTCGCTCACCGAAGCGGGGTATGCGGATCCACGGTCGGGGGCACGGGCGGGGCGCATGATGCGCGCGGAGCACGTGGTGCAGGGTCTCATCACCGATCTCGGGGTGGAGCACCTGCGTCTCGACAGCGACGTGCGGAGCGTGCCGGCGGAGACGTCGGTGGGAACGCTCACGGCGGAGGACGAACTGGCCAACCTCTTCGATATGGAGAAGGACCTGGTGGTGCGAACGCTCCGCGACGTCCTGCGGGTCGAGTTGACTCCGCAGGAGGAGCAGGCCATTCGCGAGAATCGTACGGACGACCTCATGGCGTTCCTGGCGTACGGCCGAGGTCTGCGGGAGATGGATCGGGGTGACTTCGCCGCCGCCGGGGCCTCCTTCGGTGCGGCGCTGGAGCTGGATCCGGGCTACCAGGCGGCGCAATTGGCGGCGGCGGAAGCGATTTCGCTTCTTTCCGCGTCGTCCACCGGCGTCGACGACATCGTCGAGATGGCGGAAGAATCGGGTGAAGGTGACGACCTCGGGGAGCGTGCCCTGGACAGGTTCGGTGCCATGGACGGAGAGGGCCGTCCCCGTGGAGCGCTTCGTGGGGCCCTCCTGAGGTCGGGCAACGACGTGGTGAACCCCACTCCGGGAGCCGCCGTGGTGGGGCCGGGTCCGGACACGAGGAACCCCGTGCTCGAAGCCTTCGGGCTGGACGACATCACCCGAGTGGGGACGGGGACGATCCGCATCCTCATTCTCAATCCCGTGGGAGACTGACGGTGAGCCCTGTCCGAACGTTCGTGGTGCCGGCGCTGGCGGTGGGCGGGCTCTGTGCCTCCTGGTCGCCCGCGGCGGCCCAGGGCCGGGTCGGCGTCGGGGCGGAGTTCACCGGGTATTCGGTGGATGCGGGGTTGGGAGTCGAGGCGGTTCAGCTCTTCAGTGTTCCCCTGGCGGTCAGCTTCACCGCGGGAGACCGGACGACGGTGGATCTCTACTCTTCCTGGGCCCAGGGCGAAGTGGAACGTGAGGGGGTGCGCTATGTCCTTTCCGGATTGGTGGACACGCACGTCCGTGCGAGCGTCGAAGCGGCTCCGTGGGCTCTCCTGAGCTTCGCCGTGGGAGTCCCCACGGGGAAGTCGGAGCAGTCGGCGGAGGAGGCGGTGGTCTCCACCGTGCTTTCCACCGACCTCCTGGCGTTTCCCCAGGCCGCCTGGGGGACGGGCCTCTCCCTCACGTCGGCCGTGACCATGGCCCGGGAGATGGGCGCCGTCGCGGTGGGGGTGTCCGCGAGCTACGCTGCGCGCAGCGAGTTCGAGCCGCGCAGTGATCTCGACCTGATGTACAGACCGGGAAACGAGGCAAGGTTCCGTCTGGGGCTGGACGGCCACGTGGGCGAGTCGGGAACCGTCAGCGGGAGCGTGCACTACGCCCGATACGAGGCCGACCAGGGGAATGGCCGCAATCTCTTTCAGCCAGGGTCCCGCGTGGGATTCGACGCGCGCTGGGTGTTCCGGGCGAATGCGGGGGTATGGACGCTCTACGCGGGAAGTCTGGCGCGGGAGCATGGAGACCTCTCCCTGGGCGTGCTGGATACCTCTTCCGGTGTGCTGGTGGGAGACTCGGTGTTCACCACGGCCTCACAGAGGCTGTGGTCCGCGGGCGTGGTGGGCGCGGTGGGGATCGGACGGTCCCACGTCCTGCATCCCCAGGTCGACCTGAAGCTCCAGGACCGGAAGGATCCCGACGGGATCACGGCGGGCTCCGGGTGGATGTTGTCGGTGGGCGGGGATCTCCCGCTACGGATGGGGAGCGCACAGGATCTGATCCCGCGGATTCGACTTCTCGTGGGCGCGATCCAGGATGATGCGGGAGAGTCGGTGGGCGTGAAGGGGGTGGAGATCTCCGGGACCCTCCGCTTCGATTTCTGATCCGGCGTGGCCTCCACGGTCGTCGGCCGGACCCACTCAACGCAGGACGCACACCATGACCTCTCCCATTCGTAGCATCGCGGTGAACACGGGCGGCGGAGACGCACCCGGTCTCAACGCCGTCATCAGAGCCGTGGTCCTCGCCGCTCAAACCCGGGGGATCGACGTCTACGGGATCCGGCGCGGGTACGAGGGACTCTTCATGGACGACGGGGTGGTGCACCTGAATCGGGACGCGGTGCGGGGGATCACACACCTGGGCGGTACCATCCTGGGGACCACCAATCGGGGAAATCCTCTGGAGTGGCCGGTGGAGCGTCCGGACGGGACGGTGGAGGTGGTGGATCGGTCGGACGAGGTGGTGGCCGAGCTCCGCAAGCGTCGCCTCGACGCCCTCATCGCCATCGGCGGAGACGGCTCCCTGCGCATCGCCCACGCGTTGGCGGAGAAGGGATTTCCCGTGGTGGGCGTCCCCAAGACCATCGACAACGACCTGGAGGCGACGCAGCTCACCTTCGGATTCGTGACCGCCGTCGAGACGGCGACGGACGCCATCGACCGCCTTCATTCCACCGCCGAGTCGCACCGCCGGGTGATGGTGGTGGAGCTCATGGGGCGCCACGCCGGGTGGATCAGCCTCTTCGCGGGGGTGGCCGGTTCCGCGGACGTGATCCTCATCCCCGAGATCCCCTACGATATCGAGAAGGTGTGCGCGAGCATCCAGGCGCGATACGCCACGGGTCGTGAGTTCGCCATCGTCGTGGTGGCGGAGGGCGCACGGCCGTTGGGGGGTGGGCAGGTGTTGGTGGAGGAGGCGAAGGCCGGCCGGGCCGCGCGCCTGGGAGGTGTCGCCGAGCAGGTCGGGGCGGCCATCGAGGCGCGCACGGGACGGGAGACGCGCACACTCGTGCTGGGCCACCTCCAGCGTGGCGGGAGTCCCACCGCGTACGATCGCCTGCTGGCGCTTCGATTCGGGGCTGCCGCCGTGGAGATGGCGGCGGCGGGCCGCTTCGACGTCATGGTGGCGCTCGACCCGCCGCACGTGCACGCGGTACCGCTCGCCGAAGCCGTATCGCGCCTGAAGACCGTGCCCCTCGATGGAGAGGTGGTGCGGACGGCGCGGGATCTGGGAACGTGTCTGGGGGATTGAATCTTCTCATGGAGAACGTCATGCGGTGGAACCTTCTTCGACCGGGCGCGATCCTGGTCGCGAGCTTCGTCCTTTCCACTCCCTGCGATGGTGTCGCGCAGAGCACCGCGGACTGGACTCCGCCGGGCGCGCCGGAGACGGAGTTCTCGTTCACCATCCGGAACATCATGCGCGGACCGGAGCATATCGGCGAGGCACCCTCCCAGGTGCGGTGGACCGACGACTCCAGGTGGGTCTACTTCACGTGGAAGCCCGGAGGTCAGGAGTGGCAGGCCGACCGGTCGCTCTATCGGGTTTCGGCTCGGGGTGGCTCCCCCGAGCTCCTGGATGACGAGGCTGCCCGGGAGGTCGAGCCCCTCATCGCTTCGGGAGACATCTCGCGGGACGGGAGGTGGCGCGTGTCCTCCGTCGAGGGGGATCTGTACCTGGTCGCCCGTGGCGACATGACTCTGCGCCGACTCACACAGACGGCGGACTCCGAGGGCGACCCCCTCTTCTCCGACGACGGGGAGCGCGTACTGTTCCGGAGGGGGAACGATCTGTACCGGATCCACCTGGAGACCGGCGCGCTGGAGCAGCTCACGCGCATCGTCGCCGGCTCCCCTCCCGCCGAGGAAGCCGAGGCCGAGGGACAGCGGGGATTCCTGGAGACACAGCAGCTCGAGCTGTTCGAGCACGTGAGGATCGCCCGGGAGGAGGAGGCCCTCCGGGAGCGCAGGCGTGAGGCGAGGGAGGCGGGGGTCGCCGCGACGGTGTACATCCGCCCGAACGAGCGGGTCCGGGCGCTGGAGGCCACCCGGGACGGGAAGTACGCGTTGTTGAGCGTGTCCGCTCCGCCGCAGGGAGCCGAGCAGACCGTGGTTCCGGAGTGGGTCACCGAGGACGGCTACACCCGCGACCTGACGGTGCGCACGAAGGTAGGGGATGCCCAGGGCGAGTCGCGGGTCGGGGTGATCACCGTCGCCACGGGAGCGGTGGCGTGGCTGGAGGTGGAGCCCGAGGGGTACGAAGCCGACCATCCCGCCGGGGTGTCCGGATCGGGGTGGAACGACGCGGGAACGCGGGGATGGATCACCTCGGTTTCGTACGACAACAAGGACCGGTGGCTGTGGAGCCTCGACCCCGCCACGGGTGAGATCACGCTTCTCGACCATCTGCACGACGACGCCTGGGTGGCGGGGCCGTGCTCGTTCGGATGCACCGGATTCCTTCCCGGTACGGACCGCGTCTACTTCGCCAGCGAAGAGTCGGGATACGCCCACCTGTACGCCGTGAACTCCGACGGGTCGGGAAAGCGTGCGCTCACCAGCGGGAACTGGGAGGTTCTGGGGGCCACGATCCCCCGGGGTGCGGGGCGCTTTCTCCTGTCCACGAACGAGGGCTCCCCGTTCAACGAGCACGTCTGGTGGATGGACTTCGACGGCGCGCGCCGTGAGGCCGTGACCCGCGGGGAAGGGAGGTACGACGTCACCATCTCTCCCGACCGCCGCCGCTTCGCGGTGGTCCACGACGTGGCCAACCACCCGCCCGAGTTGTATCTGGCCGCGGCCGACGACGTGGCGGGCATGACGCGCGTCACCACGACTCCCACGGCAGAGTGGAGCACGTTCCCGTGGCGGAAGCCCGAGATCGTCCACTTCACCGCGGAGGACGGGACCCGGGTACCCGCTCGGATCTACCGTCCCGCCGAGACCGGCGCGGCGTCCAACGGGGCCGCGGTGATATTCGTGCATGGAGCGGGCTATCTGCACAACGTCCACGACTACTGGTCGTCGTATTCCCGGGAGTACATGTTCAACCACTTCCTGGCGGCCAGCGGGTACACGGTGCTCGACGTGGACTACCGGGGGTCGGCGGGGTACGGGAGGGACTGGCGCACGGCGATCTACCGTTGGATGGGCGGGAAGGACCTGAGCGACCAGGTGGACGGCGCCCGGTATCTGGTGGAGCACGAGGGGGTCGACGCCGGCCGTATCGGGCTCTACGGGGGATCGTACGGCGGGTTCATCACCCTCATGGGACTCTTCACCGCGGGAGAGACCTTCCGTTCGGGAGCGGCGCTCCGCTCGGTGACCGACTGGGCCCACTACAACCACGGGTACACGAGCCGCATCCTGAACCTCCCCCACGAGGACGAGGAAGCGTATCGGAAGTCGTCGCCGATCTACTTCGCCGAGAACTTCCGTGAAGATCAGAACCTCCTGATCCTCCATGGGATGGTGGACACCAACGTGCACTTCTCGGATGTGGTACGTCTGGCCCAGCGTCTCATCGAGTTGGGGAAGGAGAACTGGGAATTCGCCGTGTACCCGGTGGAGAACCACGGCTTCGTGGAGCCTGCTTCGTGGACGGACGAGTACAGGCGGATCTTCGAGCTCTTCGAGCGTACGCTCAGGGAGCCGGGGTGCACCCAGGATGGTGGCCTGTGTGATCTGAGGCGGGCCGGAGGGTAGCGACCCGCCGATCCGTCGCGGAAATGAAAGTGGGGGTGCCGGGCACATGGCCCGGCACCCCCCTTTTCCATCCCGGGGACGCCGATGCGGGCGCGTCCCACCGTCGGGATCAGCCGCCCCGTGCGAGCTGCTCCGCTTCGGGTATGGGGAACATGGCGTTCACCTGGTGGCTCGGGACCGCCAGAGGCAAGTCTCCGAGCTTGCCGTAGCGACGCATGTCGATCCAGCGATGACCACCCTCGAAGAGGAGCGAGTAGCGCTTCTGCGTGAGGAGCTCGTCGAGGATGTTCGTGGCATCGAGTCCGGCCCGCGGGGCCAGGCCACCCGAGTTCTCACGGATGAAGTTGATGTCCACGATGGCCGGCGCGATGTTGCCGGCGCCGATGTTCGCTTCCGCCCGCAGAAGGATGAGCTCCTCGTTGCGGATGTACGGAATGGGTGTGTTGGAGCTCCCGTAGATCGTGAAGGCCACGTCGGTGGTCACACCCTGCTGGGTCTGACCCGCCACGCTACGGATCTTGCGACCCACGCGCTCGTCGACGGCTCCCCCGGGCTGGAGTTCGGCGTCCGCCACGATGGACGGATGAGCCAGGATGTCCGGTCCCGCACCGGGATCGTACAGGCTGTTGCGTGTGTCACCCGCGCCGGTACCGAACACGTGGTACACACCCATGTCGAGGCTGGCTCCGGTGTCGATGAACGACTCGGAGAGCGCGGTCAGCGCGGTCGCCCAATCCCCCTGGTATACCGCGACCCGCGCCCTCAACGCCCGGTTGAACTGAGCGAACGACGCCGGATCGTCGAAGCCGTCGAACCCGCTGGTGAGCAGGAACGAGAAGCTCGATCCGCCCGCCGCGAGATTCCCCTCGGCCTCGTCGAGGAGCCCGGCGATGTAGTCCATGGCCGCGTCCTTGGAGACGATGGGCGCCGGATCGGCATCCACCGGACGGTCCGTGTCGATGACCGCGCCGTTGGCGTCACGGGTGTTGACGACCAGGAGGAGGTCCAGGGCCTGGATGGTCTTCGCGAATCCGCGGATCGCCTCGAGCTCCTGGGCGCTCATCCCCTGCACCGCGTCCAGGGCGTTCAGGAGGATGTTGGCGTTGCGGATGTTCTGGTACCGCTGGTTCCAGAGGTTCGCCCCGAAGGCGGGGCTACCCGGGTCCAGGTCACCGTCGAGCATCTCGGTGATGAACCGCGGGTCGGAACCGTCGAAGTTGTAGGACTCGCGCCCCAGGATTCCCAGGAGGGAGACGTATCCGTTCCGGGATGCCATCTGGGAGCGGGTACCGATGAGCAGCCCCTGCGCCGCGGTGTTCACCAGAGTCGGCGTGGGATTGCTCACCAACTCTTCGAGGCTGGGGTTGTTGTAGTCGGGGATGGCCAGATCCACTTCACACCCACCCAGGGTGAGCGCGCCGAGGAGGGCCGTCACGGCAATGGAGTTTCGCATATGATGGATCCTCATCAGAAGCTCACGTTCACGGACAGCCAGAAGCTCCGCGACGGTGGGAAGGGTGCGACATCGATGTTCCGGGCCACGGCCTGGTTTCCGAAGTTGCTCACCTCGGGATCCAGTCCGGAATAGTCCGTGAACGTCAGGAGATTCCGTCCACTGAAGTTGATCTGGAGCGACTCCACCCGGTTCCCCATGAGCGACTCGACCACGGAGGCGGGCACCGCGTACGAAAGCGAAAGCTCACGGAGCTTCACGTACGAAGCGTCTTCGAAATAGCCGCGGCTGTCTCCGCTGAGCCAGCGGCCCAGGCGGACCTCGCCGGTCGTTCCGGAGATGAGGGTCCCGTCGCCCATGTCGAAGTCCGGCGTGGGCTCGTCGTGGTCGGCGTAGTTCTGACCGAAGTCGTAGAGGAGCTTCGTGAGGTTCACGATGGTCCCGCCCTTCTGCCAGTCGAGGAGACCGAAGAGGCTGAAGGCGCCCCACTGCACCTCGTTGCTGAAGGCCATCTTGAAATCGGGATTGGCGTCGCCGATGGCGCCGACGATCACGTTGCCGCCGGCGTCGAGACCCAGGTTCGTGACGATCTGCGTGACCGACGCGCCCTCCTCGATCTCGTACGACCCCAGCGACGTACCGAACCCTCCCACGCGGAAGGACGGCACCGGGATCGAGTTCACCCTGCTCCGGTCGAGGAAGAACGTGGCCCGGCTGATCCAGGTCGTCGTTTCGGTGTTCACCGGCGTGGCCGCGGCGGCCAGCTCCAGACCGCGCACGCGGAGCTCGCCCCCGTTGAAGATCTGCGACGTGAACCCGGTGGACGGGGCCAGGGTGCGCGACAGGATCATGTTGGAGATGTTCTTCTGGTAGACCGTCGTCTCCAGGGTGGCCCGTCCACCGAAGAGCGTGAGGTCCACACCGGCCTCGATCTCGCTCTGACGCTCGGGCTCGAGATCCGCGCTTCCGGTCACTCCCCCGACACTGACGCCGGGGATTCCCTCGATGTTGTTGATGGCCGTGAGGGGCGTGAACTTCTGGCCGAAGAGCGGACGGTTACCGCTCTGTCCCCAGGCCATGCGTACCTTCATTTCGTCGATGCTTCCGCTCAACTCGGGGAACCGATAGGAGGCGGCGGCCTTCGGGTACACGAAGTACGCGCCCGTGTCGCCGTTGGCGCTGCTCCGGTCACCGCGGATTCCCGCGGAGAGGAGGAGGCGCTCCTCCAGGAGGAGGAGTTCTTCCTGGGCGTAGACGCCGAAGTCCCGCACGCGGTTGCGCAGCTCGTTCACTCCGACCACGGTGCCGGCGTTCACGTTGGACTGGCCGGCGATGAGGTTCTGGCTGGTGATCCGGGCGATGTTGAGATCCGCGTCCTCGAACTGGACACCGGCCGACGTCATGGCGGAATACGAGCCACTGGTGGGCGTGTACGAATGCACCAGGTTCGCCCCGATGTTCACGTTCAGGTTGGAGCTGTTGCTCAGGAGCGACGTCCCGAGGAGGCCGTCGTTGGGCTCGAACTGCACCTCGGGCGGAGCGAAGAGCTCGTTCACCTGCTGGAAGTAGTCGACGCCGCCCGTGGCCTTGAGGTCGAGACGGCTGGTGGCGGAACTCATGAGGCGGAGGTCCAGGCTACCCGAAGTGATGAAGCGCCAGACGTCCTCGTCGTTGGTGACCATCTCGGCGGTCTGGAGAGGGTTGCTCCGCTCGAAGGGGTTGGCCGGGTAGATCCCGTCCGCGTCGGGGTTCAGGTCCACGAAGTTGGGCGTGAACGGGAACACCATGTAGTAGCTGGTGCCGCTGTTGTCGTTGTTCGTGATTCCGCGCTGCGCGAGCGTGTGCGTGACGGCGGAGTTCAGGGAGAGGGTGGCGCCCTCTCCGACCTGCTGCGTGAGGTTCAGCCGCATCGCCTCCTTCTCGAAGCCGGTGTTGGCGATGATCCCCTCGTCGTTCTTCAGCAGGGCCGATGCGTAGAATCGCGTCGACTCCGTGCCGCCGCTGGCGTCGAACACCGTCTCGGTGGAGAGGTCGTTCCGACCGGCGAGGATCTCCTCGTAGTCGTATCCCGTGCCGGAGTACACGCCACGGGCGCCCTCTCCGAAGGCGGCCACGGCCTCGTCCACCGTTTCGAAGGCGCGGAAGCCGATCTTGTTGGAGAGATCGAACACTCCGAAGCGCTGGGTGAGATTGAACCGCGTCTCACCGGGACGCCCCCGCTTCGTCGTGATGACCACCACGCCGTTGGCGGCCTTGGAGCCGTAGATGGCGGCGGCGGAAGCACCCTTCAGGATCTCGATCCGCTCGATGTCGTTGGGGTTGAGATCCGCGATACGGTTGACCACGGCGTCCTGGGAGAGCGAGGGGTTCGATCCTCCGCTGGCGGCCGTGATGGCGTTCTGGTTGGAGGGGATCCCCACGTTGCTGACGATGACCCCGTCGACCACGTAGAGGGGCTCGGAGGCGCCGTTGATGGTGGACACGCCGCGTAGTCTCACCTGGATACCACCACCGGGAGCGCCCGAGTTGGTCTCGATGAGAGCGCCGGAAACCCGGCCCACGATCTGCTTCTCCACGGATTCGGCCGGAGTGCGGTCCATGTCCGAAGCCACCACCGTCGCGACCGCGTTGGCCAGGTTTCGTCTCTGGACCGAAGTGGCGCGGCCCGTCACGACCACGCCGGTGATGTTGAGCACGTCCTGGTCCATGAGGATCTGGACATCACTCTGGGACGCGCCCACCACGACCTCGGTGGTGGTGTACCCGAGGAGCGATACACGGAGGCGGACTTCGCCGCTGGGCGCGCGGATGACGAAGCTGCCCGTCCGGTCCGACACGGCCTGGTACTGCGCGCCGACCACGTCCACGAGGGCGTCGGCCAGCCCGGCTCCCGACGGCGCTCCGGTGACTCGGCCCCGGATCTCGCGCTCCTGCGCGGAGAGGGTCGAGGCGGTCAGGACGCCCGCCAGGACAGTTAGGACAAAGGTTCTTCTCATCAGGTGTGTCCTTTCGATGAGGGGGTGGAAGATGCTACCGGCCGGAGGTCGGCCGACAGGCACATATAGTCCTTTCTGGATACGTGTCGCAAGGATCTTATTTGCATGGCGAGAGAGGTCCGGTCAGCCCCCCGGCACGAACGCCACGATCCTGAGCGGGCCTCCGCTTCCCCCTTTGATCTTCATGGGAAGCGCCACCACGAAGGATCCTGATTCCGGGAGGAGGTCGAGATTCGCCACGTTCTCGAATCCGGAGAGGTTCTCGGAGTAGAGGATCACGTGGGACCGGAAGTCCGCCGATTGCCCGTAGTCGATGCTCGGGGTGTCGATCCCCACGGCCACGATTCCGCGCTCGGCCACCAGCCACTCGGCCGCTTCCGGCGCCAGCCCGGGGAAGTGGAGGGCGGCGACGGCGTCCGGGCCGGTGAGGTCGGTACCGAGATAGGCCGCGCGATCATCCCAGCGATCACCCCACCCCGTGCGCAGGAGGAGGATGCCGCCGTCGGGAAGGGGGCCGTGGGCCGCCTCCCACCCGGTGAGGTCCGCCACGCCGACCCGATAGTCCGGGTGCACGTGGTCGGTCACGTCCACCACGGCCGCGGGACCCATGAGCCCGGAAAGGGGGATGGCGTCGTTGGTGAGACGCCCTTCCGCGAAGTGGATGGGTGCGTCCAGGTGGGTCCCTCCGTGCTCCGCGGAGGCGAATGCGTAGGAGGAGTAGAACCATCCCCCTTCGGTGGAACCATACGCCAACTCCTGGAGCTGGAACCCCGCCGTGTCGGTGGGCCAGTAGATCGTGGATTCCGAGAAGGCGTGGGTGAGGTCCACCCAGTGACCGGCGCTGCCGTCGAAGACGCCGCCATGGTCGGGGGCCGCGGGACGGCAGCCCGCGAGGGAGAGCGAAGCGACGACGCAGGTTGTGACGATCCGCATGGGAGCCTCCTGTAGCGGGTGATGACGTGGTGGGACAATAGATAAGGGACGGAGGCCGCCCGGGCGACGCCGGCGGAGGGCGAGGGCCGAAAATGGCCGTCGGAGGGTAGGCTGCGTACATTGGGCCCGGAGGTGTGTGACGCACCTCTCGCCCCCCCGCCGACCCATCGTGCCATGAGACCCACAGCCCTCGCGTTCGCCCTCGGGTTCGCCGCCCTGGGGACGTCCTCCTCCGCACCCCTGGAAGTCTTCCGGGTCTCTCCCGCGACCCCGGCCGATCCGACGGCGCCCGTCGTCGTGACCTTCGATCGACCCGTCGCGGGGGACCTGGAGGTCGCCGTCGACCCGGAGGGACTCGTCACGATCTCGCCCGCCACGGTGGGCCGGACGTACTGGCGCGATCCGGTGTCGCTCGTCTTCGAGCCGGAGACTCCGTGGCGGTACGGAGTGGAGTATGGGGTGACGGTGCATGCCGGGCTGGAGGCGATGGACGGTACCCGCCTGGGGAGGGACCACGTGCATCGCTTCCGGGTTCGCCAGGCCCGGGTGTTGGAGGGATATCCGGTGGGGACGAGGGGCAACGCCCGGCACCAGCCTCAGCGCCCCGTCTTCGAGGTCGTGGTGGAGGCGTCCGTGGCCCCCGAGGAGTTGGCGCGCCTGGCTTCCGTGCGGCTGTCGGCGGCATGCGGCGGAGGGGAGGTGGCGCTGGTCGGGAAGGGGTCGCGCAGAGTGAGCGGCAACGATCCCTGGCAGATTCGCTCGGCTCGCCGAGACCGTTCGTTCGACCTCGGAGAGGGCGATCCCCGCCGCGTGATCGCCCTCGAACCCCAGGCGGATCTTCCCCGGGGTTGCGACGCGACGCTCCTGGTTCCCGAGTGGCTCGAGGATGGCGTACCGTCGCAGAGGTGGTCCTTCTCCACGCTGGGGGACCTGACCCTCGAGACCGTCGACTGCGGCCGGGGAGAGTACTGTCCGGCGGGTCCGGTCCACGTGGTCTTCAGCAATCCGGTGAGCGGCGCCGAGGTGATGCGGAACGTACGCATCCTCCCGCAGGCGTCCTTCACGGTGTCCGATACGCTGAACGAGGCGACGGAGTGGTACCTCAACGCCGAACTCCTTCCGGAGAAGGGATGGCAGGTGGTGGTGGGGCTGGGGCTGAAGGACGCCTCCGGACAGAGCATCACGGGACGCCGGTCGGCGCCTTTCTCCACCACGGGGTTCGCGCCTTCGGTCAGTCACGAATACGGACACCTCCTGGTGGAGGGCGACGGGTTTCGCACCCTCCCGGTCCAGCACGTGAACGTGGACTCCCTCTGGGTCGCGACGATCCCGGTACCCGATTCGCTGGAGAATCTCCTTCTGGGAAGCTCGTGGGGGTGGGACGGGCCGTGGTCCCGCATGGTGGGGCTGGCCCAGGAGCGTGCCATCGCAATGAAGGGGGAGTCCAACGTTCCGTCGGTCACCGGTGTGCCGGTGGCGGGGTGGTCCCGGACCGACCGTGTCGGGACGCTCAAGATGATGCGCGTGAGCATGGCTCCGCCCTCGTCGCTGGCCGCTCGCCGTTGGATGACCACCAGCATCGTCCAGGTCACCGACCTGGGAATCCACACCAAGACGGGTGTGGACGACCTGGCCGTGTGGGTGACGGGAGTGGGGGACGGCGTGTCCCGTCCCGGCGTGACCGTCCGTCTGCACGATCGGTCCGGCGCGGTCCTCCACACGGCCACCACCGACGGCGACGGCATGGTTCACTTCCGGGACCGGGATGGAGCCTGCCGGGGAGACTGTTCCGCCGGGTACGTTTC
>JAOUPR010000118.1 GCA_029879725.1 Gemmatimonadota bacterium | reverse complement strand
CGAGCCGCTCGCCCTTCCGGTCGAGGGTGATGCACCCCGTGGGGTACACCCGGGCCGCGCCCGCCTTGCGCCCCTCCGCGACCACGAATCCCACCGCCGCCGGATCGTCGGTCGGGGGGTCGGTGTTGGGCATGGCCACGATGGCGGTGAAGCCTCCCGCGGCCGCGGCGCGGGCCCCCGTGGTGATGGTCTCCTTATGCTCCTCCCCGGGCTCGCGGAGGTGCACGTGCACGTCGATGAGCCCCGGCGTCACCACCAGCCCGGCGCAATCGATGACGCGGGCGTCTTCCGGCGGCGTGTACTCGGCGGGCACGTCCGCGACCCACCCGTCCACCACGACCACGTCGCCGACGCCGTCCACCGAGCGGGACGGATCCACCACCCGCCCACCACGGAACACCACCACCTCGCTCACGCCTCACCTCCGTGCTTGGCCGCTTCGGCCCGCTCCGGCGCGCCGCCCGCGAGGAGGTAGAGAACCGCCATCCTCACCGCCACGCCGTTGGTGACCTGGTTCAGGATCACCGAATGCGGCCCGTCGGCCACGTCGGAGTCGATCTCCACCCCCCGGTTCATGGGGCCGGGATGCAGGACCAGGATGTCCCGGGGCGCCCGCTCCAGGCGCTCGGTGCTGATCCCCCAGATCCGGTTGTACTCCCTCAGGCTCGGGACGTAGCCCGCCTGCATCCGTTCGAGCTGGAGGCGCAGCACGTTGAGCACGTCGGCCCACTCGATGGCCTCCTCCACCCGGTGGAACACGCTGACCCCGAGCTCCGCGAAGCTCCGGGGCACCAGGGTGGGGGGCCCGCACACGGCCACCTCGGCACCCAGCTTCAGGAGTCCGTAGATGTTCGAGCGTGCCACCCTGGAGTGGAGCACGTCACCCACGATGCACACCTTGAGCCCCTCGATGGAGCCCCGGTGGTCCCGGATCGTGAGGAGGTCGAGAAGTCCCTGCGTCGGATGCTCGTGGGAGCCGTCCCCGGCGTTGATCACGTTGGAGGGGATCCGCTCCGCCAGGAAGCCCGCGGCACCCGAAGCGCCGTGGCGGATCACCACCATGTCGATGCGCATGGCTTCCAGATTGCGCGCCGTGTCCACCAGCGTCTCTCCCTTGCTCACCGACGACCCGCTGGCGGCGATGTTCACCGTGTCCGCGCTCAGTCGCTTCTCGGCGAACTCGAAGGACACCCGCGTGCGCGTGGAAGGCTCGAAGAAGAGGTTGACGATGGTCTTTCCCCGGAGGACGGGGACCTTCTTGATGCGCCGCTCCGAGATCTCCTTGAACGGCTCCGCGGTATCGAGGATGCTCAGGATCTGCTCCCGTGAAAGGGGCTCCAACCCGATGAGATCCTTCCCGAGCGGCGGCTCCGCTGTGGTCACGCGTCCTCCCTTCGTATGGTGACGAGGTCGACCCCGAGGCGGCCGTCCAGCCCGGGTACGAGAACCTCGACCTGCTGCCCCCGCAGGACTTCCACGTGCCGCCCCACCACGTCGGCCTGGATGGGGAGCTCCCGACCGTCGCGATCCACCAGCACGCAGAGGTGGATCTGCGCCGGCCGTCCCCAGTCCATGAGCTCGTTCATGGCCGCGCGGATGGTCCGCCCGGTGTAGAGGACGTCGTCGACGATCACGATCTTCTCGTCGTCGATCCCGGAGAGAGGGAGATCCGACCCTCCCACCACGGGCTTGGGGCCCACCTGCATCAGATCGTCACGATACAGCGTGATGTCGATGGAGCCGACGGGAACGCGCACACCCTCGGCCTTCTCGATCTCCGAGCGCAGGAGCGCCGCGATCTGAGTTCCGCGGCGATGGATGCCCATGAGAACCAGCCCTTCGGTTCCCCCGTTCCGCTCGATGATCTCACGCGCCATGCGGGCCACGGCGCGGTTCACCGCGGCCTCGTCCATCACTGCGCTTCGCTCGTTGGTGGCCATCGTATCCCGGGTAAGGGCGTCGCGGCGCTCGTTCGCACACCGGAGCACCCTGCGGCGCCGAAACGTAGACACCCCCGGAAGAGGCGTCAACGCGAAGCCATCCCTTGTACCGCAGGGCTCGCGCCGCCATGATGAACCGTCCTCGATCCAACGGGACCCTCTCCGGAATTCATCCCCGAACGGGAGCGACGAACCGATGCGTCTGCCCAGCCGAATGGTGCCCCTCCTCGCCCTGGCGCTCACCTTCCCCCTGGCGACGACCGCCCAGGAGATCGGGAAGAGTCCCAGCGTGGTGCTCGACGGGGTCCCCTTCCAGATCGTCTTCGAGGGCGGCGTGGTGGAGACCGTTTCCTATCGCATCACCGACGCCGGTGGCGAGACCCTGGGCGAAGGCGAAGTCGCCCCCGGCGAGACGGTGGCCGCCGTGGGGCTGGTGGTGACGTCGCGCGCCTCGCTCCCGCTCCAGGTGACGCTGGCCGGGGAGACCCACGAGATCGACCCGACCTTCACTCCGGGATGGCTCAGCCTTCTCCCCCCCGTCCTGGCCATCCTCCTCGCGCTGGTGTTCCGTGAGGTGATCACGGCCCTCTTCGCGGGCGTGTGGTTGGGCGCGCTCATGGTGGCCGGATTCAATCCCCTTTCCGCCACGTGGCGGGTCATCGACCAGTTCGTCGTCCCCGCGCTGGGTGACACGGACGGAGGACACACGCAGATCGTGGTCTTCTCCCTCCTCCTGGGCGGAATGGTCGGGATCGTGGCGCGCAACGGCGGCACCATGGGGATCGTGGAAGCGGTGGCGCCGTTCGCCCGGACGGCGCGCCGGGGCAAGATCGCCACCTGGATCGCCGGGCTCGCCATCTTCTTCGACGACTATGCCAACACGCTCATCGTGGGCAACACCATGCGCCCCGTCACGGACCGCCTGAAGATCTCCCGCGAGAAGCTGGCGTACATCGTGGACTCCACGGCCGCCCCGGTGGCGGCCCTGGTTCCCATCAGCACCTGGGTCGGGTACGAGATCAGCCTCATCGGGGACGGCTTCGGGATCGCGGCGGAACAACAGGCGCACGACCCCGCCCTGGCGGCCGCGCTGGCCGCCGCGCAGGCCCAACCGTTCGACATCTTCCTCCAGACGATCCCCTTTCTCTTCTATCCCATCCTGGCGCTGGTCTTCGTGTTCCTGACCTCCGTCATGAACCGTGACATCGGCCCCATGGCCACGGCGGAGGAACGCGCGGCGACGGGGAACGGCCTCCACCGACCCGGGGCCATGCTGGCCACCGATACGTCGGGACACACCCTGGACTCCAAGGAGGGCGTGCGCCACCTCTGGTGGAACGCCGCCATTCCCGTGCTCACCGTGGTGGCGGTGGTGCTCGCCGGACTGTACACGACCGGCCGCGCCATCGTGGGCCCCGACGAGAGCCTCCGCATCGTCTTCGGCGCCGCGGACCCCTTCTCCACGCTGCTCTGGGGCTCCCTGTCCGGGTGCCTCATGGCCATCGTCCTCTCCGTCTCCCAGCGGATCCTCTCCATGACCGAGGCCATCGACGCCTGGCTGGCGGGGATGCGGTCCATGATGATCGCCATGATCATCCTGGTGCTGGCCTGGGCGCTCGGCTCGGTGACGCAGGAGGTGGGAACGGCCGGCTACCTCGCCCAGATCCTCTCGGACACGGTGCCCGTGGCGCTCTTCCCCGTCATCGTCTTCATCACGGCGGCCGCCATGTCCTTCGCCACGGGAACCTCCTGGGGCACCATGGCCGTCCTGGTCCCCCTGGTGATCCCTCTCACGGTCTCGTTGGGCGGGGCGGTCGGATTCTCTCCCGGCGACGGTGGAGCCATCTTCATGGGCGCCATCGGCTCGGTGCTGGCGGGGTCGATCTTCGGGGACCACTGCTCGCCCATCTCCGACACCACGGTGCTCTCCTCCACCGCCTCGGCGTGCGACCACGTGGACCACGTCCGGACGCAGCTTCCGTATGCGGTCCTGGTGGCCAGCGTGGGGATGACCCTGGGGAACGTGGGCACGGCGTACGGCCTGCCGGTGTGGATCGCCCTGACCCTCTCCGTGGCCATCCTCTACGCCACGGTCCGGTTCTTCGGGAAGACGGTGTCGGTGGAGGAGCGGTAGCGGAGGGGAAAGGGTCCGCTGGAGCGGACGGGAAGCCTCAGCGCCCGAACGCGCCGGTGCTCACCTGTTCGAGGAAGAGCCGGGTGCCCTTCGGGCTCCCGTCGGTCACGGCCCAGTCGTAGGAGAAGAGCACGATCCCCCGCGCGCCCGATCGACGCGCGATCGCGATCTTCTCGAGAGTGCCGTCCACGCCGTTGAGATAAGCCCCGACACCGGCCCAGACCGTGCCGTGCCCTCCGGCCGCGGCTCCGGTGGCCGTCCCGATCTGCGCGGCGTAGCGGTCACGGTCGGGAGTGTACGCCATGGGTACCACTGCGTCGACGATCCCCGCAGCCAGCCACTCCCGCCATTCCTGGAACCGATAGCGGTAGGCGTCGTCGACGTCGGGGAAGACCGCGGCGGAAACGACGAGCTCGGGGCGCAGAGCCTTCACGTCCCGGTAGATGCGCGCCACCAGGTCGGTGATCTGCAGGCGGCGGAAATCCCCCCACTCGTCGGGGAGCGCCCCCGCCCAGGCGTACGGATCGGAACGGAGCGCCTCGTCGAGCTCACGGCGCCGGTCCTCCGGCACCGCGGACGCCGCCCAATCCCGGAAGCTCAGGAGCGCGGAGCGGGAATAATCGAACTGATGGTTCGGATAGCGGATATAGTCGAAGTGGATGCCGTCCAGGTCGTACCGCCGGGCCAGATCCATCCAGATCGCGTGGACCAACGCCTGGACCTCGGGGTGGGACGGGCTGCTGAAGATCCCCTCCACGCGGTCCTTGTTGGCCACGGCGAACTCGTGCAGGGCCTGGACGTAGGCGGGACTTCCCGGATCCATGGCATACAACCTCCGGCCCAACTCCCGCGGCACGCCCAGCCACTCCGGGTGGGACAGCACCATGTGGGTCGAGTCTTCGGGGAGCGGTCCCGCCCCCCAGACGAGGTGCGTGTTGACCCAGGCGTGTACCGCCATCCCCCGGCCGTGCGCCTCCTCGATGGCGAGGGCCAGGGGGTCGAAATCCGCACCGTCGACGATGGTGGGCCCGCGCGGCTCCAGGGAAGAACGATAGAAGGCGTCCGCCCTGCCCCGCACCTGAACGAGAAGGGTGTTGAACCCTGCGTCGTGCGCCTGCGACACCATGGACCGCACTTCGGCGGCGCTGGTCATGGTTCCGCGGGTGACCCAGAGACCCCGCACCTCCGGGAAGGACCGGGGCCCCGTGAACGGGGCGATGGGCGGGTGGAGCGCTTCGGGCGCGTCCAGGGTATCGGAGAGTCCCACCCCCGCGTCGGCCCCGGATGGGTCCGCCACGCGGCCCGGAAGTGCCTCCGTGGAACCCGGAGGTGCCACCCCGCCCGAGGGCCCTCCCACCAGCGAACACGCGCCGGCGAACGACACGGCGAGCAGTGCCACCCCGACTCCTCCGACCTTCCTCATCACCTCAACGCCGCTCCCTGAAGAATTCCCTCAACAGCTCCGCCGACGCTTCCGCGAGCACGCCCGTGGCCACCTCACACCGGTGATTCAGGCGTGCGTCCTGCAGGATGTTCCCCAGCGTACCGGCCATCCCCCCCTTCGGATCGGAAGCTGCGTACACCACCCTGGGGATACGGGCCAGCACGATGGCCCCGGCACACATGGCGCAGGGCTCGAGTGTAACGTAGAGAGTGGTGTCCTGGAGACGCCAGTCACCCATGGCCCGAGCGCCCCGACGGATCGCCACCATCTCCGCGTGAGCCGTCGGATCCGCGAACATCTCCCCTCCCACGTCCACGCCGGTGATGGTGCGGTTGTGCGCCTCACAGAGGAGGCGGCCGTCCCGGACCAGAACTGCGCCCACGGGGACCTCCCCACGAACCGCGGCCGCCCGGGCCTGCTCCAGCGCCCTGGCCATCCAGAAGGAATCGTGGGGTGTCGAGGGTGGGGAAACCAGCGGCTGGGACGTGAGCTCGTCGTCACTCACCGGAAGTCGGGACTGTGGAATCCGCTCAGTGATGCGTGAGGTTCACGGCACCGGCGGAGTCGTCCATCACCCGGAAGAACGCGGTCACGCGCCCGACCATGAGAACCGAATCGACATCCTCGACCGAGGTCGCCTCACCACCCGTGCGCAGGGGCGCGAGCTGTACCGACGATCCATTGCGGAGGAGCCGATGGTACCACGACCCCGTTCCGATGTGCGCCACGACGATGGTCCCGTCCGCCATCTCCGCCAGCGATGCCGGCTCCACGAGGACGTAGTCGCCTTCGTTGACGCCCACCACCGCCAGGTCACCGGCACCCGCGCGCACGAAGAACGAACCGCGCTCCCCGGCCAGACGCCGATCCAGCGCCAGCGTGGACTCGGCCTCCGTTCCTCCCGCCGCCGCCCTGCGATCCGGCATCTCCCGGAAGCACGGGACCTGGACGGTCTCGGTGGTCAGGTCCATCCCGAGGATCTTCACGCCGCGAGAGCGGGAGGGGTCCCGTTCCAGGAATCCCTTGTCCGCCAGGGCCTGCAGATGTTCCGAGACGGTCTTCGTGCTCTTGATACCGAACCGCTCGCCGATTTCCCGGATGGACGGCTGGTACGTGTTGGCACGCAGATACTGGACCATGAATTCCAGGATCTTGCCCTCGATCTCGTTGAGAGGTTGAGGACCGATCTCCACGACCCGGCGGCCGGTGCGGGCCGGGACATCGCGTTGGGGGGTAAGATCGCTTCGTGCCAATGGAGCATCCTGAGTTTCGATGATACCGCCGGAAACATCTGGCGGACGGCTATCCTAATGTGCGGCCTTCTCGGGTGTCAAGAAAGGGTTTTCTTATAAGCCCCTCACCATGGCCCCCGCCGTGTCGATGCGTTCCAGTGCCTCCTCGCGGCCCACGAGCGCCAGAACGTCGAAGATCCCGGGGCTCACCATCTGGCCCGTGACGGCCACTCTGAGGGGATGGATGATCTTCCCGGCGCCCACACCCTCCGCCTCGGCGAGGGCACGGATCGCCTCCTCCAGCGCCTCCCGCGTCCACTCCCCGGCCGCCAGCGCGGCTCGTGCCTTCCCCAGGCGGTCGAGGGCCACCGACGGCTCCTTGGCCCAGTGCTTGGCCACGGCGGCCTCATCGTACTCCGGGATGGACCCCAGATACGGCCGCGCCTGTGCGGCGAGCTCCGTCACCGTACGGGACCGCACCTTGAGCAACTCCACCACCTCCGAGAGATGCGCGTCGTCCCCCGCTCGGGCCGCGTCCGGGCGCCATCCACCGTCGGCGAGTTCCCCGAGCTGCCCCCGCACCAGCTCCAGGAGCGTCTCGGTGGGGGTCTCCGCCAGGTGCCGTCCATTCAACCAGTGCAACTTCTCGGTGTCGAAGACGGCGCTCTTCTTGAGGATCCGTTCCACGGTGAACGCCTCCACCAGTTCCTCCCGGCTCATGACCTCGCGCTCGTCGCCGGGATTCCATCCCAGGAAGGCCAGGAAGTTGAACATGGCCTCGGGAAGGATCCCCTGGGCCTCGTATTCGCCGACGGCCGTGGCCCCGTGCCTCTTGGACAGGCGCTTCCCGTCCGATCCGAGGATGAGCGGTACGTGTCCGAAGGCCGGCTCCGCGACTCCCAGCGCCCGGTAGAGCAGGACCTGCTTCGGTGTGTTGGACAGGTGGTCGTCCCCGCGGATCACGTGGGTGATGGCCATCTCGATGTCGTCCGACACCACGGCCAGGTTGTAGACCGGCGTGCCGTCGCTCCGCAGGATCACGAGGTCGTCGATGTCCGTGTTGGGAAAGCGCATCTCCCCGTGCACCAGATCGGTGAAGCACGTCTCCCCGTCGGGGACGCGGAATCGGATGGCGAAACGCTCACCCGCCGCGGCCCGCCGCTCCGATTCCTCCCCTCCCAGGGCATCGGCCTTCTCCCGGGCCACCCGGCTCGGATGCATCCCCCGCTCCTCCGCCTCCGCGCGGATCTCGTCCGGATCGCTGAAGTCCCGGTACGCCTTCCCTTCTTCGAGGAGCCGGAGCGCGGTGGCGCGGTGGCGCTCCACTCCGGCGCTCTGGAAGCAGGGGCCCTCGTCCCAGTCGATCCCCAGCCAGGTGAGCCCGTGCAGGATCGCCTCGGTGTGCTCGTCCCTGGACCTCTCCCGGTCGGTATCCTCCACGCGGAGCACGAAGATCCCACCGTGCTTGCGGGCGAGGAGCCAGTTGAACAGGGCCGTGCGGGCACCCCCCACGTGGAGGTACCCGGTGGGCGAGGGTGCGAATCGAACGC
>JAOUPR010000117.1 GCA_029879725.1 Gemmatimonadota bacterium | reverse complement strand
CCAGGTCGCCTGCATGAGGAAACTTCTCACCATCCTCAACGCCATGGTCCGCGACAGCCGCCCCTGGGACCCATCCATCCCTCTCGAGCAGCTCCGCTTACAACACAGTTGCTAACGTGATGACCTGTGCGCTGGACGTCACGGAGTGTGTCCCCGAGGATGCGAATATGCGATTTTCGGCCCGCCGCATGAGTGAAGGCCTCTTAGTCGTGTCGATTGGCGCTGTTGTGGTCGCTGCGGTGAACGCAGGTGATGCACTGTCAAGCTCTACGTTGCGGCTGGAGGCGATGTCCGTATCAGCTGACCGACTGCGGGCGATGGACATGCTTGTCGGGGCGGATGCCTCTGTTGGTCTTGGCTGGATCGACTCGAGAGTAGGTGGGCCGGACGCCCCGCAAGAGACGCTCCTCTGGATCGTAGATTCCGACCGGTGCGTGGGATGCTTGAGGAAGCCGGCGGACTGGTTGCGTGCCCGTAGGATTCCGGGCATACGTGCGTGGCTGGTCGTCTCGGGCACTGGGCAGGCGAAGGCGGATAGTTTGGCAAGGTCCGTCGGGATTACCGGCGGGGTATTGGCTGATCCAGAGCGGATATTCAGTCGTACGTACGGTACGATACTTCCGGACACGAGATTGCTGGTCAGTTCATCAGGATTTGTGCTGATGGCGGACAGCCGATATCCGACACAATCATGCGCTTGGAGCTTCTTCAATCAGGTAGCCGCGTTGAAGGGGTTGGGCGACGAAGGTGCGATCCGAAAGGCCCAGCCCCCCGGAGCGTCCCTATTCTCACAAGATGACGAGTTGGATAGTTCAGGGTAGTGAGCTTGCCTGCCTTTCCCGAGGTCAACCTTCAGAAGGAGGAGAAACGATGAAAAGGGGTGTCATGGCGATCGTTGGTCGCGTGGTGGCAGCAGTAGCCATGTCCGTCGCAGCTGGAGTGTTGTTTCTGGCCGTCTCTGCGGCTACGCCTACTGAGGCCTCCGCTTTCTTCTGCCCTCCGTACTGCGACGACTACTGCATCGTTGGTTGGGGTGAGCGGCTTGGATCAAGGTGTGAAAGCATTACGTGCTGCAGCGCCTTGGCCATCTGCTGCCAGTAGGGTCGAATGGAAATGGAAGTGCAGCGGAAACTCGTTGAGCAGCGGCCAACCTCTGGTCAATCGACCAGGGGTTGGTACTGGTTGGGGCCCCTCTATCTTGCGACCGTACTGGCCTGTGGAGAAAGCGTAGGGACACGTGTCGATAGTGTGCCGAAGACTGGTGGAAGGTTCGATGAGTGGTTTGTGCTTCAGCGAGAACTCACGCTTGAAGAGCGTGGTGACTCTGTTTTGTCTGGGATCAAGGTGTTTTCCGAGCTTGACGAGCGGCGGTTTCTTGTCGCTGACCTTCATATCCCGTGGGTCCGGATCCACGACGAGGACGGATCGCTCGAAGCTATCCTTGGAGGATTTGGAGATGGGCCGGGGGAGTTTCGGACAGTGTCCGGCGCGTGCAGCGCGGATGGTTGGATATGGGTGTCCGACCACGACCTAGGTCGCGTTTCCCGGTATACAGGTAGCCTCCAGTTCGACACGACCTTCATCGTACCAGGGAGTCCGCGGCAAGTCCAAGCTACTCGCGATGGACTTCTCTTGGACATGTCTGGCGGTGGCGCCCGCGCGTTGGAACGACTCAATGTCGTTGGATACGATTTGAGTGTGCGCTCAACGTTCCGGCCACTGGATTCGCTCGTGCAAGAGACACCGTATTGGGCGAGTTTCTCCGAACTCGAAGCCACCCCCTTCCGAGACGAGGTCCTGACCATCGACGAAATGCTTTACCCCATCGAAGTCTATGATCAACATGGGCAGCATGTACGTGACTTTGGGTCGCCTCCTCCCTCTTGGAGGAGGGCACCACCTCTGAAATTCGCAGAACTTGCCGGGCCACGCATGGCAGGCCGAGCCCAGGAGTGGCTCAGTAGCTTCACGGTGATGGATCGGATCGATGCATATCGTGACTCCCTGATCGTTGTCACGCACGCTCGCAACATGCCTACCGCTGCGGACCTGTTCGGCCGCGAGCAATACGCTGTCGACGTGTATTCCTCCCATGGAGATAAGATCCTTGAGGACGTCGCCCTTGAGGGGGCGACCGTAGTGGGGGGAGGGAGGTATATCTACGTCGTTCGTGACGGTCCACCGGACCCCTGGGTGATTGGCGTGTACGAGATCCACGTTCCTGGTAGGTGAACGCGTCCGCATCTCCGCAGAGCACGTCGTGACGGTGTGTTGACCCCATCTTCTGTACAAGGATGGTAATGACTTGACACCCGGCCCTCGCCAGAGCGTCGGTCAGGCTGCCTTCTTCTTCACCTCCTTCTTGGTGGTCCTGGCTGCCCTCTTGGCCTCCCTCAAGCCGGCCTTGAAGACCTGGTAAGGGGTGCGTCCGTCCATTCTTCTGCCGCGGTGGGGACGCCGACGGTCATGGGTCTCGAGGTAGGTGTCGCACTCGGCGCTATCGGCCCGGCATCCGCCCTGCCTCGAGTTCTTCCAGGAGGTCGAGGAGCCCCACCGCCTCCCACGAACGATTGCGCTTGGACGTGGAAAGCGGTTCGAGTACGCCGCACGCGGCCAGCTGTTCGATGGCCTGGTTGACGGATGACTTCGCTCGTCCTGTGGCTGCCGTTGCGGTCGGTAGGGTGATCACGGGGTGCGCGGGGAGCGCATCGATCACCGCCCAGGCTGCGGCGTCGGCTCTCGGCGCTGCACCACCAGCCACTTTGTCCCGCCATGAGTCCATCAGTCTGGTGACTGCTTCGAGGTACGTCGCAGCCAAGGCCGCAGACTGTGCCGCGGCCACGGCGAAGTGTTCGATCCACGCCTCGACCCTGTCGTGACGAAAGTCGGTCAGGCCATGGATGTAGCGATCCCGGTCGTTGGCCAGTACCACACTGATCGGTGGCACGTAGCTCTTCGCGATGCCTCTGCGTCGCAGCACGACATGAATCAGCGCTCGGCCGGTGCGCCCGTTTCCATCTTCGAAAGGGTGGATGGTTTCGAACTGGGCGTGGATGAGAGCCGCTTGTACGAGGGGTGAGAATTCATCGCCCGCGATGGCCTCACAGAGGTCCGTCAGGCCCTCGTCCACCATCTCGGGTGGGGGCGGGACGAAATCTGCTCCGCATGGGTTGTAGTCGTTACCACCGATCCAGTTCTGATCGGCTCGGATTCTGCCCGCCACGTGTGCGTTGGGGGCCTTCGTCATCAGCCGGTCGTGGATTTCCACGAGGTGTTTGACGGTGATCCGATCCGCGTGCGAGGCGTCATCGACGGCGAGTTGCATGGCGTCGATGTTTCCGAGCACCTCCTGCACGGTCACGGAAGCTTTGCCACCTGTTTCGAGCTTCGTTTCCGAGCGGGCGAGTTGACGGATCCCGACCTGTAGTCCTTCGATCTTCGAGGATGCGATGGACTCGGTCCGGAGAAGTAGTCGGGCGAGAGGAGCCAGGGCCGGCTCGGCGTGCTGGTTGAGGCTTTGGATTGCGGTTTCTGCCTCGGAGACGGTTGCTGCAACTCCGGAAGACATCGAGAATTCGGTCCCGATCAATGGATCGGGCACGAATGCTTCGTACTTGCAGGCCCTTCGATACTTCGGAGGAGCGTAAAGAGTGGGATTCCACTCCCACGTGTCTTCTATCAGTTTTCCGCGCATCGTTAGTTTGATTTAGATGTTAAGTCAAACTAAGAATGTGTTTTCTTGTTCGAGATAGCAAGTTTCTCGAAGTCGAACCAACGATGCATTATTGGTACGAGTTAATTACTAAGTCGAACTAAGGAGAATTGATTGTTCGAGATGACAACCTCTTTAGCCCTACAACCAGGTCGCGACCGATTGGCTCCATCGGGAGGCCGGGTCTGGATTGCGTGGTGCGGCACGGTCCTGCGCCGAAGCCGTGTTGGCCTCCTCCGCGTTTCTGTGCCGGTTGCGCCCGATGAGGGGCCAGACAAGTACGACGGATCCCGACATCGGTAGAAGGCAAGAACCGCAGATCGTGTGTTCTGCCAATGGTTTATACGATTTCTTGCCGGGATTCCAATTCTTCTTGGGCCGCTTTGCAAGCAGGGGGTCGCCGGTTCGAGCCCGGCTGGCTCCACTTTTTCAAGTGATTACCCCGCCTGGACTCATGGGTCCAGGCGGGGCTTTTCACATCGCTCCAACGAACCGGTTGTGTCGGTTCGTCGTGTCAGTGGAGCCTACGCCGCCCGCTCGACCTACCGGGTATTTCGTTGGCGCTCTGCCTCTCGCATGGCGTCGGGCTCCGGTTCTTGATCGCGTCGTCCGAGGGGTTCATGCCGCCCGGAGCCCACCCCGGTCAGACCACCTCGAAGTTGCTCATCATCCCCATGTCCTCATGCTCCAGCTTGTGACAGTGCATGAGGTACAGACCCCGGTATCCGTCGAAGCGGATGAGGATCTCCACTGTCTCACCGTCTTCGAGGAGCACCGTGTCCTTCCACCCACCTTCCCACGGGTAAAGGCGGGCACGGCCACCGGAGCGAGACACCACCTGGTAGTACGCGCCGTGCACGTGGACCGGGTGGGGGGCGTTCCCGTTGGTGGTGAAGCGCCAGAGCTCGGTCTCACCGAACGGAACCTGGAAGTCGACCCGGGCCATGTCGTACACTTGCCCGTTGATCTTGCTCATCCCGTCGAAGCTGAACTCCCGCGTGCGTACGGGGGCGGTCAACCGCTCGATGGGGTAGAGCGCACCGGGGATCGCCGTGCCGTCCGCAACCGAGCGGTCCACGGTGAGTTCCAGCAGATCCCAACCGGTGTTGAGGTCCTGGAGCATGAGTGATGTGCCTGGCGCGTGTCCGCGCAGGTCCACGAGAACGTCCAACCGCTCCGCCGGGCAGATCGTGATCTCGGAAAGGCTCACCGAGGCCTCGAGGAATCCTCCGTCGTTGCCGATGAGGACGAACGGCGTGCCGTCGCTGAAGGCGAAGCGCAGTATGCGCGCGTTGCATCCGTTGAGGATCCGGAACCGGTAGACTCCCGTATCCACGCTCAGCGCCGGATCGAGGGTCCCGTTGACGAGGGGCGTGTTCCCCTCGAATCCACCGCTGCGCGGCTTGTACTGCATGTTCCCGTTGCGGTCGAAGGTGGCGTCGCGGACGATCAGTGGGACTTCGTGAGGTCCGGAAGGGAGCCCCAAGGCCGCCTCGTCGTCGTCGCGGATGAGGTATGCGCCGGCGAGACCCATGGCGACCTGCTCCCCGGTCATGCCATGCGGGTGGGGGTGGTAGAAGTTGAGCGACGCGCGTTGGATGATGGGGTAGTCGTAGACGTACGACCCGCCCGGTGGGACGGCCTCGCGGGGGTGTCCGTCGTTGGGCGTATCGACGATCATCCCGTGCCAATGTGTGATGGACTCATGGGACAGCCCGTTCACGAAGGTCATGTCGGCCCTCGAACCCGTGGGGGCCACGAGGGTCGGCCCGGGGAACTGTCCATTGTATGCCCACACCCGGGAGCGGACGCCTCCGCCGAGGTCCACTTCAGCGGGGGCGGCGGTCAAGACGCCGGTGGGTGCCTGGGTGGGAGGGATGCGCAGCGGGTTCCGAGCGGAGCCGCCCTGCCCGCCACCCTTTCCTCCACCGCCTCCGCCTTTGGCGAACTGGGGAGAAACCGAGAGACCGGCGGGGTCCGGCTCGCAGGCGGAAAGCAGTCCGGTTCCCAGGACTCCCGCCGCACCGGCGGTTACACGAACGAAATTCCTTCTAGTGATCGACAGCGGGTCACGACTCATCTTCCCCTCCTCGGATAGGTCGGGGGGGTGGGGGGAAAGGCGCGCCCGGGCAGGTAGGACAGCAGCCATTGCGGTCCCCTCCAAGAGGCGATGTCGTGAGATGAACGGCCATGGGGAGATCTCCCCACGTCGCGTCGGGATCGATCGGAGAATACCTGTGGGGCAGGTTCCTACAGGAGGTCGGTGGACCGTTACATGTCGGCCTCACCCGTCTGCAGCGCCTCGGACATGTTCCGGTGCCGCGCGCCGCCGACTTGCACAGCCTCGATCCCACACTCCTCCGTCATGGGATTGGTTGCCGCCCAGTCCACGTCGCAAACCAAAAACCGGGGCGGGGGAGGCGGATCGGATCCCCCGCCCTACATCCCCCGCCCTACATCCCTCTCTCTACATCCCGCTCCCGATCACCGACCGCGTGAGCTTCTCCAGGTCCATGTGATAGGCGACACAGAGGATCTCCCGGTCCTTTCGCGCCTTCCACGACTGCTCGGTCGGAATCAGGTGCGAGACGATGAGCACCGATTCTTCGTACGGGATCCCGACGACCTCCTCGAATCGATCGAGGCAGCCGTTCTCCGCCATCTCCGTGACCACGTCCTCGCCGGGCCACTCGCTCATCTGGACGTCGAAGGCCGCGTACACCTCGTTGTCGTGCGGCTCGTTGCATGGCACGCCCGGCACGTCGTTGACCACGGTCCCCGACTGGTCGTCGAAGCAGTCACCGACCCGGATGGTGAAGGCGTCGACGGACCCGGAGGATGCGATCTCACCGGTATCCGATATCCGACCGCTCCGCGGGTGGTGCGCAGCCCATGTTCGAGAGTGTGAACGCCCCGATGGCGCAGAGCATCAGGCTCCGAAACATCCTTGTTCTCCTTTGTGAAACGGCTTGTCGATCTGTCAGCGAGGGGAGGGACGCCTCACCGGGCTGAAGAACTCACAGCAACGGTAGAAGAGGGCAGGGGGGCGCACAAGAAGGGCCGGCCGTCCACGCGCCGATGTGACTCTTTGCCCTCGCGCGCGCGCCACCCCTACATTGCCGCCGTCCCCGGCTGCGCCTTCGCCGCGCTCCACCCCCGGGTCCAGGAGGGTTCGCTCATGACTTGGCTTCGTCTCCCACTCCTCGTGGCCTTCGCCGCGATCACTTCCGCCGCCGCCGCCCCGGCCTCCGTCGAAGCGGCCCGGCTCGTGTCCCAGGCTCTCCCGGACACCGCCGCCGTCCCTGCCCTCCGCACCGGTCCCACCGATCCGGCGGAGTTGGAGGCGTTCCTCGACGGCGTCATGCGGATCCAGCTCGACGAGCACAACACCGCGGGCGCGGTGGTCACCGTGGTGAAGGACGGCCGGGTCTTCTTCTCGCGGGGGTACGGGTATTCGGACTGGGAGGCGCGCACCCCGGTGGACCCGGAGCGCACCCTCTTCCGCATCGGGTCGGTGAGCAAGCTCTTCGTATGGACGTCCGTGATGCAGCTCGTGGAGGAGGGCGTGCTGGATCTGGATACCGACGTGAACGAGTACCTGGAGGGTGTGGAGGTGACCGCCACCTACGACCGTCCGGTGACGCTGCGCGACATCCTCACCCACTCGGCGGGGTTCGAGGACTGGGTGGTGGGGCTCTTCGCCGCCGACTCCTCCGGTCTGCGTCCCCTCGCCGACATCCTCGCCGAACAGATGCCGGCGCGGGTCCGCCCTCCCGGGGAGGCCTCCTCCTACTCCAACCATGCCACGGGGATGGCGGCCCTGATCGTGGAGCAGGCTTCGGGCGTCCCCTGGGACCGCTTCGTGCAGGATCGCATCCTCGATCCCCTGGGGATGGAGCAGTTCTCCTTCGCCCAACCTCTTCCCGAGTCCCTGGCTCCCGACATGTCCAAGGGGTACCGGGGCAGCCGCCCGAACCTGAAGGCGCAGGAGTTCGAGTACGTCCCCCTCTATCCGGTGGGGTCGGCGGCCGCCTCGGGTGGGGCCATGGCGCGCTTCATGCTCGCCCACCTCGGGCTCGGCGAGCTCGACGGCGCGCGCATCCTGGAAGAAGGGACGGCGCGTCGGATGCACTCGGACCTCCTCCGCATGGCGCCGGGGGTGAACGCGGCGCTCCATGGCTTCTACGAGATGAGCCGCAACGGGGAGCGCATCTTCGGCCACGGGGGTGACACGTTCTGGTTCCACAGCCAGCTCGCCCTCTTCCCCGAGCGGGATCTCGGCGTCTTCGTATCCTACAACTCCCAGCAGGGGGGGGCGGCCTCCGGAGAGTTCATCGACGCCTTCGTGGACCACTACTTCACCGTGGAGGACGCGGTCCCCACGCCGCCGGAGGGCGCCGAAGACCGCTACGAGCGCTTCACGGGACGTTTCCGCGCCAACCGCATCTCCCACACCACCCTCGCCAAGCTCGCCGCCCTGGGATCGGTGTCGGTGGAGGACACCCCGGAGGGGACGCTCCGCGCGCTGGACTCGGAATGGGTGGAGGTGGCGCCGCTGACGTTCGACGAGCGCTACGGGGACCGCACCCTCGTCTTCCGGGAAGGGGAGGGTGGGGAGGTCACCCACATGTTC
>JAOUPR010000184.1 GCA_029879725.1 Gemmatimonadota bacterium | reverse complement strand
GTGGGCGAGATCGCGCACCTCCACCATGAACTCTCCGGCCATCCCGCCCTCCGTGGCCCGCATGTCGGCGTGCTGGATGTCGGTGCCGGTGTCCGTGATGGCCTTGGCCACGTCCGAGAGGAGTCCCCGGCGGTCCGTCCCCAGCATGTAGAGCTTCACGAAGAACCGGTCTCCCTTCTCCGCGGCCCACTCGATCTCCACCCGGCGCTCGGGATCCTGCGTCAGCGCCAGGATGTTGGGGCAGTCGTTGCGATGGATCGACACGCCGCGCCCCCGGGTCACGTACCCCACCACGTCGTCTCCCGGCACCGGCTGGCAACACTGGGAATACCGCACCATGAGGTTGTCCAACCCCTGGATGCGCACCCCGCGCCCGGAGATCCGCAACCGCTCGGCGAGCTTCTCCAGGGTCGTGGGTTGGCGGCGGGACACCTCTCCCGGGTCGTGATCCGGAAAGAGTTCCTTCAGGACGGCCGTGGGGCCCAGGTCTCCCCGGCCCAGCGCCGCCAGCACGTGCTCGAAGTCCAGGAACCCCAGGCCCATGGCCGCCTCGAGGAGCACGTGGGGATCGTCGGGAACGGAGCGGCGTGACTTCTTCAACTCCCTGTCCAGGAAGTCCTTCCCCAGCTTGTAGGCCGAATCGAACTCCTCCTTGCGGATCCACTGGCGGATGCGCTGCCGGGCCCGCGAGGTCTTCACGAACGCCAGCCAGTCCCGGTTCGGGCGCTGCCTGGGGTTGGTGATGATCTCCACGGTGTCCCCGTTGCGCAGCTCCCGGGAAAGGGGAGCGATGCGCCCGTTCACCTTGGCCCCCGCGCAGTGTAGCCCCACCTCGGTGTGGACCGAGAAGGCGAAGTCGATGGGCGTGGAGCCGGTGGGGATGGACTTCACCTCGCCCTGGGGCGTGAACACGAAGATCTCCCCCTGGAACAGGTCCATGCGGAGGAACTCCATGAACTCCTCCGGCTCCCGCGTGTCCTGCTGCCACTCCAGCACCTGGCGGAACCAGGTCAGGGCCTCGTCGACCTCGTTCTCCCCCTGCCCCGCCCGCTCCTTGTAGCGCCAGTGCGCCGCGATGCCGTACTCCGCCGTGCGGTGCATCTCCTCGGTGCGGATCTGGATCTCGAAGCGGCGCCCCCCGGGCCCGAAGACCGTGGTGTGGAGGGAGCGGTACATGTTGGACTTGGGCGTGGCGATGTAGTCGTGGAAACGCTCCGGGATGGGGGTCCACCGGGAGTGGATGATCCCCAGCGCCGCGTAGCAGTTCTGCACCGAGTCGGTGAGGACGCGCATGGCCATGAGGTCGTAGATGTCCTCGTAGGGCCGTCCGCGAACGACGATCTTGTTGTGGATGGACCAGAGGTGCTTCGGGCGGCCACTCACCTGGGCGGTGACCCCCGCCTCACGCAGCGCCTCCTCCAGGGGGCGCTGCAGCTCCGAGATCTGCCGCTCCCGCTCCCGGCGCCGCTGACGGACCTTCTTGGTGAGGTCCGCGTAGGCCTCGGGCTCCAGGAACTTGAAGGCCTGATCCTCCATCTCCCACCGGATGGCCGCCATCCCCAGGCGGTGCGCCAGGGGGGCGTAGATCTCGCGGGTCTCCAGCGCGATACGGCGCTGCTTGGCCTCGGGGAGGTGCTCCAGGGTCCGCATGTTGTGGAGGCGGTCGGCCAGCTTGACCAGGATCACGCGCGCGTCCTGCGCCATGGAGAGGAGGAGCTTGCGGTAGTTCTCCACCTGATGCTCGGTGTGGGACCGGAACTCGACCTTACCGAGCTTGGTGACCCCGTCCACGATGGTGGCCACCTCCTTGCCGAACCGTTCCTCCAGGTCCGACAGCGCCAGATCGGTGTCTTCGATGGTGTCGTGGATCAGCCCGGCGATGATGGAGGCCGTGTCCAGATGGAGGGTGGCGAGAATCGTGGCCACCTCCACCGTGTGGGTGACGAAGTCCTCTCCCGACGCACGCCGCTGGCCGGTGTGCGCTTCCACCGCGAGTTCGTACGCCTCACGGATCTTCTCGACATCCAACCGATCCGCGTACGCCTCCAGGGCCCGGGCAAGAGGACGGGGGAGACCGCGGATGGTGGGCGTCGACCGGGTGGGAGAGGGGGTC
>JAOUPR010000116.1 GCA_029879725.1 Gemmatimonadota bacterium | reverse complement strand
TAGCGTGATCTGAGAGTGACGCGCCGGCGTCACATCACTCCGGGAAGCTCTCGGGTCAACGTCCTCGCGTTTCCCGAAGATCCCGCGTTCGATCCGAAGCCGTGCCTCAGTTCCACCCCGCCCCCCGCAACACCACCCCGGGCCGCGCCCCCGTCACCGCCCCCTCCTCCACCACCGCCACCCCCGCCACGAACACCCAGGGGATCCCCACCGGGTACTGGTGCGGATCCTCGAAGGTGGCGCGGTCCGCCACGGTCGCGGGGTCGATGACCACCAGGTCCGCCACCATCCTCTCGGCGATGCGGCCACGCTCGGTGAACCCGAGCCGATCCGCCGGGGCGGAGGTCATGCGGCGTACGGCCTCCTCCAGGGAGATGACCCCCCGCTCCCGCACGTAACGACCGAGCACTCTGGGGAACGTGCCGTACCCGCGGGGGTGGGGGCTCGCCTCGCCGAAGCGGACCAGGCTCCCGTCGGAGCCGATCATCCCGTACTCCGAGCGCAGGAAGGCCTCCACGTCCTCCTCGGAGAAGGCGTGGAAGATGGCGCCGCACCCTCCGGCGGCGTCGAACTCGAGGATGAGGTCGGCGATGGCGTCTGGCGTCGCGGCTACACCGCGCGACTCCAGGACGTCGGCCAGCGTCGATCCGGCCAGTCCGTCGTCGAAGTCGCACCGGGTGAGCTGGATCTTCGCGGCGTCGCTGGCGAAACGCATCTCCACGAAGGCTTCGATGTCGTCCACGATGCGTCGCCGCGTGGCGGGGTCGGCCGCGCGCTCTTCCAGGCGGTCCCCCTCCTGGGCCCACCGGGGGATGATGCTGCTCAGCGAGGTGGACGACGCGGTGTAGGGATACTGGTCGAAGGTGACGTCCACGCCCTCGGCCCGGGCCTCGCGCATCATCCGGATGGACTCGGCGCTGAGCCCGAACTGGTCGTGTCCGCCCACCTTGTGGTGCGTCATCTGCACGGGAATTCCGGCCTCGCGCCCGATGCGGATGGTCTCCTCCACCGAATTCAGCACGCGCACGTCTTCGTTGCGCATGTGGGAGATGTAGATCCCCCCGGCGGCGGCGGCCACGCGCGCCAACTCGATGACCTCCTCGGTGGTGGAGAAGCTCCCCGGGAGGTAGAAGAGTCCGGTGGAGAGCCCCAGCGCCCCGTCGGCCATCCCCCGGGCCACCATCCCCTTCATCCGCTCCATCTCGTCGGAGGTCGGCACGCGGTCCTCGCTCCCCAGCACCTCCGAGCGGATGGTCCCGTGCCCCACGAAGAGGGCGAAGTTGGGCGCGGTCGTGTGCCGCTCGAGGGAGTCGAGGAAGGGCCCTACGGGCAGGGGGGAGCTCCCATCGTTCCCCTCCACCAGCGTCGTCACCCCCTGGAGGATGAAGTTGTCCGCCGTGGGGATCTCGAAGATGAGCCCCCGGGAATGGGTGTGGGGATCGATGAACCCCGGCGCCACCACGTGCCCGGACACGTCGACGCGCCGCGTGGCGGTGCGCCCCGCCAGGTCGCCCACCTCGGCGATGCGCCCGTCCACCACTCCCACGTCCGCCGAGACCCCCGGAGCCCCGGTCCCATCCACCACCGTCCCTCCCGCGAGGACGAGGTCGAACCCGGGCGTGTCGCCGCACCCGGACAGAGCGAGGCACCCCAGCGCCGCGAAGACGAGTCCGGCGGGCCGGGACCGCGGCGTCGCGCCCGACGCGGAGGCCCGCCGACCCGCCCCGGCGGCGAGCGCTCCGCGCCGGCTCATCGCCCCTCGCCGGTTCATCGTCCCACCTCCGGGAGCGCCAGCGCCACGAACTCCCCTTCGTGCTCGGCGTCCCCGATGGCCACCACGATGTACTGCCTCCCCTCGTGGAGGTACGTCATGGGCGCCCCCGACGTCCCGGCGTCGAGGTGCGTCTCCCACACGACGTCCCCCGTCTCCTTGTCGTAGGCGCGGAAGGCCGTCCCTCCGGAGATGGGGAGCACGGAGAGCGCATCCTTGGACCCCTCTCCGATGAAGAGGAGGGTCCTGGTGAGGAGAGGCGCCGGCCGGCCCCGTTGCCCCAGCCAGGGGAGCTCCATCCCCGCCAGTAGGGGGTGGTCCTTCGGACCCGGACCATTGGGAGTCATCCAGACGTGCTCCCCGGTGTTCATGTCGATGGCGGTGATGCGCCCGTACGGCGGCTTGAGGAGGGGGAGCCCCCCGGGCATGGGGACCTCCCGCGGGAGCCCCCGGATGTATCGATGGTCCACCGCCGGGTCGTCGGGCTCCACCAGCGCCGTCACGTTGGGCGACGTCACCGAGGGGACGTAGAGCATCCCCGTCTCGGGATCGAAGGCGGCTCCGTTCCAGTTGGCGCCGCCCACCCATCCGGGCATGAGGATGGTCCCCTGCGTCCCGCCCTCCACCTTCACGGAGGGGGGCGTGAACATGGGGCCGTACACGAAACCATCGAGGATATCCAACGCCTCGGCGCGGAGCTCCGGAGTGAAGTCGATGAGGTCGTCCTCGGTGATCCCCTGGAGGTCGAAGGGGAGGGGCCAGGTGGGGAAGGGCTGGGTGGGAGACGCATACTCTCCCGGCACGTCCGACGGAGGAACGGCGCGCTCCTCGATGGGCCAGATGGGCTCACCCGTCACGCGATCGAAGGCGAAGACGAAGGCCTGCTTCGTCACCTGGAACACCGCGGGGATCTTCCGGCCGTCCACGGTCACGTCGCCGAGGATGGGCGCCGCGGGAGGGTCGTAGTCCCACAGCCCGTGGTGGACCAACTGGTAGTACCACACCATCTCCCCGGTCAGGGCGTCGAGACAGACCAGGCTCTCGCCGTAGAGATTGTCGCCGGGACGGTCGCCCCCGTACCAGTCGTTGGTGGTGGTCTTGAGGGGGAGGTAGACGAGCCCCCGCTCCTCGTCGGCGGAGAGGAGGGTCCACGACATGGCGTCCCCCGTGTACTCCCACGCATCGCTCTCCCACGTCTCGTGCCCTTCCTCGCCGGGGCCGGGGATGGGGTTGAAGCGCCAGCGGAGCTCGCCGGTACGCACGTCGAAGGCGCGCACGTACCCGGGCGCCGCCACCTTCGAGTTCCGGTCGGGGCGCATGGTGGAGGAGCTCACCACCACCAGGTCGCGCACGACCAGGGGCGCCGAGGTCCAGCGGTAGGTGAGCACCCTCGGATCGGGGTCCTGGGCGAGGTGGATCGCGCCACCCTCGCCGAACTCCGGCACCGGTTGCCCCGTGGCGGCGTCCAGCGCCACCAGGTACTCCCCGGTGATGAGGAAGACACGCTCGTCGTAAGCCCCCTCGGGATCCACGCCCCCGATGCCCGCCCCGGCGTCCGACCAGTACGCCACCCCCCGGTTCGCCCGCCCCGCCGGCCGGGGAAGCCCGTGCCCATGGGGCGCGAAGATCCAGATGGTCTCACCGGTGGCCGGATCGATGGCGGCGGCCTGCCCCAGGTTGGTACTGGCGTAGAGCCGGTCGCCGACCTTCAGGGGCGTGGTCTGGTAGTTGGGCGCGATGGTGGCCTCGGTTCCCGACTCCACGTGATCGTAGTCGACGGAGCGCCACCGCCACGCGATCTCGAGGGCGGCCACGTTCTCGGGGCCGATCCGGTCCAGTGCCGAGTACTTCGCCGAGGCCGTGGTCGCCCCGTAGCTCGGCCACTCACCCCGGGCCGTGGGATCGTCGGGGGTGCCCCGCCCGCCACATGCGGCCAGGGCCAGGAGAACCGATGCGGTGATCGAGGGACGGAACCGCGTGGGATGTGCCATGACTCTCTGATGCCGTGGGACGAAGAAGCGCGTGTGGTGAGTGCCGGAGAGGATGGGCCCGTCGCGGCCTCGTCCGCAACCACGGGACCCGGGTCCCGGCCCACCGACCCCCCTCTTGCCCGCTCGACGCGTTCGGGCGAACGTGCGCGTGTCCACTTCGTGTACCGAGCCCAGCACCATGAGCCCCCAGAGCATCACCTCCAAGCAGCGCGCCCACCTTCGTTCCCTGGCGCACCACCTCAAGCCCGTCGTCCAGATCGGGGCGGCCGGCGTGAACGAGACCAACCTCGCCGGCGTCCGGGAGGCTTTCAACACGCGGGAACTCCTCAAGGTGAAGGTGCTGGAGAGCGCGCCGGAGAAGGCACGGACCACCGCCGACCAGATCGTCGCGGCCATGGAGGAGGTCCACGTCGTACAGACCATCGGACGCACGGTGGTCCTCTACCGACCCTTCCCGGACGAGCCCGAGATCAAACTTCCGAGGTAGGTGGGATGTCCCGAGCCTTCGTCAACGAGGACGCCCAGGGGAGTCCCGATCCGGAGTATCGGCTTCCGGACCCCGACTCACCCTACTACGACGAAGCGGCGGCGTGGGCGCTCATCCAGGGCGCCGACTCGGGAGACTCCAGGAGCGCGGAAGAGGCCACGGGATACCGTTGGGGGGATCCGCTCCTGGCCGGTGAGGTGGAGGAGATCCTCCGGAGAGCGGAGGACGAAGGCCAGGACCGGGTGGCGCAACTGGCCCGGCGGTTCCTCAGGGAGGCCCGCCGGGCCGGTTAGCGCGGCGCCCGCCGACTACTGGGAGATCTCCATCAGTTCGACCTCGAAGATCAGCGTCGCGTTGGGCCCGATGACGCCACCGCTCCCCTGCGCGCCGTACCCGATGTCGCCGGGGATGACGAAACGGTACTGGCTCCCCGTCTCCATGAGCTGGATCCCCTCGCTGAATCCGGGGACGAACTGGTTGGCCCCCATGGTGAGGGGAGCCCCCCTCTCGTAGGAGCTGTCGAACTCGGTGCCGTCGATGAGCGTCCCGCGGTAGTGGATCGTGACCTGGTCGTGGGGACCGGGACGGGGGCCGTCACCCTCGCGGAGCACCTCGTACTGGAGTCCGCTCGCGGTGGTGGTCACCCCGTCACGGGCGCCGTTCTCCGCCAGGTAGGCCGCGCCCTCCGCCGCGTTCTTCTCCGATGCGGCCCCCCGCTGCGCCTCCTCCTCTGCCTGGAGCATGGCGGTGAAGCGCTGATACACCTCCCTCATCTCTTCCGACGAGATGGCGGGTTCACGCCCCTCGACGGCGTCTTCCAACCCCCTCAGGAACGCCTCACGGTCCAGGTGACTCGCCGCGGGACCCAGGTTCCTCCCCATGTCCATTCCGATTCCGTAGCTCGCCTTCTGATCATCCGTGTCCAGCGCCGCCGAGCCGCACGCCGACAGGGCCGTGGAGGCCAGTACCACAAAGACACCGTAACGTATCCGCATCACAAGATCCTCTTCGGGTGGAAACACTGATTATAACCAATTCGAGCGCCGTCGGCACACGATCCCTCAGGCCGAATTGACCGATCCGCGTTGCGCTTTCCATGCTGGCGTCGCAACATGTCTCCACTCGGTGCAGGCGGTACGGCATTATAACCGCGACGACCCGCACTCGGAGTGTACCTGCCCCTGTAGCAAGGAGGACCCATGAAGCGTACGCTTCTGCTCTCCACCCTGATCCTGCTCGGCGGGATCTCCCTCCCCCACGACGCGATGGCCCAGACCGGTACCATCACCGGACGCGTCACGTCTCAGGACGGCTCGGCCATCGCTGGCGCCCAGGTGAGCGTCACCGGCACCGGAATGGGGACCCTCTCCAACGCGCGCGGCGCCTTCCTCATCCTCAACGTCCCGGCGGGCTCCCACACCGTGCAGGTCCAGAGCATCGGATACGAAACGGTGGAGGCCACCGTGTCCGTCACGGCGGGTGGTACCGCGACGCACAGCTTCCGCCTGGGCGAATCGGCCGTGGCCATCGCCGACGTCTCGGTCACCGTGGGATCCCGCATGGCCCACACCGCGGCGGACGAGCTCGCCGTCCCGGTGGACGTGTACACGCAAGCCGAGATCATCCAGGCGTCTCCACAGATGGAGATGGGAACCATCCTGCAGGAGCTGTCACCGGCCATCTACATGCCCCGGCCCCAGATCGCCGACCTGACCTCGGGCGTGCGTCCCTTCCAGCTCCGCGGGATGAGCCCGGACCACTCGCTGGTTCTCATCAACGGGAAGCGCCGCCACCCCACGGCGGTGATCCACGTGTTCGGAGCGGCGTCCGGCGGGTCGGGATCTTCCGGCGTGGACATGAACGCCATCGTTCCCTCCGCCATCGGCGGAATGGAGATCCTCCGCGACGGCGCGGCGGCCCAGTACGGATCCGACGCCATCGCGGGCGTGATCAACATGCAGTTGCGCAGCGACATCCACGCCCCCGAGTTCGGGGTGACGGTGGGCCAGTACCGCCCCAGCGATTTCGACCCCGATGGGCGGCGCGTGGAGATGAGCGGAAGCTACGGGATGGCCCTGGGTGGCGACCGCGGCACGCTGGTGGTCTCCGGAATGTACAGTGACCGCGAGCGCACCCACCGCGCCGGCCCCGACCCGCGTGACCAGGTCGTGCCCGGCGACGCCGACATCATCCAGGACATCGACGGCGACGGCGTGGGCGAGATCGTCACCAAGAACAACGCCGTGGATCAGCCCAACCACCTCATCGGAGATGGACTCGCCAACAACGGCGGCGGGTTCTGGAACGCTTCGTACGAGCTGGGCGAGGACCGCATCCACCAGGTGTACGCCTTCGGGGGGTACACCTTCCGGCGCGACATCCATTCCGGATACTTCCGCCGCTCTCTCGACTCCCGCAACTGGCCCGAGATCTTCCCGCTGGGATTCCTCCCCAAGTTCCGGGGCGACGCCCAGGACTTCATGAGCGTGATGGGTGTGCGCGGGTACGCCGGCGAGTGGAACTACGACGTGAGCACCCAGTGGGGCCGCAATCGGCTCGACACGGACATCTTCGACACCCACAACGTGTCGCTGGGACCGTGCCTGGTCACGGCGTGCGCGCCGGGGCCCGACGGGATCTTCGGGAACGGCGACGACCCCGGGATTCCGAACAAGACCGACGTGTACGCCGGGGCCATGACCCTGAACCAGGGGATCGGGCAGATCGACTTCTCCCGGGGTGTCGAGATCGGGGTCCACTCCCCCCTCAGCGTGGCCGCCGGCGCCGCACTCCGCTACGACAGCTACGAGATCATCGAGGGTGAGCCGGCCTCGTACGTCAACGGTGGCCACCTCAGCCAGACCGGAGGGACCGCCGCCGTGGGGAGCCAGGTGTTCACCGGGTACCGCCCCGACCAGAGCGGTACGTGGACGCGGACCAACATCGGGATGTACCTGGACCTCGAGACCGAACTGTCCGAGACGTTCCTCATCGCGGGAGCCGCCCGTCTGGAGCGCTACAGCGACTTCGGAACCACGCTCACGGGAAAGCTGGCCATGCGCCTGAAGCCCAGCGAGCAGCTGGTGTTGCGCGCCGCGGCGAGCACCGGGTTCCGGGCGCCGGCGCTGAACCAGAGCCACTATTCCCACGTCTCCACCGGCTTCCGCAACGACGGCTCCGGGAACCAGGTCGCCTACGAGATCGGCGAGATTCCGGTGGAGTCGCCGGAAGCCCGCGCCCTGGGCGCGGAATCCCTCACGGAGGAGAAGTCCCGCAACCTCAGCGGCGGATTCGCCTTCTCGCCCACGGAGCAGCTCACCTTCACCGTGGACGCCTACCAGATCGACGTGGATGATCGGATCATCCTCACCGGTTCGCTGAGTGGCGACACGGTGGCCGCGCTCCTGGCGGCATACGGCGCGCCGACGGTGAAGTTCTTCACCAACGCGGTGGACACGCGCACCCGGGGAATGGACGTGACCGGCCGCTACCGCCACATCCTCACCAGCGGGAGGTACGTGGAGTTCCTGGCCCAGTACAACCGGAACACCCTGGAAGTGGTGGGCGTCCATCCCCCGGGGGTGCTCACCGAGATCCAGGACCAGGTCTTCACCAGCGACGACCAGTACACCATCGAGAACGGCCGGCCGAAGGACCGGGCCACCCTCCGTACCCGGGTGGTCGACGGAGCGGTGACGGTGGCGCTGGCGGGGAACTACTACGGCGTGCAGTCCTACCGGCTCGAAGAGGGCGCGGGCACGTCGCCGGACGTCTTCCAGGAGAACGGCCCGCACCTGGTGTGGGACCTGGACGCCACGTACGAGTTCAACGACCGCCTTTCCCTCTCCGTGGGCGCCGAGAACATCCTGGACCGGAATCCTCCCGCCCGCCCGGACGGGTACAACTTCCTGGGGATCTTCCCCTTCTACAGCTCTTCCGGACTCAACATGAACGGGCGGTACGTCTACACCCGCCTGAACGTGCACTTCTGATCCGGGCCGCAGGACGCACGGGTCGCTGAAAAAGGCCCCGCTCCGGGAAACCGGGGCGGGGCCTTCTTCGTGGGGCGCGGGACCCTCTTCAGAGCGCCTCGGCGCCGAGTCCCACGGCCACCTTGGCGGCCAACTCCGTCACGAGATCGAACAACCCGTCGGGCCAGGCGCCGATGACCTGCTCGTACGCGAGAGGAGTGCCGGTCTCCAACTCGTACACCTGCACCGAGACCACCACCTCGCTCCCCGACACGGAGACCCGGCCCACCATGAGGTGGGAGGCGCGATGGTCGCCATCCGC
>JAOUPR010000062.1 GCA_029879725.1 Gemmatimonadota bacterium | reverse complement strand
GATGGGCGGATCGGAGAGGGAAGCGACGGAGGCCTACGATACGGTCCTGGAGGAAGCGGGATGGAGGAAGTTGACCCGTACACAGCGCCCCTCGAGTGGCTTCCAGACCACCACGGCTCCCTCCTTCCCCGACATGTGGTGCCGCGACGACCGGGTCGTCCAGGCGTTCGCCGTCACCGTATCCTCACGCACATACCTGCGCATCGATAGCTACGTGCCGGACCGGAGAATGAACCCCTGTGACGCCATGGAGGAATCGAGCGCTCGGAACCGTCCCCCGTGGGAAGGACTCACCCTTCCCGTCCTGGAAGTGCCCGCCGGCGCTACGGTTCGGAGCCTGGGCAACCAGAACTCCAGGGATGCCGTCAGCGTCGAGGCGATCATCCGCTCGGACGTTTCCGCGGCAGAAGTCTTTCATCACTACGCGCGACAGCTCACGGCTCTCGGTTGGGAGCCCGGGAGACAATCGCCCGGCGATGATGCTTCCATCGGACGGTGGACCACGGAAGACGACGAGGGCGGGCCGGCCGTCGGTCTCCTCACGGTCTGGGCCGTGGATGCGGGCACGTTCAAGGCCGTCCTCCGCATGGAGCGCCCTCCCGTAGTGCGGTAGGGGGACTTATCCGCACCCTGCGGTGTACGGAAACCCTGACCGGTCCTTCCTCCCGACAAGGAGATCCCATGAAGAGGATCGCGCTGGTGCTGGCCCTGGTGGCCGCCACGGTGTCTCCGCTGACCGGCCAGGAATCGGTCGCACGGGACGCCCCCGAGCAGGACACGCTGTTCGTGAACCTCCCCGCGGCCACGGACTCCACGTACGGCCATTCCCCCGACAACCCCATCCGGGTGGGGATGGCCAAAGGCGCACCCATGGGGCGCCACCAGTACCGCTTCATGGACCATCTCCGCGGACCCAACGGGGAGGCGGTGGAATGGGAGCGGCGAGGAAGCTGTTGCGGCTACGATACGCCCAACGGGATCATGGGGCGGGGGCTCCTCGACGTATACGAGGTGACGTACCGCGGCCTCGACGAGCCCATCGTCCTCTACCTGACCTTCTACGACTACGAGGACCCGCGCATTCCCGCGGGCTTCACGGGGACGAAGCGGTAGGCCGGGACTCCCCCACCACCACCCACACCCCCATCCCGGCCGGGACACGGAGGGCGGAGAGGTCCACCTCCCCGCCCTCCTGGAGTCCCTCGACCGCGGGCGCCCGCGCCGCGGACGCCGGTGACACCCCCAGCGCATCCCAGTCCACGTCCAGCGAGACCACCTCGTCGGCGTCGGACCACGACGCCAGCGCGATGAGGGTGCGGCCCTCGCGCACGTAGGTGGTCGCCACGATCTCCGGATTCCCCGTGCGCACCGGCGCGTCGTCCAGCCAGTACCCCAACATCCGGCTCTCCGCGATCCCGAAGTCGTTCATCAACTTCCAGACGGGACGCGGGTCCACTTCCCCGTACTTCCGCGCCGTCATCCCGTAGAGCATCCCCCGGTAGGGATGGCCGCCGTCCTGGAGCATCTCCCCCATGAGCCCGAAGGGGAGGCCCGCCACCTCGGTCATCCAGTAGTCGGGGCCCTGGCCGTAGTCGAAGTACTCTCCGAACCAGAGTCGGGTGATGTACGGAAAGTGCTCCATGTAGAGCATGGCGCTGTTGATGTATCCGTCGCGCACGTTGAACTGGTTGGCCGAGTGCAGGTCGATGACCACCTCGTCGCGCTGTTCGTGGAGCACGTTCACCAGCCGCTTCACCGTGGCGCGGCTGAAGGCGATGTCGTCCAGGTAGAGCCCGTCGATGCGCTGGTTCTCCGCCAGCCATCCCAGACCCTCGATGTAGTAGTTGGTCCAGCGGGACGTCCCCTTGTCGAGGATGGCGGCGTCGTCCACGCGCCAGGCGTGCCACGCCGAGTGGTACCCGTCCTCCAGGTGCTCCTGGAGCCACGAGTGCCCTCCGCCCTCCCCGTCGTTGAAGATCTCGTCGCCCAGACTCCGCAGCGCGAAGAGCTCGTGGGCCTTGTACGTGAGCTCCCGGATGGTGTCGTAGAGCTTCACCTTGATCCCCTTCCCGTGGGCCTCGTCGATGTACGCTCCCTGCGCCTCCAGGTTGAAGAAGGGGTAGTTGATGTACGGGTTGATCTCGTTGGCGTGGTGGATGTTCACCACCGTTCCGCCCCACCCGCGCACCGAGTCCACCGGGACGTACTGGTGCACGAAGCGCGTCTCGAAATGGGTGCGGGTATCGATGGGCTTGAAGGGAGTCAGGAGGAAGCGGACGTTGAAGTGCAGCGTGTCTCCCGCCTCCATGGTGCGCGGCCCCGAGTAGTTCCGCGCCACCACCGCGCCCTCCTCCTCCCGGAGGGAGATCCCGCCCCGCCCCCCGTTGTACCATGACGAGGGCATGACCAGGGGCTGATTCCGGTAGAAATTGGTGTTGAGCGGCCGGACGTAGTCGTCGTCGCGGAGCACGTACTGGAGGCCGCGGTTCATCCCGCCCAGCCACATCCCCTCCTGGTGGTTCTCCACGGCCCAGTTCCAATCCAGGGACGCGGGGCGGCGCCCCCCCATCCGTCCCAGCCCGAGCATGTACACCGCGGCCTCGGGCGCGTAGGCCACCGGGAGCGCGATGTCGTCCACCGCCACGTCGTGGTTCGCCGTCAGCGACATGCGATACTCCAGCATCCCGTCGTACTCCAGCGCGCCCTCCACCGACATGGTGAAGCGATCCGACGTGCTCCGGGCCGTCCACTCCGCCCGCCCTCGCGACACCCGTCGCGGGGCCACGCCCTCGGCGGCGAATCGCTCCACGGCCCCGTCCACCGTGACTTCCAGCGCCAGCGGGCCGGCGAGGACGGGGCGGGCCTCGTCGTCGAACCCGGTGAGCTCCGGCGTGAAGTAGCTGGAGATGGACGTGGGGAGCCCCGACTCCGCCAGCTCCACCGACCGGCCCAGGATGGAGAGGGTGGACCCGTCCACCTCCACCGGCGTGAAGGGCTCGATGATGAAGTCGGGGTCGGTCCCCGCCGTGGAGTTGAGCCACGCGAGGCGGGTCATGAGGTCGGGCTCGCCGGTGCCGCCGTCGCGCGCGCGGGCGTCGACCACCTCCAGCGTAACCGCCACCGATCGGCTTCCCCGTTCCGTGGAGGAGACGGTGACGGTCCCCTCCACCGTGCCCGGGCGCGCGTCCACGGGTACGCGGACTCCGAGCCAGATGGGCTGCACCGTACCCGCCGGCACCTCGACCACCTTCCGGAAGGGTCGGCCGTTCTCGTCGATTCCGCCGCAGTTGAAGCAGGTCCACGCGTCGGCCCATGCGGCGGGGAAGCCCTCGAAGGAGACCCCCACGCCGGAGAGCGGGGCCTCACCCGCGATCACCGCGACCTGGAAGGTGAAGCGCTCGTCACGGAGGACCCGGGAGTGGAAGGATGCCTCCCCCCCGGTCCCGGCCTCCGCTCCCACCGCCCAGTGCCGCGGGATGAAGCGCCGCATCCGCACCGGTCGATCCCGGTGCTCGGCCACCACCCGCCACCCCTGGGGGGCCCCGGCCATGAAGGCGGCCTCCTCCTCCGGGGTGGCGATGACCTCCATGGGGAAGAAGGAGTGGAACCCGTCCACCGACTCGATGCGGGTGGCGTGGCCCCGCGGGAGGTCGGCGGGCGACGCCGCACGGACCCACGATGCCCACCCCGCGTCCGGCGCCGGGGCCACGTCGCCCGGATAGGTCACCGTGGGGTAGTATCCGCCCGTGGAGCGCCACGGCATGTAGTACACGTGGTAGACGCTGGATCCCGGGTTCGGACGGAAGGCCACGTCGCCGGACACGTGCTCCACCCGCAGCGGGAGGGCGTCGGCCACGGCTGCGCCCGTGGCGGCGTCCACCACGACCACGGACTTCGCTCCCGGATCGCGGTCGTGGCGCCTCCACGGGATGGTGACCAGGACGGCCTCGGCGTCCACCCCGTCGACCTCCACCACCGCCCGGTGATTCCCCCAGGAAGTCCCCTCGGAGCCGGCCGCCAGATGCGGTTCCCAGTTCCCGGCCTCGAAGACGACGCCGTCCACGGTGGTGGGGATGGCCGGCGCGCGGTGGAGGGGGGCTTCCCGCGATCCGTCCCCGCACCCCGCCACCACCACCGCGGCCAGGGCCACCACGACCGGAGCCGTCGGGCGCCTCATCGGACGCCTCCGAACCCCAGCACCCGCCGGATCGATCGCTCTTCCAGATCGCCCGGACGCGTCTCCAGCAGCTCCTCCAGCGACGCACGGACCTCCCTCCCGTCCCTCTCCCCTCCCACGCGTTCCTGCGTGTCCACGAATTCCATGAGGAGCCGCACCAGGCGCTCGTCGGGCTCGAAGGGCCTTCCCTGCCCCAGCGACTCCGGCCACTCCAGCGCGGCCTCCAGGTGCCGGCGGGCGCGGGCGGGGTCCCGCGTCTCCATGGCGTCCACGGCCTCCATGGTATGGGCGATCTCGTAGAGGCGGTGACTCTCCCGCGCGTTCTCCGACGGGAGCACCCGCACCGAGTCCAGGATCTCCACGGCTTCCGACGATCTCCCCACGTACAGGAGCGCACGGACCTCCAGGAGGGCGAGGTTGAAGTCCCCCGGGAAGGCGTCGCGGGACCGGGTCAGGGCTGCCAACGCGTCGTCCCACCTACCGGCGTCCTCGAGATGGCGGACGAGGGCGACGTGCAGGGTCCGCTCCGCGGGGTCGAGGGCGAGCGAGCGCGTGAGGTCGGGAACGGGATCCCGCCCCCGGAGTTCCGCCAGGAGATGCCCGCGCGCCACGTAGAAGGGCGCGAAGTCCGGCTCGTCCCCCAGTGCCTCCAGGAGCGCTCCCGCCTCCTCCGCCCGATCCACGGCCCAGAGGTTCAGCGCCCGCAGGTACCTCCACGCCCAGTGACCGCCGTGCCGGTCCGCCCACTCGATCACGGGGACCGTCTCCGTCCGGAAGGGAAAGGCGAAGGCGAGGTCGCCGGGGTCGCCCAGGAGGGACGGGTCGTCGAGCAGCCGGGCCCTCCACGCACGCCGCACCGGGCCTTCGGGCCCGGCCGCGTCGAGAGCCAGCAGGGTAGCCGCGTCCTCGCGCAGGCCGACGTCCACGTACTCCATCGCCAGCTCGAGGAGCGTCTGTTCGGGGTACTCGCCTCCCAGCGAGGCGGCCAGCGCATCGCGCGCGGCGCCGTCCGACGGGTCTTCCAGATAGGCTTCCGCCTTCACGAAATGGTCGAGCGGATCGACGGCGACGAGCTCGGCCCGCGCCTCCCCGGCCCCGGCCCCATCCTCCGCCAGACGACCCACCAACGCGAGGGCCCTCCACCCCGGAATGCCGTGCCGATCGTACTCGACGGCCCGGCGGGCGTAGCGCGCCGCTTCCCGGAGGTCGCCCGCGCCGATCATGATGCGAGCGAGCTGGGCGTGCGCGGCGGACCGGTACGCGGTGGAGCGCGCGGCCCACCCGAAGGCGTCCCGTGCATCCGCCGTGCGGCCCAGCGTCCGGTACGCGGCGCCCGCCAGGAAGTTGGCCCGGGCATCGTACGCGTCGAGTTGGCGGGCCCGGTCGGTGTGCGCGAGCGCCTCCTCCGGGAGCCCGCGCCGGTACGCCAGCTCGGCCGCGCCCAGGAGCGCCTCGCGGTTCCACGGCTCCTCCGCCAGCGCCGCATCGAAGAGGGCGCGCGCCTCGTGGTGCCGGCGACCCTTCAGGAGCTCCCTCGCCTGGAACACCGTGCGGTCCACCTCGGGGATGGACGGCACGGCGGCCGCGTCCGTGGCGAACGGGCGCGAGAGCCGACGCCGCGACGGATCGGAGTCGTAGTCCAGCCCCAGCGCGGGAATCGCCACTCGCACGCGCGCGCCCGGCTCCACGTCCACCGTGGTGCGGTACGCGCGCAGGGGCTCCAGGGTGACCGGCACGGCCGCCACGCGGGTGTCTCCGGACCAGATCGTGAGGGTATCCGACACGCGGACGAAGGCGTTCACGCCCACCGTGGCCCGCCCCCCCTCCACGGACAGGTGGAGCGCACCGTCGCGCGAGGCATCCGTGAGCCCGCCCGTGCCCTCCAGCGGGAACCACGTCTCGCTCCACGCCGACGCCGACATGGGGTCGAATCCGGCCTGGGTGATGGGATTCACCTCCTCCCCGGGGGAGTACTGCACCAGGAGGCGCCCGGCCTGGAACTCGACGTACTGCCCGTCGGTGTCCGTGAGCAGGCCCTCCCAGATCCCGCCCTCGCGGGAGAGGGCCCAGAGCCAGAGCTTCTGGCCGGGCATGTCTTCGTAGCGTGCCCAGTGACCGAATCCGTAGCCGTCCCGGTGGTAGTAGCCGCCGAAGAAGTCGTTCAGCTCCCCCACCACGTGATAGGACTTGTGGCCGGCGAAGGTGTTGTCGCGGTACAGGGGGAGGTACCGGCCTTCCGGGTCCACGGGCCACTCCATGACGTTCCCCGAATGCTGCAGGTAGGCGTCCCCCGGAATGCTCATCTCCAGATCGTCGCGGGCGAACGCCGCCCCCGTCATCCAGTTGTAGTAGGGCTGTTCCAGCGGCGTGGGGTTGTACCAGAGCACGCGGGTCTCGAAGTACGCCGCGTCCGCCGGGAGGCGGATCTCCACCCGCCAGTGGGTACGGGACGGGAGGTCCATGGCGCCCACGATGCAACTCACGCTCCCGTCGTCGTTCTCACGCAGGAGATAGTCCACGGGCGTGGCGGTGGCGGGTGTGTGCCCAATGACTCCGAAGTTGAATTCGATCCCCCCCGAGGTCCACGGGCCGCGCAGCGCGATGTTCCGGAACTTCATCACCTCGTTGCGATAGATGAACTCGTGCCCCGTCTCCTTCACCACGGCGCCCCACACCTTCCCGCCCACCTCCGGGAGCACGAACACCTCGATCCACTCGTTCTCCAGCTTCACGACCTTCCATTCCCGGGGCTCCGACTCCGCCGCGTATCCCTCGAAGGAATGGTACGGGTACAGCCGGGCATCCCGGGTCAGGATGGGAACCGGGTTCGGCTCCGAGAAGGGATAGGTGGCGAGGGTCCGCACCTCCTCGGAGACGTGCGCCGTCTGGGCGGCGAGGGGGAGGAGGGGGACGGTCATGACCGCGGCCACGGCCGTCGTCGACACGAAAGAACGCAACCGGATCATGACGAACCGAGCACGGATGTGGGGAATGGCTACGGGTAGGGGCACCTTACCGGGAGAGCGGCGCGGGTGTCAATTCGCCGGCGTGGCCACGGGCGGGTCCCGGGGAGGGAGCCGGACCGCGAAGCCGGCACCCCTCCGGGGCGGGCGGGCGCCGTTCACCTTGACACCCCGCCCCGCGCCGCCGAGGGTTGGCCCATGTTCATCACCGAAGCGGCGCGGGCCGCACTCCTCATGGCGGGACTGGGCCTCTCCCTGGCCCCGGCGGGCGGCCGCGCCCAGGACGGCCCGGAACTCGCCTCGGAGCTGGGGTGCGGCGCCTGCCACGCGGGGATGCCCGGTCCGGAGCTCGTCCGCGCCCGGGCCCCGCGGATCCTCCACGAGGGTTTCCGTCTCCCCGCCGGCTTCGTGTTCGACTATCTGGCGAACCCCACGCGGCGGCGCCCGGACATCGGCGCCTCCCGCATGCCCGACTTCCACCTCGATGAAGCCGAGCGCGCCGCGCTGGCTCTGTACGTGGGCATCTCCGACCAGAGGGACCCGGCCCTCGAGGAGGCGCTGGAGCGCAACCCTCAGGTGGATGCGGGGCTGGGGGCACGCGTGTACGCCGTGTTGGGATGCGGCGGATGCCACGGCGACGGGGAGGGAGCGTCCTATCCCGCGCGCCGGGTCGGGCCGGATCTTTCCCGGGAGGGCGCCCGCGCCCGCCCCGACTGGCTGGCCACCTTCCTCCAGCGCCCCACGCCCGTGCGTGCGCCCGGGCACCCCGGCGCACCGGGAAGCCGCATGCCCGACTTCCGCCTGACGGTCGCCGAGACCGGGGTGCTGGCCGCGTTCCTGGGCTCTCCTTCGTCGGCCGGGAGCGCGGACGCTCCGTCCCCGCTCCCCGCCCTGACCCCCTTCCAGGCCGCGCGCACGCGCCGTGCCCTGGAGGGTCGCTTCGCGTGCCTGGGGTGCCACCGGGTGGGCGGGACCGGCGGCGAGATCGGCCCTCGCCTCGATGGGATCGCGCAACGCCTCCGGCCCGCCTTCGTGGCGGAGATCATCACGCGCCCGGCGGAGGTGGCGGCGGGTTCGGGGATGCCGCACCAGCCCATGCCGCGCCGCGAAGCCCTCCGGCTGGCCGCCCTCCTGGTGGCGGACCCGGGGGCCTGGACGGGGCACACGCCGCGCTCCCTGGCCGATCCGGATCACCCGGCGTGGGCGAGCGGCGCCCCCGCTCCGGCGGGGTCCGACGGCGACGGAGAGGCGCTCTACGCGCGCCACTGCGCGGCGTGCCACGGAGCCACCGGAGACGGAAACGGGTGGAACGCGGGCAACCTTCCCGTTCCCCCCACGGCCCACTCCGACTCCACCCTCATGTCCCGTCGCCCCGACGACACCCTGTACGACGGGATCCACGCGGGGGCGTACGTCCTGGACGGGAGCGTGCGCATGCCCCCCTTCGGGGGGATCCTCACTCCGGCGCAGATCCGGGCCCTGGTGGCGCACGTCCGCACGCTGTGCTCGTGCACGGGGCCGGAGTGGTCCCTGGACGGGAGGCGATGATGCGCCGAAAACTCCACCGCGTCCGCCCGGGAGCACGGATCCGGCTCGTCGTCACGGCGCTGGCGGCCGTGGGCTCCGCCGGATGCGGCGACGACTCCGGCAGCGAGTCCGGCGGGAGCCTCGCCTTTCCGCCGCCTCCCCCCCTCTCCGCCTCCGCCGTCGCCCGCGACGACTTCTCCGGGGCGGAGGCGTGCCGGGAATGTCACGCCGGTGAATACGCCGCGTGGGCCGGTTCCACGCATGGGCGGGCCGGCGGATCCGCCGGCCCCGGGGTGGTCATCGCCCCCTTCGACGGGCGCGCCATCCGCTTCGCCGACGCCACCGTGATCCCCCGCGTCCGGGGCGGCGTCCACGAGTTCGTGGTGCGCCAGGACGACTTTCCCGAGTCGATCTACCGCGTGGACGGGGTCATCGGAGGAGGCCACATGATCGGCGGCGGCACCCAGGGCTTCGTGTCCCTCGCCGCGGACGGCACGGAGCGGTTCCTCCCGTGGGACTGGTCGCGTCACGAATCCGTCTGGTTCTGCAACACCGGGAGCCGCCTGAACCAGGGGTGGGTCCCCATCACCCGCGAGATGCGGCTCCGCGACTGCGGAGACTGGCCGCCCCTCCGCCCCATCGGCACCGCGGCGCGCTTCGCCAACTGCCAGGAGTGCCACGGAAGCCAGATCGGGATCCGCTTCGACGCCGAAGCCCGGATCTACCGCACGGAATACACCACCCTCCAGGTGAACTGCGAGTCGTGCCACGGACCCGCCCGCGCGCACGTGGAGATGGCGAGGGCCGGCGGCTGGGAGCCGGGCGGGGGGATCGGGCTGGAGAGCCTGGCGTACCTCGACAAGGACGCCTCCCTGGAGCTCTGCTTCCGTTGCCACGCCCTCAAGGACGTCCTGCGGGAGGGGTATCTTCCCGGGGATCCCCTCGAGGAATACTTCGCCCTCAAGTTCCCCGTGCTGGGAGACGATCCGTACACCGCCGACGCGCGGGTGCGGACCTTCGCCTACCAGGCCACCCACCTGGCCAGCGCATGCTACCTGGAAGGCCCCATGGACTGCGTGAGCTGCCACGAGCCCCACGGCCAGGGATACTGGGACACGGACCGCCGCGCCCTCGCCTCCCCCTTCGACGACGGGCAGTGCACGTCCTGCCACGCCAGCAAGGGTGTGGACCCCGAGGCGCACACCTTCCACCGGGCCGGGTCGGAGGGGAGCCGCTGCGTCTCCTGCCACATGCCGTACCTCCAGCACCCCGAGGTGGGGCCGGAGATCGCCTTCGCCCGGTCGGACCACACCATCCCGGTACCCCGCCCGACGTTCGACGCCGACCTGGGGATCGAGAGCGCGTGCCTCCAGTGCCACCAGGACCGGAGTCCCGCCCGACTGCAGGAACAGGCCGGGGAGTGGTGGGGAGACCTGAAACCCCACCGTCCCCTGGTGGAGGGACAGCTCGCGGAGTACCGGGCCCGCAACGTGGACGAGGCCGCCGCGCTCCTCCTGGCGCCCGGCGAGGCCGACCCCCTCCTCCAGTTCCAGGCGCTGGCCCGGTTCGTCACCGGGTACCTGGGCCCCGACGATCCGGCCCTCTCCCGGGAGGTCGTGGACCGGCTCCGCGCCCTGGCGGCCGGACCGGACCTGGACGTGCGCGCCCTCGCCCTGGCGGCCCTCCACTGGTCACGGGGGAACGACCCCGAAGTCCGCCCCGGACTCGTGGACGCGCTGCGCTCCGCGCCGTCGGACGCCGCGCTCCGGGGGCGGTGGAAGCTGGCGCTGGGGTTCCTGGGCGACCGGTACAGGGAGCGGGGAGACACCGTGCGCGGCGCGGTGGCCTACCGGAAGACCCTCGAGATCGCGCCGGGAGACCCGCGGGTGCTCCACGCCATGGGGCTCATGTACAACCAGGCGGGAGACTTCCGGCGGGCGGAGGATGCCTTCCGGGAGAGCCTGGCCGCCGACCCGGACCCCTCCCTGACGTGGGTGAACCTGGGCGTGGCCCTGGCCGGGCGAGGCGAGATCCTCCAGGCCGTGGACGCCTACGGAGAGGCCCTGGCCCGGAATCCCCACGACGCCCTGGCCCACTTCAACCTGGGCAACGCGCACCAGATCCGCGGGAACCTCCGGGAGGCGCTGGACTCGTACCGGGCCGCCGTGGCCGCCGACCCGGGGCTGGGCCGGGGCTATTTCGAGGTGGGACGCACGTATATACTGCTCGACGAGCCCGAGAAGGCACTCCCCTTCGCGCGCAGGGCCGTGGAGTTCCTCCCGGACCACGCCGCCTCCCGGGAGATGCTGCGCGACCTGGAGCGCGCGTTCGGGAACTGACACCCGGCCCCGAATCACCCGACCCCGGAGCGACCCCCATGACCCACGACGAATATCTGGCCCTCGACGGCATGGCCATGGCCGACCTGATCCGGCGTGGTGAGACCACGAGCCGTGAGTTGGTGGACCTGGCGCTCGCGCGCATCGAGCGGCTGAACCCCGAGGTCAACGCCGTGGTGCACCTCATGGACGAGGAAGCCCGCGCCGCCGCGACCACGGCGAGCCCCGACTCTCCCTTCGCGGGGGTCCCCTTCCTCCTGAAGGACCTCATGTCGGAAGCGGCGGGACACCCCATCACGTCGGGGAGCCGCCTTCTCCGGGACTACGTTCCCGCCGCGGACACCGAGCTGGTGGCGCGGTACCGGCGGGCCGGGATGATTCCCGTTGGGAAGACCAACGCCCCCGAGTTCGGTCTCACGCCCTTCACCGAGCCCGCCCTCTTCGGCCCCTGCCGCAACCCGTGGGACACCTCGCGCACCCCCGGCGGGTCCAGCGGCGGCTCCGCGTCGGCGGTGGCGTCGGGGATGGTCCCGCTGGCGGGCGGAGGCGACGGGGGCGGATCCATCCGCATCCCGGCGTCGTGTTGCGGGCTGTTCGGGCTCAAGCCCACCCGCGGCCGCGTCCCCACGGGCCCCCGTCAGGGTCAGGTCTGGCGCGGCGCGGTGGTGGAGCACGTCCTCACGCGCTCGGTGCGCGACAGCGCGGCCATGTTGGACGCCACCCAGGGCGCGGACCCCGGCGCGCCCTACGAGATCGCTCCTCCGGCGCGCCCCTACCTCGAGGAGTGCGCGCAGGATCCGACGCCCCTCCGCGTCGCGGTGAGCACGGCGCCCATGCTGGGCTCGGCGGTGAGCCGCGACGCCGTGGCGGCCGTGGAGGAAGCGGCCCGCCTCCTGGAGCAACTCGGCCACACCGTGGTGGAAGCGGCTCCTCCCGTGGAGCGCGAGGCCTTCGCGCGAGGGTTCCTCACCGTGGTGGCCTGCGAGCTGGGCTCCGACATCCACGACGCGGAGGCCGCCCTGGGCCGCCGTGCCCGGCGCCGCGACGTCGAGCCCACGGCGTGGGCGCTCCACCTCCTCTCCGGGGCCATCTCCGCGGTGGAGTACGCCGACGCCCTGCGGTACCTGGAGCGGGCGTCCCGACGGATCGGCGCCTTCTTCCAGGACTTCGACCTCCTCCTGACGCCGACGCTGTCGACGCCCCCCGCCCGCATCGGCGAGCTCGCCCCCACGCCCCGGGAGGACCGCCTCCTGCGGACCCTGGGGGCGCTGGGCTCGGGCCGTCTCTTCAAGGCCGCCAGACTCCTCGACGAGGTCGCCGGCAACGCCTTCGAGTTCACCCCGTGGACGCCCGTGTTCAACATCACGGGCCAACCCGCCATGTCCCTCCCCCTCCACTGGAACGCCGAGGGACTCCCCATCGGAGTCCACTTCGTGGGGCACTTCGGGCGTGAAGACGTCCTGTTCCGCCTCGCGGGCCAGCTCGAAGGAGCCCGTCCCTGGTTCGACAGGCTTCCCGAGCTGGCCCGCCGGCCGGCCGGGTGACGTTCAGCGGGTCTGGAACACCAGCGGCATCACCACCCAGACCGCCACCTTCTTGTCGTAGTTCATGGCCGGGGAGAAGCGCATGGTGGGCGTCAGCCGGAGCGCCGCCGCGTCCAGGCTCGTGAGCCCCGAGCTCTCCTCGACGCGCTGGTCGGTCACGCGCCCATCGGCGTCGACGTGGATCCGGAGACGAACGGTCCCCGAGATGCCCGCGTCGCGAAGCGCCGCGGGGTAGGCGCGCTGGAGGGCGCTCTGGAACTCCGCCGCGTTCGTCAGCCGGGGCGCCTGCGTATAGGTCACGAAGGGCGAACGCTCACCCACCCCGTCATCGGGATCCGGCGGCGGCGGGAGGAGCTCGTCGGGGAAGGACTCCCAGTCGGTCTTGGCGATGGTCACCGTGGACAGGTCGGGGTCGTCGGAGGCGATGGGGACCGCGGGGCGCGTCCGCTCCTTGGGCGCGTCCGGCAAGGGTGTTTCGGGAAGGCGATGGACCTCGAGGGGAGGTTCGCGATCCACCATGATCGCGACGGCATCCATGGTCGGCCAGAGCGCGAACACCAGGACGTGCGCCACCGTGGCGACGATGAGGGAGCCGCCCATGCGAGCCGAGAACGACGCCTTGAGGCGATCGTTCGCGGTGAGGGGAACGTCGGGCATTGTGGACACGGGACACCTCCGGGTGGGGACGTGGGTGTTCCGGCCGGTCGATGGGATCACTCCCGCACGCCCCGTGCCACCCCCGCGCCCGCACGTTTCCGCGGTTTTGTCGCGGTCGGGGCTCCGTCCCGTCCCCCGGAGAGGACGGCGAGCGCCCCACCCGGCGGACGGCCCGCTCACTCCGGCGGGGGAAACTCCACCCACCGGGGCGGGTGCCCCACCGACTCCAGGAACCGCACCAGCCCCTCCCCGTCCAACGTCGTGGTCATCCCGTTGTCCAGGGGATGGAAGCTCCACGGCTCCACCTCCCGCAGCCCCTGGTCCAGCACCACCTGGACCGCGCCGCCATGATCGTTGATCACGGCGAAAGGGGTCACGGCCCCGGGGATCACGCCCAGGTACGTCATGAGACGGTCCGCGCTCCCGAAGGAGAGGCGGTCGGCCCCGATCCGCCCCGCGAGGTCGGCCAGGTCCACCGCGCGGTCTTCCAGGCACACCACCAGCCACATGCGGCGGCCCTTCCGGTCGCGCAGGAAGAGGTTCTTCACGTGCGCCCCCGGGATCTCGCCCCGGAGGCGCTTCGCCTCGTCGACGGTGAACACGGGCGGGTGCTCCACCGTGACGGCGGCGACGCCGAGCCCCTCCAGGTGACGCAGCAGATCCGCCGGGGACGCCGGCACGGTCCCGTCGGCGAGGCGGCCCTCCTCCGTCACGCTCCGCCTCCGGGGAGTTCCCGCAGGAAAGCCACCACGGTGTCCACGACCGCATCGGTGGTCTCGGGAGAGAGCACGTCTCCGGCGAGGACGTGCCGCTGCGGGTCCCCCGGGCCCGTCACCTCGACCAGGCGCTTCACCTCGCTCCCCAGCCGCTCGAACCCCTTCACCGTGCGCCGGGAATCCAGCACCGTGTCCTCCTGCGAGTAGAGCACCAGCACCGGCGTCTCCACCGCTCCCAGGTCGGCCTTCCACACCTCCCGCACCAGGGCGGCCATGGGGACCAGGGCCCGCGACGGGTACCGCGTGGTCCAGTGCGCGGCGTCGCGCGACTCGAAGCTCCGGTACGGCCCGAGCAACATGCGGACCATCACGCCCCCCCACGGCCAGGTGAGAACCCGGGCGGCGGGGTCGGCCAGCCCCAGGTTGGGCGACACCAGGACCAGGGCCGCGATGTCCTCGCCCCACCCCTCCTGCAGCGCCATCCAGAGCGCCAGCGTGCCCCCCGTGGACGTGGCCACCACCACCACCCGATCTCCCAGGCGACGGCCCACGGCCATGGCCTCGGCGGCATCGGCGAACCAGTCCCCCACGCCCACGCCCCCCAGGGCATCCTCATCGGCTCCGCGTCCCGCCAGGCGGGCGTAGAACGCGTTGGCCCCGAGCGCCTCCGCCACCCGAGCCGGCACCGGATCGATCTCGTGGCGATCCGCGGAGAACCCGTGGAGATAGACCACGGACAGAGCGGTCGGCTCCCGGGCCGCGGAATCGTGCCACTCGATGGCGGCCGCCGCTTCGGCGCGGAGACCCGGCACCCCGGACTCCCGTGCCCGCAGATACCCCTCCAGGTCGCCCGGGAGCTCCGGTACCGGGGGCGCCGCAGGCACTGCGGGTCGTGGACCCAGCAGGACCAGGGCGGCGGCCGCGCCCAGCAACCCGCCGAGCACCGTGCGCGCGCGCGACGGCCGCTCCGCCCGGCTCCCGGAGGAGTCCGCGGCGACGTCCGAGGCATGGTGTCGATGCAGGATCATGGCGCGCCGGGTGGTGCGGGACGGACCCGCGGACCAGGACGAATCAGGGGGAAATCTGGCGGTCGGCTTCGCGGGCGGCCAGGTTACGCCCTCCGCGCCTCCCCCGGACCCACGAGCCATGAATCGGAAGACATCCCCGCGACGGACGTTCCCGCCGCCCTCCCGGGCCCTGGGCCTGGTCCTGGCCCTCGCCGCGAACGCCCCGGCCCAGGCCGCCGCCCAGACCACCCCGGCCGACGGAGGGTGGCCCGTGTACGGCGGATCCGCCGCCCATACGCGGTACTCCCCCCTGGACGGCATCGACGCCTCCAACGTCGGCGAGCTGGAGATCGCGTGGAGATGGTCGTCGGCGGCCTTCGGGCCCCGCCCGGAGATCAAGGGCGAGACCACCCCCATCCTGGTGGACGGTGTCCTGTACGCCACCGCCGGCGCGCACCGCGCCGTGGTCGCCCTCGATCCCGGAACAGGGAAGACGATCTGGACGTGGAACGCGGACGAAGGAGACCGTCTCGAGAAGGCGCCCCGTCCCAACTCGGGGCGAGGGGTCGCCTTCTGGCGGGACGGCGAGGGCGTGGGTCGGGTCCTGGTCATCACGCCGGGATACCACCTGGTCGCCCTCGACGCCGCCACCGGGCTCCCGGTGTCCGGGTTCGGCCAGGGCGGCGTGGTGGACCTCATGGAGGAGCACCGCACCCGGCCCGGCGTGGACATGGTGGGCTCCACGGGGGCCAGCTCGCCCCCACTGGTGGCGGGCAACGTCATCGTGGTGGGATCGGCCCACCATGTCGGGATGCGCCCCCCGTCCTACGTGAACACCCCCGGAGACGTACGCGGATACGACGCCCGGACCGGTCGGCTCCTGTGGACGTTCCACACCATTCCCGAGCCCGGCGAGCCCGGGAACGAGAGTTGGCTCGACGACTCCTGGAGCTACACGGGGAACGCGGCGGTGTGGGCGCCCATGTCGTACGATCCGGAGACGGACCTGGCATACCTCCCCGTGGAGAGCGCCACCGGAGACTACTACGGAGGCCACCGCCCGGGAGCCAATCTCTACTCGTCTTCCCTGGTGGCGCTGCGGGCGTCCACCGGGGAACGGGTCTGGCACCAGCAGCTCGTCCATCACGACATCTGGGACTGGGACACCCCCACGGCGCCCATCCTGGCCGACATCACCATCGAGGCCGTGCCCCGGAAGGTCGTGGTCCAGCTCACCAAGCAGGCCTTCGCGTACGTGTTCGACCGCATCACCGGCGAGCCCGTATGGCCCATGGAAGAACGGCCCGTGCCGCAGACCGACGTCCCCCACGAGTGGACGTCGCCCACCCAGCCCTTCCCCACCCGCCCGGCGCCCTTCGACCGTCAGGGGGTCTCCCCGGACGACCTCCTGGACTTCACCCCGGAGGTCCGCGCCCGGGCGCTGGAGCTGGCTCGGCCGTACCGGATGGGGCCGCTGTTCACGCCTCCTTCACTGGCCGACGCCCCCGACGGCACCGAGGGCACCCTCTCCCTCCCCGGATCCCTGGGGGGGGCCAACTGGGAGGCCGGAGCGCTGGACCCCGAGACGGGCCTCCTCTACGTGGGATCCGCCACCAACCCGGCCCTCCTCGCCCTGGTCCACGACGAGGAAGCCTCGGACATGCACTACATCCAGGCCGGGCGCGCCCCCCAGTTCGCCCCCGGGGTGCCCCTGGTGAAGCCCCCTTGGGGAAGGATCACCGCCATCGACCTGACCACGGGGGAGCACGTCTGGATGATGGCCAACGGCGACACGCCGGCGTACGTGGGCGAGGCCCTGGGCGTGGACCCGGCCTCGCTTCCCCGCACCGGCAGGCCGACGCGCGCCGGTCTCCTGGCCACCGCCACGCTCCTCTTCGCCGGAGAGGGGTACGGCGGCGATCCCGTCCTGCGGGCCCACGCCAAGGACACCGGAGTCATCGTGGCGGAAATCGCGCTCCCCGCGGCGCAGTCGGGGCTCCCCATGACGTACCTCCACGACGGGAAACAGTACGTGGTCGTCACGGTGGGAGGGTACGAGAGCCCGGTGGAAATCGTGGCCCTGGCCCTCCCCCCGGAGACCGGACACCCTGTCTCACGGGTAGCGCGAACGGGGGGTTCGGCCACATTGTTGTTGAAGAAGTCGACGTCCCCCCTCCACCGCTGAATGACGGACTTCAGATGACGGATCAACCCCAGGGCCATCCGGCACTCACCGACTCGGCCACCAGGCTCCCGAACGAACTCCAGTTCTGGACCGTGTTCCGCTACCTCTTCGAGGGAGCGGACCGGGGTGTCCCCCTCACGCTGGTGCTCATCGACGTCGAAGACGCCCACGATTCCGTGATCCCCACCGCCGGACACGCCCTGTGGGAGGCGACCCGGGCCGCGGACATGCTGGCGTACCTCGGGAACGGCCGCTTCGCCATCGTCCTCCTGGCCTGCAACCTCCACGGCGCCAGGGTGGCCGGAGACCGCGTGGCCACCATCCTGGACGGAGCCGTCACCGCGCCCTTCGCGGTGGGGATCGCCGCCTACCACGAAGACATGAAGCAGCCGGCTGACCTCCTCGAAGCCGCCATACAGGCGCAGGAGAAGGCCCGCCAGCAGGGCGGGCGGCTGAGCCTGGGATTCGCGTAGGGGCGCGCCGCTCACCCCTTCGGCTTCACGACGAAGCGCCCCCCACCCGTGCGTCCGTTCAAGCCGGGGTTGTACATCTCTTCCGCGTGCGCCGGCGGGTAGAAGAACGTCCCCTCCGTCGTCGCCCGCACCACGTACGTCATCGTATGCGTACCTCTCCAGAGATGGGTCGAGGAGAAGATCACGCGCTCGTCACGCATCTCCCGGTGATCCCACACGGACCAGAACCGGAAGCTCCCGGAACCCATCAACGGGCTCGCGGGCGTCCCCACGTCCACGGCCTCCAGCCCGGCCGGGAGCGGGTCGTCCACCACCACGAAGTACCGGTCTTCGGGAACGGTCACGCGAAGCCGCACGCGGATCAGATCCCCCTCGGTGGCGTCCACCACCGGCGCACCGGTGGCGTAGTCCTCGTACCACCGCTCCACCGCGATCCCCTGGTCCACGGGGTTGGGATACTCCCCTGACGGCATCATGGAGAGCGTCGTGAAGTAGAACAGGGGCGGGCCGTCTCCTTCGGCCGCGAGACGCAGGGGAAGCTCGTCTCCACCGTCGGGGAGCGCACGAGACAGCGGCAGAACGGCCTGGGATTCCCCGGCGCGGGCGGCCAACTCCACGGTGGTTCCGGGAGTCTCGAGCCTCACCACCCGCGACGGCTGCGCCCCCGTATGCTCGGCGTAGCGCGCCAGCGCCAGCGTCACCCAGGCGTAGTCGTACGTATTCCACATGTGCCGGCTCCCGGCCCGGCTCCGCTGGACCAGCCCCTCCACGCCCGGACCGAGGGCGGGGTGGCCGGGATCGAGAAGGATCAACGTCTCCACCAGTACCGCCGTGGGAGCGGTCGAGGAATTGAAGTACGAGTACCGTGAGGTGCGCATGTGCTCCGGAAGGAGCAAGGTGCGCCCCTCCACCGCCACCTCGGCGAGGGTCTCCGTGACGAGGCGTCTCGCCTCGTCGGAGCGCCCTGAACGCCCCAGCGCCTGCGCCAGGATCAGGCGATCCGTCCAGAAGAGGTTGGCCACGTCGCGGAGGAGCGCATCCTCCGCGGCCGCGTCGCCTCTTCCCATGCGGCTGAGGGCATCCACCGCGGCCACCCGCTCGCTCCAGCGATACCGATACGCCATGCGGTCCAGCATCCGCAGCACCAGGTCCGGGTTCTCGACGAGTCGGTCGCCCCTCTCCGCGTACCCGGCGAGGTACGCCGTGAGGTAGTCCCCCATGCGACCGAGGACGTCCTCGGGGATCTCGACCTCCGCCGAGCGCGCCTCCATGAACATCCGCGCCACGTGCGCCGTGACGAAGACGCTCTCCATCCGCCCCTGGGTCCAGTACCCGATCCCACCGTCCTCCCCCTGGCGCCGCGCCAGGATCCGGATCGCCCGGTCGATCTCCCGCTCCCTCGACGCCGGGTCGTCCAACCGCGAGGCGCCGGCGAGTCCCGCTCGGTGCATGGCCACCAGGGGAAGGGTGGCGCTCGCCACCTGCTCCGAACAGTGGTACGGGTAGGCCCGCAGGATCCGGCCCACGGCCGAGATGAAGGCGAGGGGGGATGACCCGAAGTCGATCTCCAGCGAGGAGTCGCCCAGGTCCAGGTCGTCCTCGATGGCGGGAGAGAAGCGGTCCTCGTCGTGCAACACACCGGTGTACGTGCGCACGAGCCGCGTCGCCGTGGGCTCCACCGGAAGGACCGTCCGCACGGCGTCGGCCTCGCCACCCCCGCGAAGCTGGAACTCGAAGCGCGCCGAGTCCCCACGTTGCGCCCGGAAACCGAAGCGGACGTCGTACCCCCGGTTGGACTCCACCTCGAGTTCACGGGGACCCGCGTTCGAAGCCTCGATCCCGCTCGCCTCCATCGTGACCTGCACGAGCACCGTGTCGGCGAGCTTGGAGTTCACCACCACACCCGCCCGGAAACGGTCGCTCGGACGCACGAAACGGGGAAGTGCCAGGCGCGCCATGAGCGGAAGGTCCACCACGATCTTCGACTCCCCGGAGCCGAACCGGTCCTCTCGTGACACGGCCACGGCCATGACGCGGAAGGTGGTGAGATTGTCCGGGAGCTTCGCGGCAGCCGCGGCGTTCCCCTCCTCGTCGGTGACGATGGAGGCGAGGAAGAACGCTGTGGAGCGGAAGTCGTGGCGCACTATGACGGCGGTCGGACTCTGTCCCACCCCCACCGCCGCGGCTCCCGTGACCACGATCTCGTCCAGGCTGACCCCCTGTACCGACGAGGCCAGCGCGACCCTTCCCCGGTTCGCCCACCGCCGTGTCTCGGCACCCACCACCGTGAGATTGCTGCTCGCGACAATGGCGCCGTTCTTCCGTTCGTACATGAGGGACACGGGGTCGGGAAGCTCCCAGGACGTGGCCGCCATCTCCCCTTCGTCCACGGCCCACAGCATCACCTCGGCGGGAACGCCGGCGCCGCCCTGATCCCGTACGCTCACACTGAACCGCGCCGAGTCCCCCGGCTGATACTCGGGCTCCTCGGGCGTCACGCGCACCTCCAGCCACTTCGGAGAGGGGTCGACCATGATCCACGCGGCCACCTGCCTCACGTTCACCGAATCCGGAAGCACCCGGAACCTGGAGTCCACGGGTCGCGAGAAGACCACGGACACCTGGGCCATGGGGATCATTCCCTCGTCCACCGGGATCCGGATCTGTACCGTGTCCCCCCCCACCCGCAGGACCCGGCTCTCGAGGATCCGCTCCTGCATCACCGCCACCCAGGCGTCGCCCTCCCCGAACGGGGACGTGACCGTGAGAACGGCGGTATCCCCGACGGTGTACGAACCCCGGTCCACGGACACCCAGGTCTCCTCTTCGCCGGGTCCGCCGAATCCAGGAAATCCCATTCGGGTACCCACCCAACGACGGAGGATGGTGATGGACGATCTCCCGTCGGGATCCGTGACCTCCAGCACCAGCTCGTACGTTCCTCTCCCGGGCGGAACGAAGGTACACGACACGGGCTCGACCGCGGTGGTCACGGAGCAGTTCGCGACCGTGTCCGCCACCTCGCCGCGTGCCGGTGAATCCGTGAGGACCAGGACCCCACGCACCCGGACATCCGGGACGCGACGCCCCTGCTGGTCCACCACGACCACGTCGACGGAAACGGGACGCTCGGCGACCCACGGCCCCGCCTCCTCCGGCTCCCGGACGCCCACGTACCACGAAGCCGGGTGGACCACCACGTCCACCCGGTCCGTCATGGTCTGACGGTTGGCGTCCGTCACCGTGGCCTGGACGATGCTGCGATACGGGAGCGGCATGCCCCGCGGCTCCGCCCTGAAGCGGATGAAGGCCTCACCGCGCCCGTCGAGGGTGTCGGCCGTGACCTCCGGATCCGACTCCATCCGATTCGCGTCCCCCACCACCCACCCCTGCATCCCCGGGATGAGGCGGGCCACCTCAAAGACGGGAATGGCCGAGATCCGCCACTCCACGTCGGCGCCCACCATCGGAGCCTCGAAGAGGTACCGCCCCTGGGCCGTGACGGTCACGGAATCGCCCACGGTGACGGCGGAATCCGACGCCACCAGGCTCACCAGGAACTCCGGCGTCCGGTATTCCTCCACGTCGACGCCCTGGCGGGTCATGGTCCGCCAGGATCCTGCGCGGAAGAGCTGGATCTCCGACCGGTACGACCCGAGGGGCGCGTCCGGGTCGATGCGGAACGACCGCGCCGCCGTGCCGAAGTCCGACAAGGCGTGCACCTGGTCTTCCAGGAGCGCGCCCTTGGCGTCGTAGAACTTCCAGCGTATGGAGTCGCCCCGGGGCACCCCGAGCGCTCCCGACGTCCCCACCCGAGCCACCACCTTGGCATGGATGGTCTCCCCCGGACGGTACCGGGGTCGGTCGGCGATCACCCGCACCGTCGCGGGCGCGCGGTCCCCCCCACGGCTCCCCCACCGATAGATCCGTCCCGACTCGGGAACCGCCTCCCCGAGGATGGCCAGGGCCCGATCCCGACCCGATCGCACCTCGACGTGTCCGTCGAAGGAATCCGCTCGCCATCCGTCCACGCAGTCCGCACAGGGCGTGGGCCAGGAGAGGGAATCGAAGCGCGCCATCCCGGAAGCGTCGGTCGCCCCCTTCGCTCGCATGCCGCCCCCGACGTCGTAGACCGTCACCTCGGCGCCTTCGCGGGGGAGCCCATCTCGGACACCGATGACCCGAATCACCGCCTGGTCCATCCCGGACCGGGCAAACACGGCCAGATCCGTGGACTGCACCACGGCCACGGTGGAGTCCTCGAAGTGGGGCACCCCACGTCCGCGGACCCTCATGGCGGTGAGAGCCGCCTCCCTTCCACCTTCGCCACTTACCGGAAGGTCCACCCACCGGAGCGTATCGCGTGCCGAATCGACCTCCGTCGTCAGCGCTTCGAAACGGAGATTCCACTCGTGCGAGAGGTGCGACTCCCACCAGGCGGTGCGGTCGCGGAGGAGCGCGAGTTCCAACGAGTCGGGCACGGGCGCGCGCCAGACACTCCACGCATCCACGTTCATGTACGACATGGGAACCACGAAGCGCCCTCCCTCCCGATACGCCATCACCCGGCCGGAATACCACGACACGGCCTTGGGAAAGGATGGGATCGTGGCGCTCAAGGTGATCTCACGACCCAGCGTGTCTCCGAAGACATCGGTCAACGTGGGGGAGATCCGGAACACCACCGACCGCTGCGGCGGGAGCCCGGTGGGGATGGACCACCCCCCACTCACCCGCTTCCGGTCGATCCCATCCGTCCATCCCTGGGGAAGGGCCGGGACGCCGGAGACCGCCTCCACCATCTCTTCACCGGTCACCGGACGGGAGAACGAGAGGTCACACACACCCGACGCATGGCACCGATCGATGTGCGCGTCGGGAGGGCCACGGGTCGTGAAGGAGAAGTGGAGGAACGGATACGCCCCCGCCCGGTCGGTGCGCACCGTGTCGGGTACCTCGCCGACCCGGCGCGGCACCACGAGGCTCCAGACGCACGACTCCGGCAGCGCCCGAACGGGCACGATCTCCAGGACCTGGAGGGAGTCGAGGGTCAGCCCCTGGCCGACGATCCTCCGCGCCTGCCATTCGAAGGAACGTGGATCGTCATCCCGGAGCGACCGCGCGGACGTCCGCACCGCGACGGGCTCGACCTCGACGCATCGAGGAGTCCTCGGATACCCCGCCACGACCCTGGCCCGTTCCTCCACCCTCTCCGCGAGGATCTCGCCATCGGCCAGCGCCACGAAGGCGGGGATCGAGTCCTGGTACCCGGCGATGGAAACCTGAGGATCCAGCCATCGACGCTCGTCCGGGAGGGCCACGGCGTACACCAGCGGCGGCGCCGTCCGCAGCCGGTGTGTGGACGGCGCGACCAGCACCTCGCCCCCCATCGCGGTCACGCCCGCGCGCACCGTGAGACGGTACTCGGTGTCGCGGGGCCAGGGACCGGCGGGAACGAAGACGAGCGACACGGGGTCGCGCCACGACAGCGTCCCCGCGACGGCCGGCGAAAGCTCCAGGAAGTCGGACACCGACGCAGGCGCGTCCAGTGATCCGACCATGGGCCGGTCGAAGGTGATGACCACCGAATCCCGGCGGGAGACGACGGAATCCGGGGTCACGCGGAGCACATGGAGTGTATCCGCAGGCACCACGGCCGACGGAAGGGACGCGGCGTACGGATACCAGGCACCCACGGCCAGTGCGAACAGGAGTGCGAACATGTCGAGACCTCGCGTACAGGGGCGGGACCCGCAGGGGCGAAACCGTCTCAGGTCATACGCCGGGGATCGCGAATAGGGTCCTCACGCGCCACGGACGCCTTGCACGCCCGGTGTCTACATCCCCCGAACGATGGCCGGCTCGGCGTCCAGGCCGGACCCGGTCAGCACCATGTCGCCCCGGTCGGGCGAGACGAACTTGATGACCCCGAACGGGACCTTCGGGGACACCCACATGTCGTACACCGCGTCTTCGGTGGTGCGCAGGTGGACCGAGTCGAAGGACCCGGCGGGTACCGACACTTCCTCGTCACCGACGTTCTCGGCCCGCTCGCAGTCCTCGATGGCGCCGCCGGACATGTTCCCACCCCCCGCCTGCTGCCGCATCATGGCCAGCGTCTCCGGCGGGAGTTCCGCGGCCGGCGCGGGGCCCATCTGCAGGAAGGCGCGCTTCACTTCGCCCCCGTCGTAGGGGTATCCCGGCACGAGCAACTGGATCACCATCGGGCCCATCTGGGACCCCATCTGCATCTCGTACCAGAGATGATTGGTGCCGTCCACCTCCTCCTCGCCCACCAGCGCCAGGCGAAGCGTTCCGGGCTCCATCCCCGGCGCCGTGACCCGATACTCGGCCCACTGCCCGATGGTGTACTCCGCCAGCTCGGCGCATATCTGCGATGCGTCCTGGGCGGCCAGGGATGAGGGGGCGAACCCCAGGACTCCTACCATCGCGAGTGATACGGCGCGCACACGAACCTCCGGAACGAAGAGGAAAAAGGGCAAGTTCATTCCCCCAAAGATTCACCCCTTCGGCGACCGGCGGTAGGGCCGGGTCGGATCCTATTCGATGAAGATCCGCTCCTCGGCGGACACGAAGAGAACGTCACGCAGGCTGGGGAAGCGCCGGAACAGCTCGATTCCCCGGCGCTCGATGCGTTCGTCGGTGAACCCGACCAGGACCAGGTCCGCCGTGCCCGACCGCACCTCCACCAGCCTCTGGAAGTCGATGCCGTCGTCGGTGGGGATCACGATCACGTTCTTCTCGCTGATGAGGAGGCGCCCGTCGGCGATCATCTGCCGCAGCTCCTCCGTGCGCTCGCGAGCCTCCTTGCGCGGATAGGCGGCGAAGATGCTCACCTCCGCCCCGTGCCAGTCCTTGTGGCCCAGCAGGATGTACGCCAACAGGATCATCAGATTGGCGTTCCGGTGGTCGTGCCAGGTGAGCCACACGTGGATGCTCTTGCGGGCGCCGAAGAAGTTCTCGCCGTGCCGCAGCACCAGACGATTCATCCGCGGGACTCCCGCGAGGCGGAGTCCCTCCATCGTCTCCTCCAGCACCTTCGCCGGATCGTGCACGCTGTACTCGAAGAGGATCGTGTTGTTCTCCATCCCCGAGACCCCCGGCATCTGGAGACACTGCGCCAGGGCGGACGCCATGGACGGGCTGATCATGGTGTCCATGTAGATGGTGCCCTTGCGCTCCTCCATGGTCTGCACGAGGCGCTCCTGCACCAGGCGGCTCTCCCGGAAGTTCTTCTCCTCCAGGTACCCGGGGATGTAGTGCAGGTACGTGCCGAACCCGTACCGGTTGCACAACCACTCCAGGAGCTGCACCGGCGAAGACCGGTCGAACGTGCGCGGCGTGATGGCGATGACGCTGGGGCGCCAGTCCTCGGACGGGGTCTTCTGGAGACGGATCTGCAGATACCGC